>JAKOSN010000349.1 GCA_029777335.1 Planctomycetota bacterium
AGCTGGTCACCTGTTTGCAACTGCTGCTCCAACAACGTCGCCTGAAAATGCCGCGGGATCTCCCTCAGGTGCAGACTCTGATCCAGGAACTCTACTCCTTCCAGGTCAAGATCACCCTGTCGGCCCATGAGACGTTTGGGGCCTGGCGCGAAGGTGTGCACGATGATCTGGTGCTGGCCTTGGCGTTGGCCTGCTGGTGGGCCGAACGCAACCCGCCCTGGACAGCGGACTCGTTTTCCTCTGGCGGGGACAGCTTGATCGCCCAAGCGCCTCCGGGGGTCTTCCTGGAATGAACACGACTACACGCTGTTTTGTCGGCCTGAGCTTGGGACAGGCGCAACAGTTCACTGCCGTAGCGGTGCTTGAGCGATCCCTGCCTGACCCGAGCGCTTTCTTGCCTAGATACGCGCTGCGTCATCTGCAGCGTTTTCCTTTGGGGATGTCTTATCCCGCGATTACGATGGCGGTGCGGACGCTGCTCCAGACAGCGCTGCTGCGCCGCGCAGTGGTTGGAGTGGATCAAACGGGGATGGGACGGGCAGTCCGTGTCCTGCTGGCGCAGGGGTTACAAGGACAGGTGGAATGCCTGTTCTGCCCGCTGACATTGACGGTGGGTCAGGAAGTGACGCGTGGTACACTGGGAGGCTGGTACGTCCCCCACCAGGAGATCGTGGGCACCTTGCAAGTCCTGTTACAAACACGGCGTCTCGCATTGCCCCGCTCCCTGCCAGAGACCGAGATCCTGGCGCGCGAACTGGCTTCCTTCTCGATCCGGCCGAGGCGGACGACATCAGAGACCCTGGAATCCTGGCGAGAAGGCCCGCAGGATGATCTGGTCCTGGCCTGCGGGGTTGCGGCGTGGCTGGGGGAGATGGCACGTGGGACTGCGGAAAAACACGGGGGCCAATGAAATTCGGACGACCGAGAAAGTGGTGATTCCCATGTTGGCGTAGATTCCTTTCGGCAAAAGTTACTGGAACGGAACAATTTCCTCATCCCGTCACCGAAACTTGTCCTTGCTGTGATCGACACTGGTTCAGCCCTGACCGGGGTTGATCTATCTATTCTCGATCACCTCGACTTAACAGCTATTGATGAGATTACTATTCATACCTCATCGACCGGGGACACCCCGCATCGGACCGAATGGTTTGCTGTCAGCCTCGCATTGTCCCACCCCGCTCCTTCTCTGATCATCGATAGCTTCCACGTCATTCATGCTGAGTTTGCACATGGGAAAGCCCAAGCATTGCTTGGCCGGGACTTCCTTCATTCTTGCCGGTTCGAGTATGACGGTCCCAATCGATCATTCACTCTCGCGTACTGATCTTCTCGCTCGGATCACGGAAGGGGAGATCTCGCCTTACCGCGCCATGGTCGAAACGCAGGGTGAGAAGGCGGCAATCGCGCTCGAGGTGGTCCGCAAGGCAATCGACAGGCGCTGACACCAGATGGGCGAAATACGTTGTTGATAACGAAGATCCAAGCCGATCGACACGCCCATGCTCGCTCCCTCGGTGACAAGGCCGGAAGTAATGCTACTGATCGAGATGGTTCCGCACCTGGCGTGTCAAATTAAACGCGCTAAATAGACAATATCATGCTTTTTCAATTCCCCGAACATTGGATCCGCCAGCTGGGGAAGCGCATCAAGAATGTGCATCTGAAGGAGTTCACCAAGAAGGGCACCGATTATTCTCTGGAGTCATTTCGTCCGCTGCTGGATGGCACGACCAACTGGCCGGCCGTCCTGGA
>JAKOSN010000350.1 GCA_029777335.1 Planctomycetota bacterium
CCTGGTGGGGGTCGTTTCCGCTCTGCCGGCGCAGGAGATCAGCGCCGAGGAGAAGAAGGACGGCTTTGTCTCGCTCTTTAATGGCAAGGATTTCACCGGGTGGCGCTTCACCGACAACTCCGCGACGCCGGCAAACTGGAAAGTGACCGACGGGTTGATCAAACTCTCTGGGGGAGGCAAACCCCATCTGGCCAGTCAGTGGGATTACGACGATTTTGAGATCCGCATGGAATGGCGTCCGCTGCGGCAAAACTACAACAGTGGGTTCTACATCCGGAGCGCGCGCAACGTGGGTCCCAACCAGATCAACCTCGCCCAGAAGGCGGCAGGCAACTTGATGGGGGGGGCCAAGGGCGGGAAGGCTGTCCCCGAGTTGCAGAAGCCGGTGATGGAATGGAACGAATGGCGCGTGCGCGCCGTCGGGGATACCTTGACGTTCTGGTGCAATGGTAAACAGGCGTGGGAAGTGAAGGACTTCAAACCAGCGCGCGGGTATGTCGGATTGCAGGCCGAAGGTGCTCCGATCGACTTCCGCAATATCCGCATCAAGGAACTTGGCTACGAACCGCTCGATGCGTCTCGACAACTGGCCAGCAGTGGCTGGAAAACCGAGGGCGACACGCTCCTCGCTTCGGACGCCTCGCAGCGCTCATGGAAACGCCCTGCGCGCAACTTTGTGGTCCGTCTGGAATGGAAGGCCGTGAAGGGTGCCCAGGGACAGGTGCAACTCGCCGGCGCAAAAACCCGCACGGCCGCCGTGGTCCTTGGCGATCTCCCTGAGGGGTCCGGTGCGCTCCCCGGGCTGAAGAGCAAGCCGAGCAAAAAAGCCGATTATCCCCTCGAACAATGGAATTACCTGGAAATCGAGGTGAAGGACAATAAAGCGCGCGTGTGGCTGAATGGAACGGTGGTTGCCGACAAGGTGGATCTGACCAAGGCCCCGGAACTCGCCGAGGCGGATAGTTTGCAGATCGTCGGGTCGGGCGGGTTGCAGCTGCGCCGACTGCGTCTGAAGGAGATCAAGCCGTAGGTTCTTTCGCTCAGAACGTTTGTCATCCGGTCCCCGCGCCGCTTCTTGCCGCGCGGGGACTTCTTGTTTCTCGATCCGATCCCAGGAGAGGATGGCACTCCAGGGTGCGAGCAGGTATTCTGAGCACTGATAGACATTCACTCGCCAGCCACGACTTCAACTTCGAGGAACACGACGGTGAAGTGTACTTTTCGATCTCTCCCCCTTCGCTTCGGACTCGTTCTGCTCATGCTGGGGGTTGTCGCCACGCAGCGTTTCCTCCCCGCGCAGACCCGCCCCGACAAAAAGGAACCGATCCCTCACGGCCAGACGCAGCCCCCTGGCCCCGCGCTTTCGCCAGCCGAGGCGATCAAGAAGATGAAGGTTCCCGAAGGATTCACCGTGGAACTGGTCGCCAGCGAACCCGACCTGGTGAATCCCGTGGCGATGACCTTCGATGAACGTGGCCGCATCTGGGTAACCGAGAGCCTGGAATATCCGCGTCGTCCTGCCGGTCCGGGACGTGATCGCGTCAAGGTCCTTGAAGATACCGATGGCGATGGCAAGGTGGACAGGATCACCGTCTTTGCCGAGGGCTTGAATATTCCCTCGGGGATTGCGGTGGGACATGGCGGAGTCTGGGTGGCCAACGCTCCGGATATCCTGTTTTACAAGGAAGGACCCGATGGCAAGGCGGCCGGCAAACCCGAGGTCGTCGTGAGCGGATTCGGCCGTGATGACACCCACGAACTTCCCAACTCGTTGACGTGGGGCCCCGATGGGTGGCTTTACGGTCTCAACGGTGTTTTTAATCATAGCCATGTGAAACATCAGGGAAAGGAATTCGATTTCACCTGTGCCCTCTTTCGCATCCATCCGAAAACGCGCGAATTTCAGCTCTTTTGTGAGGGCACGAGCAATCCCTGGGGCGTGGCGTTCGATACCGAGGGGAGCGCGTTTGTCAGTGCGTGCGTGATCGATCATCTCTGGCATCTCACCGAGACTGGCTACTATCACCGTCAGGGCGGGCCCTATCCGCCCTTCACCTGGAAGATTGAATCGATCGTCAAGCACAAGCATCAGAAGGCGGCTTATTGCGGCATTCATTACTTTGATAGCGACGCCTATCCACCGGAATACCGCGATCGTCTTTACATGGGGAATATCCATGGCGGATGTGTGAATGTCGATGTGCTCCAGCGCCACGGCTCGACCTATGTGGGCAAGGGGGCGCCCGATTTCCTCACCGCGAACGACGCCTGGTTCATGCCCGTGGTCCAGAAAACGGGCCCCGATGGGTGTTTGTACGTTCTCGACTGGTATGATCGCTATCACTGCTACCAGGATGCCAATCGCGATCCCAAAGGGATCGATCGGCTGCGGGGTCGTCTGTACCGCATTCGCTACAAGGATACTCCCCGGGCTCCAAAGTTTGACCTGGCCCGTGAAAGTGACGAACAGTTGATCAAGCGTTTGCACAGCCCCAATAACTTCTATCGCGATCTCGCCCAGCGTTTGCTTTGCGAACGGAATCATCCCGAGACCCGCGCTGCTCTGGAAAAGCTGGTGCTTTCTGAGCAGGCTCCGCGCAAGGCACGCTTGCATGCGCTGTGGTCGCTGGTGGGCACCGGCAGCCTGACGCCCTCGTTCCATGAAAAACTCCTGGCCCACCGAGACGCGACCTTCCGGGCCTGGGGAGTGCGCGCGGCGGGGAACTTCGGCAAGGTGGAACCGTCGCTGCGTGACAGGGTGGTGTCACTGGCGAAGGATCCTTCGGCCGATGTTCAGCTTCAGGTGGCGATTGCTGCCCGCAAACTTCAGGGGGTGGATGCCATTCCGCTCCTCGTGGAAGTGCTGTCACGATGCGGCCAGGACGTGCTGATTCCGCACATCGTCTGGCAGAATCTGCACCCCTTGCTGGAGACGCAGAGTGCGGCGTTTATCAAGTTGGTGGAGAAAGCCGATTTACAGAAGGCTCAGCCGCTCGCGGCTCTGCTGCCCCGTGCCATTGAACGGATTCTGGCCGCGCGAAAGCTCGATGCCCCTGCGCTGGCCGGGTTGCTCGCTCTGCTGAGCGAGGGCAGAAACGCCAACCCCGTCGCGTGCGGACAGTGTCTTGCTCTGCTGGCCACCAAGGTGCAAACGGGCGAACTGAGTGGTGATAGCCTGATGTCACTGCAAGGGCGAATTGCCCCGCTTGTTGCGCGCATGATGAAGAACGACAGGGATCAGACGCTCGCGCTGGAAGCAACAGCGCTGGCCGCCAGCTGGCGTGATCCCGCCGCGCTGGAGCGGATGCGCACGGGGTTGGCGGATCCGCGGAGCACCGAGGAGATCCGCGCCAAGGCGCTCGCGGCCCTGATCGCCGCCAACGATGCGGGTTTGCTCCCCGCCGTCCGCAAGCTCTTCAAGGATCGCCAGGCCACCTCGGCGCGTTTCCGTGGCGAGGTGCTTGGCTTGCTCGGAAAATGGGATCATCCCCAGGTTGCAACGGTGATTCTGGACGAGTATCCCTCGCTGGAGAGCGAACTGCAACCGCGTGCCATCGAACTCTTGACGCAACGGCGTGCCTGGAGCGACAAGCTGTTGCAGGCGATCGCCAGCAAGAAAATCCCCGCCACTGCCCTGAATGTCAACCAGGTGCGCAAGATGCTGGCCAGCAAGGATCCCGCTCTGGCGGCCCGGGTGCGCGAGGTCTGGGGAACGTTTCGCGAGGATCGCAATCCGGAGCGCGAAAAGATTGTCAACGAGATGCGTGCGTTTCTGCGCAAAACTCCTGGAAATGCCAGGGCGGGAATGCTGGTCTTCAAGAATGTTTGTGCCCAGTGTCACAAGATCCATGGCGAGGGACAGGAGGTGGGCCCGGATATCACCTCCAATGGCCGGGCCGACTTTGAGCAGTTGCTCTCGAATGTCTTCGATCCCAGCCTGGTGATCGGCGCCGGCTACATTGCCACCACGGTGAACACGCGCAAGGGGCAGGTGATCACCGGCCTGGTCGTTGAGAACAGCCCGCAACGGATTGTCCTGAAAATTCAGGGCGGCAAACTGGAGACGATCGCGCGGGGCGATGTCGAGGAGGTCTTTGTCAGCAAGGTGTCGCTCATGCCGGAGGGGTTGGAAAAACAGATCAAACCCCAGGAACTGGCCGATCTGTTTGCCTTCCTCACCCTGGATCGACCGCCCACCGATTCTTCGGCGAAGAAGATCCCTGGCGCCCCGAGATAGGGCCGCTGACTACGCGCCGCTCGGGGATCGCCTCGGGCGGCGCACCATCCAACCTTGAGGCGTTTTGCCAACGGGGAGCCAGCGTGCGACCTGGGAGCCTCCCGTGCTGACACACGATTTCGAGTCGAGTATTGGTTACTGGATCCACATGACCGCCCGCGCGTTTGAACGCGCCCTGAACGAGGAACTGGCACCGCACGGCATCACCTATCGGCAGTGGCAAGTGCTGGGGTGGTTGGCGCTGGAGCGGGAGTTGACCCAGTCGCAGCTGGCCGAGCGCATGCACATCGAGGCGCCAACCCTCGTGCGCATCCTGGATCGCATGGAACGCGATGGCTGGATTCAGCGACATCCTTCTGTCACCGATCGCCGCAAAAAATTGATTCGCCCGACGCCGCGTGTACAGCCGGTCTGGGAACAGATCCTGGAAGGGGCGCGACGGGTGCGCGATCGGGCCACCCGGAACGTCGCGAGCGCCGAACTGCAACACATGCGCGACCTGTTGCTGCAAATTCAGAACAATTTGCAGAACGGGCCGGTGCCTCCGCTCAGCGTATCGTCACCTGAACCGGAATGATCACGGTTTGCGCCCGGGGTTTGCTCACCTGGATGCGCACTGCCGTCCTGAGTTCTCCGCCAGGAATCTGGGCGGGATCGATCAGCAGCTTGACCGTCGCCATCTTCCCTGGCCCGGCCGCCCAACGACAAAGCACCGCGGGATGATCGGAGTGCAAACTGTCCACCACGACCGGCGTCTCCTCGTTACCCCGCAGCAGAACCACGCGCCCGGGCGCTGGCTGACCGGCCCCTGTCACCAGCGAGACACTGCTGGGGGAACTCGTCACTCCCTGCGCACCTCGCTTGACAATGGTGACCGGTACGCGTAATTCGGGATAAATAGGATCGCTTGTATAGATGGAGAGGGTGGTTTCCACGCGGCCGTCGGGGCATCCTGGAGCGAGACTTACCTCGACGCCCTGCTGCAGGTGACCGGCGGAGTCCGGGCGGTTTCCAGCGAGGCGTGCCTGGACATGGGGCGAGGTGGTGCGCGCCTGTTGCACCTGCAATTTTCCGCCTGGGCGCAGATCGGTCACCGTGACCTGATGGGTGAGCGTTCCCTGGGTGTAGAGGGTGAGCGTGGCGGGGGTCACGGCAATTTCGGTGCGCAGGGTGGCCTTGATGGTCAGCACCTGGGTGCTGGTCTGTCCGCCGCGTTCAGTCTGGATCGTCATCGGCCAGTGTTGCGCTCCTTCGGGTTGCGTGAGGGTATTCACCTCAAGAGTGATTTCCCCCTTTTCGTCGGGGAGATAGAGGAGTTTGTCCATTTTCGGAGTCAGGCAGCCACACGTGGTGTGCAGCCCCGTGACCTTGATGATGTCGGGGCCCGAATTGACGAAGGTGAAGGTGTGCTTCAAGGGGGCGCCGGTAAAGGTCGGTCCGGCATCGAAGGTCGTCTGGGTAAAGGTGAGATCGGCCGCCGTTCCCTGAATTGCCCCGCCGAGCAATGCCCCGGCCAGAAGGATTCCAAGCAAACCGCGTACTCGATGCATTTTGCCTCCCTCCTTCAGCTTCAGGCCCTCGGAAATCTCGGTGGAACGTCTATAACGAGCAGGCCAAAAGTTGTCATCCCGCATTTTTGCGAACCTCTGGCGCGCCCGGACTTTGTCAACGGCTTCGGAGCGGAGCCGGTCGAGCGGTGGCTTGAAAAGACCGACCGAGGTCCTATCAAATCCGAGATGGGTTCCTGGTTGCTGGGACATCGAGAAGGACAACATCATGCCGCTTGGTTATCTCTGTCTCGTCCTGCACGCCCACCTCCCCTACGTCCGTCATCCAGAGTTTGAAGACTTTCTCGAGGAAGACTGGCTGTACGAGGCGATCACGGAAACGTACATCCCGTTGCTGGAGGCGTTCGACGCTCTGGAGCGGGACGGGGTCGATTGGCGCTTGACGATGTCGGTCACGCCCACGCTCGCAGGGATGCTGAGTGATCCGCTGTTGCAATACCGCTATCTGCGCAATCTCGATAATTTGATTGCACTGTCCGCCAAGGAGATCGAACGTACGCGCTGGGAGCCGGAATTCAACGCGCTGGCGCGGATGTATCACCAGCGCTTCAACCGCGCGCGGGAAGTGTTCGTCAATCAATACGGCAACAACCTGCTCAATGGGTTTCGCCGTTTCTACGAGTCGGGCAAACTCGAACTGATCACCTGTGGAGCGACCCACGGGTTCTTCCCGCTGATGCACCACAACCGCAACGCCGTCCACGCGCAGATCGAGATCGGGGCACGCGAGTTTGAACGTCACTTTGGCCGGCGGCCGCGTGGCATCTGGCTCCCCGAATGTGGCTACATCGAGGGCGTCGACGAACTGCTGGCCCAGTCGGGAATCGAGTACTTCTTCACCGATACGCACGGGGTGCTGTTCGCCGAACCCCGGCCGCGCTATGGCGTCTATGCCCCTCTGATTTGTCCGAAAAGCAAGGTGGCGGTTCTGGCCCGCGATACCGAATCGTCCAAGCAGGTCTGGAGCGCCATCGAGGGCTATCCGGGCGACTATGTGTATCGTGATTTCTATCGCGATGTTGGCTTTGATCTCGATTACGAGTATCTCAAACCGCATCTGCACTCGATGGGGGAGCGCAGCATGCTGGGCATCAAGTACTACAAGATCACCGGCCGGACCGATCAAAAAGAGCCGTACAACCACCAGGCGGCTCTCGACAAGGCCGCCGAGCATGCGGGGAACTTCATGTTCAACCGCGAAAAGCAGGTGGAATGGCTCTCGGGCTCGATGGAAGGTCGTCCCGCGCTGATCGTCGCGCCCTACGATGCGGAACTCTTCGGCCACTGGTGGTTTGAAGGACCGGACTGGATCCACTTCCTGCTGCGCAAGATGCACCATGATCAGAACATCGTGAAGACCATCACGGTCCCGGAGTACCTGGCCCGCCACCCGAACAACCCGAGTGGCCAACCGGTGATGTCGAGCTGGGGTTACAAGGGTTACTGCGAGGTGTGGCTCGAAGGGTCCAACGACTGGATCTATCCGCATCTGCACGAGGGCGCCGATCGCATGGTGGAGCTGGCGCGGCAGTTCCCGGACCCGGCACCCCTACGCCGGCGCGCGCTCAACCAGGCGGCCCGAGAGCTTCTGCTGGGGCAATCCAGCGACTGGGCGTTCATCATGAAAACCGGCACCATGGTGGAATATGCCCATGAGCGCACGCGCGTTCATGTGCTGAATTTCAACCATCTGTACGAGCAAATCAAGCACGATTCGATCGATGAACCGTGGCTCAGCGAGGTGGAGCGACGCCACAACGCCTTCCCCAACATCGATTATCGTGTCTTTGCCTGAGCGGGACTTCCCGAGGGAGAAGTCGTGTTGAGGACACGACTTCTCCCTCGGCGGTTTTCCTTTCCTGGGATGCCTCCGGATCAGATGGTTGGATCACTTCCTCCCGAGGCGGGCGTGGCGTATAGTCGGGCATCGATCCGCTGGGCCTTGGCAAGATCGACACTCTCCCGCGCCAGGTCCAGATCCAGGCGCGGGCCCGTGTTTAGTTGCAGCGGCAGTCGCACGGTAAAGGTGCTGCCGCGGCCCAGTTCACTTTGCAACGTCACCTCGCCGCCGAGCAGTTTGGTCAATTCACGCGTGATCGACAGGCCCAACCCTGTCCCGGCATGTTCACGCGTCAACGGATTGGCCCCCTGGCGGAATTTCTCGAAGACCAGCTCCTGCTCCTCCGGAGTAATCCCAACTCCGGTATCGCTCACAATCAGCAGGATTTCGCGCGGTCGGGGCGCCTCTCGTTCACTGTCGAGATAGTCCGAACCGATCCCGAGATCGTCCTCGGGTTTGGGCGCGGGCACCACCAGGGCAGCGCGCAGAAGGACACGTCCCCCTTCGGGGGTGAACTTGACCGCGTTGGAGAGGAGATTCGAGAGAATCTGCTGAATCTTCCCCACATCCTGGCGCAGGGTCGGGATCCCCGGTTCCATCTGGCTGCGCAGGTCGAGGTTTTTCTTCTCGGCCAGGGGGCGAAACATGGTCATCATGCCGTCGCAGATGTCGTACAGATTCACCTCGCTGATCTTCACATCCATTTTGCCCGCCTCAATTTTGGCCAGGTCGAGGATGTCATTGATCAGGTTCAGGAGTCGTTCTCCTGACGTTTGAATGTTGCGCACCCAGCGCTGTTGCTTGTCGTTCAGTTGATGGCTGGAGAGGAGGACATCGCTAAAGCCGATGATGGAGTTGAGCGGAGTGCGCAGCTCGTGGCTCATGGTGGCGAGGAAATCGCTTTTGAGTTGGTTGGATTCAAAGAGCGCAAGGTTGGCCTGGGCCAGTTCATCGACCTTGCGATCGAGATCGGCATTGACCTTGCGCAGACGATCCTGCATCGCCACCAGGTTCCGCAACATGCGGTTAAATGCGTGGCTGAGATCTTCAAACTCGTCGCCCGTTTGAATCTCGCTGCGGACATTCAGTTCGCCTGCGCTGATGGCGTCGCTCACTTCCTTGAGATGCTTCACCGGCTTGACAATCACATAGCGCACAATCAGATAGCTTCCGCTCATGATAAGCAGGGCCGTGGCCAGGGCGGTACAGATGAGCAAGGCGCGGTTGAGGTGCACGCCATCCTCGATCGACTGCGTGGACGTGCGGATCTTGATCACGGCGATCAGTCCGCCTTCCTTCAGTTCGGGGTTGGTTTTCTGATGGCACCCCAGGCAGGAGCGACTGGCGCGGATCGCTCCATAATAGTGGTTTTGCTTTCGCGCCAGCAGAAGCTGATTGTCCTCGTTCTTGGCAGGATTGAGGAGAAACTCTTTCAGTCGTTGCTGTGCATATTCGTCGTCGGGTTTGTTTTCCGCCCGAGTGGCACTGGGGAGGATAAAGAGATATTCGTAGTCCTTGAGTGACTTGGGCCAGTGATCTTCCCAGTTGCTGCGGAATTCGTCCATCGCCTCGCTGCGCAGGGTCGCTTCCGGGTCCACTCCCAGTTCATGGCTGCGGCACTTGGTGGCAATCTGGCGCGCGACAATGTGGTTGACCAGCAGCCGACAGGTGGTTGTGATCTGATCGTAGGCGAGATACTCGGTCTGCCGCGCATAAAGCCAGAAGCTCGCGGTGATGAGCAACAGGATGAAGGCGCCGAAGAGGAAACGACATTTGCGCTCCAGGCTGGTCTCGCCAAGCAGACGTTTGAACGCGCGATAAGACATGGCAAAGGCCACCTCGTCGAAGCGGGATCACCCCGAACGTTTCTTCTGACAGCGTGGGCAAAAATGGCTCGAGCGTCCCGCCAGGCGCAGGCACTCGATGGGAGTCTGGCAGCGGGGACAGGGATCGCCGGTCCGGCCATAGACGCAAAATTCATCCTGGAAACGGCCACGCAGCCCCGATCCACCAACGTAATCGCGAATGCTCGATCCGCGTTGTTCGATGGCTCGTCGAAGGACGGCAACCACGCACTGGCGCAGGCGAGTGGCCTGGGCGGCGCTCAGTTCGGTTCCCTGCAGCGCTGGGTGCAGATGTGCCTGGAAGAGCGACTCATCGGCGTAGATGTTGCCCACCCCGGCCACCACCCCCTGATCGAGCAGGATCGCTTTCAAACAGCGGCGACTCTGGCGAACCCGTTGGCTCCATCTCTGGGCCATGGCACGATCGTCCAGCTCGAACGGTTCTGGCCCAAGGCCAGCAGCAGTGAACGCTTCCTCCAGGGCGGGCGAATTCTCATACAGGGTGGCCGAGCCAAAACGGCGAATATCACGCAACCGCAACTGGGTGGCTCCCTCGTCGAGAGTGAAGATCAGGTGCGTGTGGTTCGGCACCGGAGTGGCAGCGTCCACGACAGTCAACTGGCCGGTCATCCCCAGGTGGAACACCAGGTGGCGATCCTGATCGAGCGCTGCCAGGATCCATTTTCCTCGACGTTGGACGCTCTGCACCACACGACCCAGAAGGAGCGGTTCCCAGGCGGACAACCACGGCCGGCGGAGCTTCTGCTTCCCAACCTGGATGGCGGAGAGACGCTTTCCGACCAGCAACGGGCGGAGATCGCGAACCACAGTCTCAACTTCAGGCAATTCAGGCACAGCAACTCCCTCGCTGAGGCGATTATACCGCGAGCGCTCGGTTGGGAGCCACACCGGTTGGCGGTTCTGGAAAGTTCTCCTCTGATCTGCTAGGCTAACAAGAGCTTGATTCAAGAACCCACCGCGTGAGTTGCCGATGACCGTTTCTCCCTCTGCCGTGCCCGATCAGCAGGGCCGCTTTGGCCCCTATGGCGGGCGTTATGTCCCTGAAACGTTGATGTTTGCGCTGGAACAGCTGACCGAGCACTATCTGGCTGCGCGCGAGGATCCCACGTTTCAGAAAGAATTCCATCAGTACCTCACCCACTATGTCGGCCGCCCCTCGCCGCTGTATTTTGCCGAGCGGTTGACACGCGAGGCGGGGGGGGCACGCATCTATCTGAAGCGCGAGGATCTGAACCACACTGGAGCGCACAAGATCAATAACTGCATCGGCCAGGCTCTGCTTACGCGCCGCATGGGCAAACCGCGCATCATTGCTGAAACGGGAGCGGGCCAGCATGGCGTGGCCTCGGCGACCGCCGCCGCGCTCTTCGGCCTGGAGTGCAAGGTGTACATGGGAGAGGAAGATGTCCGCCGTCAGCGCCTGAACGTCTTCAAGATGAAGGCGCTGGGGAGCACCGTCTTTCCCGTCACCACAGGCAGCCGAACGTTGCGCGACGCCATCAACGAGGCGATGCGCGACTGGATGGCGACGGTTGCTCATACCCATTACATCATTGGCAGTGTCGTCGGTCCGCATCCCTTTCCGATGATGGTCCGTGATTTCCAGTCGGTCATTGGCCGGGAGACGAGGGAACAGTGCCTGGCGCAGCTTGGGCGGTTGCCCGACGTGGTGCTGGCCTGCGTCGGAGGGGGGAGCAACTCGGCCGGAATGTTCCATCCCTTCATCGCCGATCACTCGGTGGAACTGGTCGGTGTGGAGGCGGGCGGACGAGGGCTGAGTGCGGGGCAACACGCTGCCACCCTTAACCAGGGGGAACCAGGGGTGCTGCACGGCACATACAGCTATGTCCTGCAAACGCCCGAAGGACAGACGGCGGATGTGCACTCGGTCTCCGCGGGGCTGGATTATCCTGGAGTGGGACCCGAGCACAGCTACTGGAAAGACTGCGGGCGGGTGCGCTACACCAGCGTCGGCGATGACGAGGCAATGAAGGGGTTTCACCTCTGCTCGCGGCTGGAAGGGATTCTCCCGGCTCTGGAGACCGCCCACGCGGTGGTTGAGGCAATGCGCATCGCCAGCACGCGCGCCCACGAGGATGTGGTGGTGATCTGCTTCTCCGGACGAGGCGATAAGGATTGTTACGAGGTGGCGCGGCTGGAAGGTGAAGAGATCTGAGGGCCGGGAGCGTTATGAATCCGATCGACCAACTCTTTCAACGCTTGCGGACCGAGGGGCGCAAGGCGTTTATTCCTTTTCTGAGCGCTGGGGATCCCGACCTGCCCACCACGACGATGCTGGCGCAGGAGGTGGTCAACGCCGGAGCGGATCTGCTGGAGATCGGTTTTCCGTACAGCGATCCGATCGCCGATGGCCCAGTGATTCAGGCCTCGTACACGCGCGCCTTGCAAAAAGGGCTCACGCTCGATGCCATCTTCGACATGGTGCGACAGCTGGCTGACACTCCCGCAATCACGACGCGCCAGGTTCCGCTGGTGGGGATGGTGTCATACAGCCTGATTCATCGGCGTGGTCCAGCCAGCTTTCTGGATCAGGCGATGCGTGCGGGGATGAGTGGAATCATCGTCCCTGATCTGCCGGTGGACGAATCCGAGGAACTGACTCGGCAGTGTGCCATCCGCGATTTCAAGTGTATCCATCTGGTCACGCCGACCACGCCACGTCCGCGCGCCCTGCGCATTGTGCAGCGCTGCACGGGGTTTTTGTACTGCGTGAGTGTGGCGGGGATCACGGGTGAGCGGCAGCGCATCCCCGAGGAACTGCATGATCAGCTGGCCTGGTTACGCAGCCAGACGACGCTCCCCTTGTGCGTGGGTTTTGGGATCAGCAAGCCCGACCAGGTGCGTCTGTTGCGAGAGAGTGTCGATGGGGTGATCGTTGGAAGTGCCCTGGTGCGTTTCCTCGAACAATGGGGGAAGCGCCCAGCAACCGAGATCGTCGCCGAGATGACTCAGCTGGTTCGCACTCTTGGCAGGGCCCTCCATGGGGAGCCTTGACACGGGCGCCCTTCCAGAAAGATGATTTTTCCTATCGTGAAAGGCGTTTGTATGAAGCGGGCTCTCCCCCTGTTTCTGCTCTGCCTGGGTGTGGTCGGCTGCATCACCCGGCACGACGAGGGAACGACGGCAACCTATACCCTGGCCCCGTGGATTGCGCTCTGCTTTGTAATCCTTGCCGTGGTGATGTTGCCCCTCGGTTTTTTCGTGGTGCGCCGCAAAGATCCGGTCTGGCCGAAACTGCTGGGGATCAGTCTGTTGACGCTCTTCCCTCTGGTGAGCCTGGGCGCGGCGTGGGCGGCTCGAAGCGAGTACGTGAAAGTGGGTGACGATCAGGTGGAGTACAGGAGCGGAGCGCTGGGAAAACCCAGAACGATCCGATACGACGAGTGCCAGCGGCTGGAGTTCAGGATCAAGACGGTGGGGAGCAAGCGCGGACAGCCCAACGAGGTGGTCACGCCCTGGGTCGTCAAGAAAGATGGCACCGAGGAGGACATCAACCCGATGTTGCTCCGTGGCGAGGTGCTGGACGACCTGGTGGCGCGCTTCAGGAAAAAAGGGATTCCGGTCAGTGGAGATCGCCGGGGATTGTGACGAGCGAGGAGAGGAAGGCAAAGGACCCGGGAGAAGAACTCCGCGGGTCCTTGGAATGGGGGGCGGGAGGACAGCGTGGCGAGAGAGTCCGCGGGAATGATATCCCGGCTCAGTCGAACTTCACCGTTTTCACGGTGATGATCATCTTATCGCCCTTCTTGGAGACGGTTCCGGTCACGGAGCCCGCCTTCGCCTCGGTGCAGATGGCCTTGTGGTTGGCCTTGTCACCCTTGGCATCGAAGTAGTAGATCACTTCCTTGTCGCCATCCTTCACCTTGATGACGGTGGCGCACTTCGCTTCCTTCTTCAACTCACACTTGGCGCAGCAGATGGTCCCCTTGAGGGTGACTTCCTTCGCCTTCTCCTCAGCCTGAGCACCAGTGACGAGAGCGAACACCAGAGCCAGCGCCGCCAGCATCGACCATGTCTTGACCATGAGCAAATCTCCCTTGTGCGAACAAACCCAAACAGCGGACAGCCCACCGAGGGGTTCTATTCAGAGGGGTAGTATACGCCGGGGAAACCATGAACACAATGGGTTATCGAAAAAGCGAACAGAACTCGATGAGAGAGGTCGAAAAGCGGTGGAGGGAGTTGTTGTCGAGATGATTATCCCCGACAGGATTCGAACCTGTAACCTTCGGCTCCGGAGGCCGACGTTCTATCCAATTGAACTACGGGGACATTCTGTTGGTATCTTAACAGGGTCCCGCAGAAAGGCAAGATTTCGTTCTGCACCTTCGCCGCCGAGCGGGGCGACTCAGGGGATCTTGAGTTCCACTTTCTGTCCGGGCTTGACCTCGACCTGGAGGGGACTGCGTGTGGCGTCGGCGACCAGAGGTGGGAGCGGAGGATTCACCTGCTTCGGTTTGCTCCTGGTCCCGCCTGGCTGTGTGTTGAAGGGATCTTCCTCACGACCAGACCGCACGTTCGGGTCGGCGACGGTCACCCTGTACCACCCCGGCGCCGCGCCCGGTTCATTGGTGTCGGCAGTCAGCGTGAATTCACCCTGATCGTTGGTCACCCCGGTGGCGCGGGGGCCCTGCGTTCCTTTCGTCGAGTCCGGGATGAAGGAGACCACCACGCCGTACAGGGGACGGTTGTTGTACGTCACGGTTCCCTTCACCTCGGTCAGCGCGGGTCTGTCCGGCTTGCAGCCGAGAACCAGGATACTCATCAACAAACCAGAAACGAGGCGCGCGATCGTCTTCATGAGAAGGCTCCCAGGGAAGTCGCTCAGTTCCTCGACAGGAATCGCCCCGGGACGTGGCAGAACGAACCCGGGGCGGAGAAAGACCTGCTTGTGCGATCAGGGGAGGGCGACAACCAGACCATCGTTGCGGGCGCCGAGCAGTTGCAACTGGAGCAGGGGTGTGGAATCCGGGAGAAAGCGCACCGAACCATCGGCAAAGCAGAAGTTGGCTCCCCCGGTATGAAAACTCCCGTAGGCACAGACGCGATCGTCGGTGTAAGCGTAACGGGCCGAGGTGCCAGCGGTGCTA
>JAKOSN010000072.1 GCA_029777335.1 Planctomycetota bacterium
AGATCGGTCGAGGTAGTTAACAGATCGGTCTTTTCCTCTTTTTGGCTCTTATCCTCCGGCACCTGTACGGGTGCAAAGAGGTCGCGCCACTGTTCTGGCGTAACGTTGCGGGTGCCTCGCGCAAAGCCGAGCAAGGTGCATTCATGCTTGGCAGTCAGCCGCGCGAGAAGGTCTCCACCTTCCGGCGCGAGCAAGCGCTGCACCACCTCGCTGCGTGTCAATCCATCAACCCGTTTGCACACCTCGTCGTGAATCCGTTTGCGGTCACGCGTCGCTTCCTCGCGTTTGGTCGGGTCGGGAAACTCCTCTGCTTTCACCCACTGGAGCTTCCCTCCGCTCGCATACTGCTGAATCCAGTCGACGAGTTGCGCCTCGGAACAAAGATCGTTCCCCAGGCGGAGCGCCCGGGCCAGGCGAAGTTTATCGATTGGTTCCCTTTGCGGATCGGCAATGGAGGTACTATCAGAGCGATCGACGGTCACCAGCACGCGCCCTGGAATCTCGCGCGTGCTGGTGTGGGCGTAGATCGGCTCCAGACAGACCAGGAAGAGAATCAACGCCACGGTTACCACGCGAAGACAGAGCAATCCCAGCGCGGTCCGGCCAGCGACCAGCTTGAGCTCGTAACTGTACAGCCAGAAGATCAGCGCCAGCGGAAGGAGGCAGACCAGCAACATCAGCCCCGCCTGGAGTGGGCCGGCAAACTCGGTCCACCGCGGCGTGAGTACCAGAGCGTGCGAATCGAGCAGATTGATGCGAAACATGGGTCCCCCGTCTGGCACGCTCAACGCTGCTTCACAATCCAGCGTGTCATGAATACTTCCGAGCAGAGCAGGACAATGAGCCCGAGCAGAAACCACCACCACAACTGCACCTGGCTGCTGGAGTTGGACAGGCGCTCGCGTAATTCCTCGGGATGATCCACAAAGGTGAGCGGTGCCAGTTTCTCCAGCTGTTTGCGTTCCGCCTCGCTCATCGGCGTAAGGTCTGCCTCGCGACTGTCGGACTGCACCACATAGAACTGTGTCTGCTGCTCCGGCGTGCTCAATTTCCAGATGCCCGCTTCCCGCAGTCCCTCCGAAACCAGGATCGGACCCTGCACCTGCTGCACGATCTGGGCGGCGTAGGCGCTGCGATCATCGGTGGCCTCGATGCTGAAAGGCCTGGTCTCACCGGAAGGCGATTGCAAGGTGAGCCCGGCCAGACTCGCCGAGGTGGGGAGGCGATAGCGCAGCGGCTGTCCTGCGGGCAAATTGTGTTCCCCCACACGCAAACTGGCCAGGTAATAGACCATCTCGTGAACGAGCGGAACATAGGCGGGCACATCGACCACATTGGTGCGCCAGGAGTTGTCCAGCGGCACCGAACAGAGCAGAACCTTCCCCTCGCCATGGGCGCGTTCCACCAGGAACGGCAACGTCTCCTTGTGGAAGAGCGCCACTGGCGTGCTGGTGCTCCCTGCGCCCGGCGTGGAGAGCTTCCACCAGCGCGCAAACCAGGCCGTTTCCAGCCCTCCAACGCCCTGGCGACGGAACATCTCCAGGGCGGGGTGGTAGAAACTGGAAGGAAGCGGACGGACCGACTCTTTCACCTTCTTCTCGTCGCCCTGTTTCTCGTCGAGCTTGGCCGGAAGCCACCCCTTGCCCTCCCGATGGAGTTCGGCGTTGTAGTGGTCACGTTCACACCGCTCGCCCAGCGTCACCAGCACTCCGCCCCCCTGCTGGAGAAAGCGGTCAATCACGCGCTGTTGTTCGCCTGACAGCCGGGCGACATTGGACAGAATCAGCACGCGCGGACGATCGTCGATCCCACTCGGCTCGCGTTCGGACCCGCTCCCAACCAGGCTCGTTGCGTTGAACTCCTGAATGGGAATCACCCGCGCCTGAACCACCGGGGTCTGATCCCGCGCTGGCGAAAGTGCATCGCGGAGAAAGAACGATCCACGTGTCTTCGGATCCGTGGTGGTATCGCCATCGACGAGGAGCACAGGGAGTGCTCGCACCACCTCCACGGCAAAATCCTGGCGGTTGTCCGCCGGGAGGTGATCCTTGATCACATAACCGGGCCCGCGTTCAGCCGGCGGCAGATCTGGCTCAAGGATCAGCGACACCAGATACGACCCGGGTTGCTTCGGAAACCGATATTTGAAGGTGAGCGGAATCTGCCCCCGCTCCAGAGAGGCCTTGAGAGGGGTCTCGATATTCTTGATAAACTGCCCGTTGACCTCCAGGCGCAGGCGATGCGGTCTTTCGTAATGCGTCTGCCCGTGCAGTTGCATCGCCGTGCGAAAGGTTACTTCCTGTTCAACGGCGACCACGGCTCGACTCGCGCTTAACGCCGCCAGCGACCAGTTGGGCGGATTGGCGGGCCGCTGAGGATCGAGGTTCACCACCCAGGCGCGCGGGGTCGTTCCCGCTTGCTCCTTTTTGAGCGCGACAAAGTCCTTCCAGGCCAGCGTGGCGCGGTCATCGGCCCAGCCCACCCGCTGATTATCACTGATCAGAATGATCTCGCGTTCGCTCCGTTGACTCTCCTGCAGAATGGCACGGGCCTGTTCCAGCGCCGCCGGCCACGAGGCACTGCCCGAAGGACCAGGCATCCGGCGAATCTGGTCGATCACTCGTTCGCGATCCGTTGTCAGTTGTCCCAGCACAGGGATCGCCTGCTGCCGGGCGTGCAGGATCGCCACGCCATCCCCCGGCGCCATCTTCTGGACAAAGTCGATCGCCCATTCCTTGGCCTGGTCCTGGGCCGACTTCCCCGTGCCGGTGTAACTCATGCTCGCTGACCCATCGAAGACCAGGACGACATCGCGGTTCACTCGGCCTCCCTGCAGCAACCGACTCGAACTGTCGAGATACGGCCCCGCCAGCGCCAGCACCAGGACCGCGAGCAGGCCAATACGAAGCAGCATCAGGAGAAGTTCCTCCAGATGCATGCGCCGCCGCGTGACCTCGCTCATCTCCAGAAACTGCATGGCGCCCCATTCGATCACCTCGTAGCGACGGCGATTGAGGAGGTGAATCAACGGAGGAATGACCAGAACCGCCAGCCCCGCCAGCATCGCCAGACTGAGGAATGAGATGGGAACCATGAACGCACACGCTCCTCGTTAACCGCGGCTTTGCCGGCGGGTGAGGTACACGCCCAGCGCCCGCTCCACGGGTTGATCGGTCCGCAGCAAATGATAATCGACCATCGCCTGCCCTGCCTGTTCCCGCAGTTGCTGGCAGAAGGTATTGAAGTTCTTCAGATATTCCTTGCGCAGGCGCTGCGGATCGACCTTCACACGATGGCCGCTCACTTCCAGGTTGCGAAACTCCGTCCAGCGCGAGAACGGGAACTCCATCTCCTCCGGGGCGAGCACATGAAACAGCAGCACCTCGTGGCGCTTGTGGCGAAAGTGCTGCAGCGCGCGTATCAATTCGCCCACCTTGTCGAAACAGTCCGAGAGGATGACGACCAGGCCGCGCCGCTTGAGTTGATCGGCCATGTGATGCCACAACGGCGCCATGCTCGTTTCCCCCTCGGGGCGTGCCTCTTGCAGGAGATTGAGGATCTGCAAAAGATGTTTCGCACTTGCCTTGGGAGGGAGCATGTGCCGGATTTTGGTATCGTGCAGCATCAGGCCGACCGCATCCCGCTGATGCAACATGAGGTAGGCCAGCGAGGCTGCCACATGCTGGGCGTACTCGAACTTGCTCTGCGTTTTTCCCTTGTAGCCCATGCTTCCACTGGCATCGACCAGCAGATGCGCCTTGAGGTTGGTTTCCTCCTCGTATTCCTTGATGTAGTAGCGATCGGTCTTACCGTAGGCGCGCCAGTCGATGTGGCGGATCTCATCGCCGGGGTAATACTGGCGATGTTCGGCAAACTCCACCGAGAAGCCCTTGTAGGGGCTCTTGTGAACACCCGTGAGAAACCCCTCGACGAGTTGCCGCGCCACCAGCGCCAGCCGCCCATAGCGCGAAAGGGAAGAGGGATCAAAATGTACCGACGCAGACATTGGCTAGTTCTCGGTGCGGACGCAGGGTGATGAAGCGGGCGACGAGGGCCCAGAGAGGAACGTCTCCTCAGGCGCGTTTCACGGTCGCGGCAGCTTCCTGTTGCGGCAGGGGAACCGCCTCGATCAGCCGAGTGATCAACTTGTCTGTGGTCACCCCCTCGGCATCGGCGTGGAAGGTGGTGACAATGCGATGTCGCAGTACTGGATACGCGACCGCCTTGATATCGTCGGTCGTCACATGCAGCCGGCCATTGAGAATCGCGCGGGCCTTGCCGCCCAGGATCAGATACTGACTGGCGCGCGGCCCCGCACCCCAGGCGATGAACTCTGGAACAAAACCCGGCACCCCTCGCTCCCGGGGACGCGTGGAACGGACCAGATCGACGGCGTACTGGAAGACGTGATCCGCCACCACCACCTGGCGCACCACCTGCTGCAGTTGCAGGATCTGTTCGCCATTGAGCATCGCCTTCAGTTCTGGCTTGGCCACGCTCGTGGTCCGCTTCATGATCTCGATCTCCTCGTCGCGATCCGGATAACCGACGACGATGTTGAACATGAACCGATCGAGCTGCGCTTCGGGAAGCGGATAGGTGCCTTCCTGTTCGATCGGATTCTGCGTCGCCAGGACAAAGAACGGTTCGGGGAGCGGATAGGCATGTCCGCCGGCGGTCACATGGTGTTCCTGCATCGCCTCCAGCAGGGCCGCCTGCGTCTTGGGGGGAGTGCGGTTGATCTCGTCGGCCAGGAGCATGTTGGCGAACACGGGGCCGGGGAGGAAGGAGAACCGGCGACGGCCCGTCTCGGGGTCATCCTGCAAGATGTCGGTCCCGGTGATGTCGGCCGGCATGAGATCGGGGGTAAACTGAATGCGCTTGAAGGTCAGGTGCAGAATCTTCGAGACCGTGCTAACCAGGAGCGTCTTGGCCAGCCCCGGCACCCCCACCAGCAGGCAGTGGCCACGGCTGAAGAGCGCCATGAGCAGTTGCTCAACCACGTCCTTCTGCCCCACGATGACCTTGCCGATCTGCTCGGTCATGTCGTTGTACGCAGTGGCGAGTTCGCGAACGGCCTGGGCCTCCTTGGAGGCATTGGAGATCGTCATGGTGGGAATACTCGTGGCTCAGGGCGGCGGGTTAGCGTGGGGTCGTGCAAGCCAGGGACGCCGGCGGCGGCCCCGGTAAACTTTCCCCACTATACCGCTTCCCACCACGAGTGCAAGCATTCGCTGCCGATCAGGTCAGGAAGTCGTGCCACGCGCCATCGACCCCCAGTACCTGATTGGGGCGAAAGCGCGGCTTGTACTCCATTGAGGCACAGCCGGGAACATAGTACCCTAGGTAAATGTGGGGAAGTTTGTGTTCGCGGGCATAGTTGATCAGACTCAGGACGTTGAAGGTTCCCAGGGAGCGCGCACGCTGATCCGGATCGTAAAAGAAGTAGATCGCCGACAGCCCGGCGGGGAGTTCATCGACATAACCCACGCCGAGCAACTGATTGTCCAGGTAATAGCACCATTCCTGGATCGGGAAGGGGTTGTGCACAAACGACTCGGCGTAGCTGTCGGCATCCTTGGCCGGGTGGAGCGGCCAGCCCTTGTGTGTCGCCTGGTAAGCGTGATAGCGATCATAGAGCTGAAGACGCGCTCGGTTCACCATGGGACGTCCAATACGGAGCCGCACCTCGCCCACGTTGGCCTTCCAGGCGCGGCGCTGGCTGCGGTCGGGGCGGAAGTTCGATACCGACACCCGGAGCGAGCGACACGCGCTACAGGCCCGACAATGGGGGCGAAAGAGCATGCGCCCAAAGCGGCGCCACCCCGTCAACATGAGCGTTTGATACTCCTCCGCATTCAGTTCGCGGACATAATCGTATTCAAGGCTCCAGAGTTGCTCCGGGAGATAGCCGCAGGTGCTGGGAGAGGCGACATAGCTGAACAGCGATTCCATGGGCCGCACTCACTTCTTCTGTTCCAGCCGCCGCACCATGCGCCGAATCATCCAGTCGCTGATGGGCGAGGGCAGCCAGCGCAGCAGTGCGACCTGGGCCCGCGCCCGCAAGGGAAAGGCAGTGAAATGCTTGCGGGCGCGAATGGTTGCAATCATGTGCCGCGCGGCCACCTCAACGTCGAGCATGTGCGGCTGAGGCACTTCAATACTAGCAGTCAAGGGCGTGCGAATCCATCCTGGACAGATCGTTGTGACGGCAATTCCCTGCGGCTCCAGTTCCACACGCAGACTATCGCCCAGAGCGCTGACCCCCGCCTTGCTCGCGCAGTACCCCGCCATCTGAGGTAACCCTCGATAAGAGGCCAGCGACGACAGAATCACCAGGTGCCCAGCGCGACGTTGCAGCATCCCCGCCAGCACCGCGTCGATGGAGTTGGCCACCCCGATCAGATTGACCTGGATCTGCGCGGTGACGTCTTCGATGCGAAATTCCAGCGCCGACGTCCGCACTCCAATCCCTGCATTGGCAATGAGAATGTCGGTCGGACCCAGTTGCTCCTCCAGCTGGCGGACGGCCGTGCGCATCTGCTCCACGTTGGTAACGTCGGCGTGCGCAGTGCCCACCTGCTTGCCCTGGAGTTCCCGGGCGAGAGCTTCCAGTCCCTCGGGGTTGCGATCCACGAGTCCCAGCGTCGCCTCCTCGACGGCCAGGAGATGGGCGAGTTGCCGGCCGATGCCGCTCCCCGCGCCGGTGATCAGAATCCTACGTTTGGCGAAACTGCTCATGAGGAGTCCGTGGTAGAAGTTCGCTCAAGGGTGTATTATTTCTGCTAGCAAATGCCGTGGCGCAGTGCAAGTCCTCCCCCGAGCAGGAAAACGGAGCCGACTCCCCATGAATGAACTGATCGAGGCGATTCGTGCACGGACGCCAGCCCGTATCCTCGCCGGCCGTGCGGGCGCCTCTTACCGCAGCAACACCTATCTCCAGCTGCGTCAGGATCATGCCGCCGCACGCGACGCCGTCCAGAGCGAGATCGACCTTGACCGGGATCTTGGCAACTCCCTCGTCCAGCAGTTCCACCTCTTCGAGGTCGAGACGCGCGCCTCCAGCAAAAGCGACTACCTGATGCGTCCGGATCGGGGCCGACAGTTGAGCGCGGCCGGACGAGACAGGCTCATCGAGCGTTGCCCCCCCGGTGCGGACCTCCAGGTGGTACTCGGGGACGGCCTGTCCGCCGCCGCCGTTGTCAGTCAGGTGCCAGGATTACTCCCCTTGCTGGCCGAGGGCGCGGAGGCCCATGGCTGGACCTGGGGACAACCCTTCTTCGTGCGCCACTGCCGGGTGGGGGTTATGAACGATATTGGCGATCTTCTTCATCCCCATATCGTTGTCCTGCTCATCGGCGAACGCCCGGGGTTGGCAACCGCGGAGAGCCTGTCGGCGTACATGGCGTATCGGCCGAGCGCGGGTCATACCGACGCCCAGCGCAACCTGATCTCCAACATTCACGCGCGGGGCGTGCGCCTCCCTGAAGCCGCGGTGCGCATTCTTGCCCTGGCGCAACAGATGCGGGAGAAACAGACGAGCGGAGTGGCCATCAAGGAGCACCTGCCCGCCTTGCCTTCCCTGCTGCCCCCCGAGCCTCGCTGATTGCCTTGCCCCCTGCACCATGAGGTCCATTGTGTCCTTTGATCGCTACATCGGCATCGACTATTCCGGGGGTGAAACACCTCGTTCGCGGACGCCGGCTCTCCAGGTTTATGCGACCGACGCCTCCGCAGAACCGCGTGCGATCCCTTCTCCCGCTGCCGCCACGGCAACACGCCTGCGCAACTGGTGTCGCGAGGAAATCGCCGCGTGGCTGATCGAACAGGCACGCGCCGGGTGCCGCTACCTCGCTGGCCTCGATCATGGTTTTTCTTTTCCAGGAGAGTATTTCGAGCGCTATGGTCTTTCTTCGTGGGAGGAGTTTCTCGACGATTTTTGCACCCACTGGCCCACAGATTCGCCACACACCTACGTCGATTTTATTCGAGAGAAGCATCCGCTGCGGACGGGCTCACCCACGGAGTTGCGCTTGACCGAGCAGTGGACCTCTTCGGCCAAGTCGGTCTTTCATTTCGATGTGCAGGGACAGGTGGCCAAGTCCACCCATGCCGGGTTGCCCTGGTTGCGACGCATTCGTCAGGCCGTCGGCGATCGGGTTCACTTCTGGCCCTTTGATGGGTGGAGCATCCCGCCCGGGAAGGCCGTTCTCGCCGAGGTGTATCCTTCGCTGGTGCGCAACCGCTATCCACGAAGCAATCGCACCGCGCATCAGCAGGATGCCTACGCCGTTGCCCGCTGGCTGAGCGAAAGTGCTCGCCGTGGCATTCTCGACCGCTACTTCCAACCGCCCCTTACCGAGAACGAACGTGCGCAGGCCGCCCTCGAAGGCTGGATCCTGGGCGTGAGCTAGGCGCATGAGCGCTGGGGGCGCCGCCTTTTTGCTGGACGGCACTCGGAAATCTGGTATCCTCAATCACCATGAAATAACCCTCCCTGTTCCTCCCACCCCGGAGACGTGCATGAAAACCCTGCTCGCCTCGCTGACGGTGTTCGCTCTGTGCACCAGCAGCCTCCGCGCCGTTGATCCCCCCAAACCAGCCGCTCCCAAGGTCGAGGTCGGCTCCCAGGCCCCTGCCTTCACGATCAAGGATGCCACTGGCAAGGAAATCAAACTCGCCGACCTGACCGCAAAGGGACCGGTGCTCGTGCGGTTAACCTGTGGCTGCTCCGGTTGCGACAAGGAACTGGCGTACTTCCAGGCGATCCAGGAATCGTACAAACCTTCGGGGTTGATCAGCCTCGCGGTTTTCAAGGAACCCGATGCCAAGGTCGCCAGCTATGTCAAGGAAAAGAAGCTGAACATGCTCTACGCGGTGGACACCAAGGGCGAGAGCTGGAAGGTGTTCCAGACCAAATCGATGCCGACCAATATCCTCATCGGCAAGGGAGGCAAGATCATCGCCATCGCCACCGGATGTGATCCGGGTGGGTTGGTCGCCAAGAAAGTCTCCGACCAGGTCGCCAAGACGCTGAACACCAAACCGGTGGATGTCAAACGTCAGGTCGAGGAAAAGCGTAACGAGAAAAAATAGCTCGCTGGTCTGCTGGCGAGCTAGCCGTGCTGATCCGCGGAGGTGAACTCCACCCACACCTCCGCGGACCGTAACCTGACAGTCCTTTCTTCCCATCGCTTTTTGCTGTATTTCCCAGTTGTGGACCCCTCCCATGACGTTGTCCGTCGAAGCGCTGTGCGAAACCATCGAGAAGCTCCAGTTGATGTCCTCCCGCGATTCGGCCGCCATGAAGGCACGCTGGTTTCGCCCCGAGCGCACGGAACGCGCCGACGTCGGCAAGTTCTGCGCATGGTTGCGCACCAACCACTTTCTCAGTGGGTTTGTCGTGGACCTGCTGCGCCAGGGGAAGGCGGATGAACTGCTTCTCAATCAATACCGGGTCCACGACCAGCTGAAAAGTGGTCCGCTCGCAGGCGCCTACCTGGCCAGGGATCCTCTTGATCGACCGGTGATTGTGCAGATCTTCTCGTCGAGTGTGATGAACCACCCCGCGCAGGCCGAGCGCATCAAGAAGATCGTGCGCGAACTGATCGCTCTGGATAATCCTTACATCTGCCGGGCCATCGATGAGGGGACCGCGCGCGGCATGTACTATGTGGTGCGCGAGCAGTACGACGCCGAAACGCTGGCAAATGTACTCTCCCGGCGTGGCAAACTTGCTCCGGAGGTGGCAGCACGGATCTTCGCCCTGGCCTGTGAAGGGCTGCGCGTTCTGCATGAACGCCATCTCCCGGGTGGAGCATTGACTGCCGAGTGTCTCCTGTTGACCGCCACGGGTAAAGGCCCACGTTCGCAGCGCTCTGTGCGGATTTTGATTGGGGCCGCTCGCCGCACAATCTTTGATGCCTCGGCGCTGGGGCGACCCGATCTGGAGAGCGAGGGTGACATCGGGCTCGCGCCCATGGAGCAACCAGAGCAAGGGAAGATCGAGCCGACTCCCGCCGACGAGATCTTCCGACTGGGATGTGTCTTCTACCGAGCGCTCTCGGGCCGTGACCCCTTTAGCCCCGAGCAATTGCCTCAGCCCCGCCACTCCGCCCTGCCCTTGCGCGAGATTGATCCACTTCTCCCCGAAATGCTGACGCAAATCGTGGAACAGATGATCGACCCCGACCCTGCCCGGCGTCCCAAAAATGCCAGCCACATCGCCAAGACCCTCCGTGTCTTCCTCAAAACCGAGGAGGAAAGCCGGGAAACCCATCACGAGGAGCAGGTGGTGCTGAGTGCACCTCAGCCCGAGCCAACGGACACGCTCCCGGAGACGGCCGACGAGGAGGAAGAGGCGGAAGAGGCATCCCCGCGTCCCCGGCTGCGCTCCGAAGCAAAGGCCGAAGGGATCGCCGGCAAGGTGCAGGAACTCTGGGAGGAAGTTCAGCCCACCACGCGCGAGTGGATGTTCCTCGGGGTCGGTGCGCTGGCCGTGGTCGTGCTGATCTTGCTGGTCGAACTGCTTACCGGCATTCGCTTCGTCAGCGTGGTCTGCCTGGCGACGGGAGCAGCCATCACCTTCTTCGTCGAGCGCTTTATTCGCTGGCGGGAAGAGCGCAGCGAGGCCGCCTAGACCGCGGTGCTTTGCACCACGCCGAGTATCCCCGGCCAGTCGCCTCCTGGAACCACCACCTGGCGCAACAGATTTGGCTTCTCGGTCAGCAGGGCGAGCCCGACGTGGATCTTCTGCCGGGAAATCTCGACCGTTCCGCTCACCAGCACCCAGCGCGAGGGAGCCCCTTTCGGATCAGGGATGCGCATCTTGCTGGCAAAGAGTGTCGGAAAGGCCTCACTGCTGTATTGTGGCGGCCACAGCGCGATTCGCGGGGAATCGTGAGCGACGATCGCCGCCAACCCGGGTCTCATCAGATCCAGGAGGCGATCCGCCATCTCCGGGGTCAGCTCCGTGACATCGCGACTCCCCGCCGCCAGCAGCACCAGCCGGGTCCGTGCGGGTAAGCCCTTGATCGTCACCATCTGGTCGCCTTCCTCGGTGTACACATCCCCCAGTTCACCGAGGTTTTCGCTCAGATCGGCTTCGAGATATCTGGTGCGCGGCTTCTTCTTTTTCTTCTTCCGTTTGCGCGGCTTGAAGAACGTCCGCATCATCCGATTCAGAAGCGCAAGCGCCCAGATCAGGGCGAGCACGCCAAGCGCTCCGATCACCAGCCACCAACCTCCCTCGGCAAGAAACTCCTGAATTCCCTGGGGCAAATGCCTGGTGACTGGCTCGCACCCCGTCTTGATCTCCTCCAGAAAGGGATCGAGGTTGTGTTTCAGGCTGGTCAGGTAGGTGCGCAGGGTCGGCTCGCTCTCCGGCGGAGTCGATTTCATCGCCAGATCGCTGTGCCCCGGGGGAAGCGTGCGCGAGGGAGTTTGCCCAGAAGCTTGCTGATCATCCCCTTGAAGGTTCGCGGTGTAATCGATCGTGCGACCCACCACCCCCAGCCCCATATTGACGACAAAAGAGAGAGCAAACATCGTCAAAATGGTGAGCGCCCACTGCACCACGAAGATGACCAGGGCGCGCCGAAACGTCACCGACAACTGCAAGGTGATCGCCTGCAGCACCCCCGCCGCACAAATTGCAAAGATGACGGGGATGTGCTTGATAAACGGCACCATGCTGATGATGTGCCATTTCAACGGGAGCGGTTCACGGAACCAGTTGGTGTAGCTGTAGTCCGGCGGCACGCGCAGCATCACATCCTGGATCGCCAGCATGATCACGTAGGAGGACAGATCGAAGACCAGGTAGGCTGCCGGTCCGACGAAAAGAACCATGAAGATGGCTCGTCGCCAGCTGGGCATGTCGGCGCCGATGTAACTGCTGGTGAGCCGGAGGATCAAGGCCGCCAGGAAGAGCATGATCCCCCAGAAGCCGAGCATCAGCAGCTGTTGTTGCAACGGAGTGAGCACCATCGACGATCTCCCAGTGGTGCGTGCGCACCGGGCCCTTGCCAGCCCTCACGCTCCCTGGTCTGCACAGAGAGCTTTTGAGAGTGTATCGCTCCAGCATGGGCGCGAGTCACCTGCTCGGGGCGAGTTTGTGGATAGTATTATAGAGGGTTCCTACCATGGCAGTCCCTTCCGTTGTTTTGAGATGGTAGGCGATCTGCATCTGCATCACCGGCTTGAGTCCCGCAATCTTGAGGAACACGCTCTGGCCATCGGGGAGCAATGTCGCCGACTGAACCGCCACTGGATCCTGCCCGACCTCGTTCGGATGGGCCACCGACCAGCGTTTTGAGCCATAGTCGGCGCTCCAGCGATACCCCCACTGCTCAATCCGATAGCGCGCGACCTCCTCTGCGATCGCCCTGTCCAGCTTCTGGGAGAAGGTGAGCTTGATTCCCTCGGTGTGAACGCTCAGCGCCGTCGGGAGCAAGACGGGCTGCCCCGTGTAGCGAATTCGCTGCAAACAGCCATCGCGCCGGGCGGCCGTTTGCCAGCCACGCAGGCCAGCGAGATAAAGATGCCCCTCGGCTGGGTGGAAGCGCCCACGCATCACCCCCGACAAGCAGAACAGCCCCAGATCGATCGCGCCACCCTGCACCACGCCGTCGACTTCCTGGCGCAGCAAGAGCAAGGGCTTGCAGCGACCGTAAGACAGGTGCAATTCGTGCCCGCCAAGGGGACCAAAGCGATCCTTTGGTACCCATACCTGCCCTCCAGCGGAGTTATCCACCTCGCGCGGCAGCCAGCACAGGGGCGGATCGTAGATTGTCGGCGCCACCTTGCGGTGATGGGCACGCATATCGCCATAGAAACCGCCCTGGCGATACTGATCGATGCGCGTCGCCGGCATCCAGTTCCCCTCCTGGTCGGCGCCGGTGATGATCCCCTCCGGCGAAATGCCCAGCCCGATGGGGTGACGGAACCCGGTGCAGAAGACCTCCGACTTCTTCCCATCCTTCGAGACACGGAGCAGACAGCCGCCCGTCGGGGTTTCGGTATCGCCCGTCTTGAAGAAGTAAAAGTTGCCCTGCGGATCGGTCTCCAGGCAGGTATCGAACGAATGGGTGCCGTCGCCGGTGTACCAGTCGTTGTTGAAACACTCGTAAAAGTCCGCCTCGCCATCCTTGTTGAGATCGTGCAAGCGCGTCAACTGCCCTCGCTCCAGAACATGGATAACCCCCGCAACCACCTTCAGCCCGAGCGGTTGATACAGCCCGGTGGCAAAGCGTTTCCAGGTGATCTTCTCCAACCGTTCATTCGCCTTGACCAGCCAGACATCGCCATGCGCGCTGCAGACGGCGATCGTGCCATCGGGGAGGAAATCGACTCCGCTCAGAAACATCAACGCCCTGTACGGATTCTGATAGGGGACGGTCAGAGTGTCGATCACATAGGGGGCCCTGTCCGCCCCGCGTTCCCCCTTCGTCTCCAGCGGTTGGCCCCAGCGCCCCGGCCCTCCCTTGAGGAGTGCGGCCAGATTCTCTGCCGCCTTGCTCTGCTTGACCAGCTTTGCAAAGGAGGCCGACGTCTTCCCATGCCACAGGTGCACCTTGATCCGCACAGGTTCCCGATGGGCCGCCACCCGGAGCAGCACCTTCCCCTGCACAACCTCCAGGGTGCAGCCAGCCGTGGTGCGCAGCCCCGCCAGTGTCACCCCATTGTCAGTCGCCAGGCCATCGATCGTGAGCCCCTCTGCTTCGGGCAAAGGAAGCACCCGCTTGCCAGCCTCCTCGAACAGCAAAAGGGAGAGTTCCTTCGTGGTCGGGGCAATGTCCAGGGTGCGCGTGAAGACACTCAGCCCGTCGCTCGTTTCCAGCCAGGGCAAATCAAGGAGCGCTGTGTCGCCCACAGTGTAGGAGAGGATCGAGCGCTTGCCATGCAGGTAGATCCCGCGGTATTTGGCCCACTCGCGCGGCAAGGGCGCCATCGGCGAATGCGTCGTCGCCCATTTCCCCTGGGGATCCGCCCACCCCGGCCCGTTGGCGGTGCTGAAGTGCATCGCTCCCACGGGCGTGGGGATGTTAAGCAGCCCGAAGCGAACATTGCTATGGTGCAGATACCCTCCCGTCCACCCCGCCGCCAGGCGCAGCTGGTTGCGATCGAACACCACCGCGCCTTCGCCTCTGTCGCCAATGCGGATTGCGGTTGCCTTGTAAACGCGCACCTTCCCCTTGCTGCCGGTGTAGTCGAGGGTCGCATCGAGGAACGGTCCCGTATCCATGGTGCGGAATCGATCATCGATCCAGTCGGCATCGGTTTCCTTTTCCCACGACGGCGAATTGCCAGCCGCCGGGCGCGGGGTCCACGCAGGATCAACCGCGGGTACATCCAGACGATCGAAACGCCACAGGCCAACGGTTGGTTCGTCGAGCGGGAGTTCCGTGGTAGGGATGTTCTGGATCGTGCGCACCACCTGCGCGAGGCGGACCTCGTCGATCAGCCCATCGCACTCAATCCGCTGTGCTCCATCGGTCGCCAGCCCTATGGTGAGCGGGCCGTCGGTATGGCGAGGCACCCCCTGCTTGGTTTTCCGCTCAAGGGCAGTGGTTTTGACTTTTTTGCCATCGACAAAAAGCTGCACCTGTTTGCCATCGCATGTCATCGCCAGATAATGCCATTTTCCATCGCAAATATCCACATTTGAGACGACTTCCGCGGGAGTGTAGCCTGGCAGATAGGCGCTGAAGGCGCCACTCCCGGCATAGGAGTAGATCTCCCAGTGCCGCCCCGACGCCTTGGGATCGCTCGCCACCAGGATGTTGAACTTCTTCTTGCTAAAGAGTTTCGCCCAGCATTCAACCGTGAGCGGCGGGTCGCGAAAACGATCGCTCCCCTGGATCAACGCCGGGGCCACGCGCGCATCGAGCGCCTTGCCAAACTTTCCCTCGGCCAGCGTCAACTTCACCTCGGGTGTCTCCGACGTGTTCTCCCCTTGCTCCTTCAGCGCTAGTTGTTCCCGCCCCGCCGCCCAGACGCAACCCCGACGAATCAACAGCGCGGGCCCTGCGCCACGAATCGAATCCGCCGAGTGCCCCAGAACCGTCTGGAAAATGCGCGCCTTGCCATAGTCGTAAGCCCACGCCAGCGGTTCGTCCTTCCCCGTGTCCCGGGAGCGCGCCGTGATCAGTGGGGGGAGCGATTCATCCCCTTGCTGGCGATAATACAGTTCGTCCACCGTGTCAAAGCCGGTCATCCCCGCCGTGATGGGATGTTTGCTCGCGGCGATCTCCACATGAAAACGCCCATAGGCATCGTGGCCGCTTTTACCCCTGGTGTGATCCCAGACCCGGCGCACAATCCGGCGATACTCGGGCCAGTCCGACTCCTTCGCTTTCGGGAGGGAAAAATGAAACGCCCCATTGGCGAAGTGAATAACCGCCAGGCCGCGCCCCGCCTGCAGGTAACGCAGCAGGTTGTTTTTCGCCTTGTCGCTCAGCCCCGGCCGCTCCCAGTTGACATAATTCTGCACGATCAGGTCGTAGGCTTGCAGATCGCCGGTGGCCAGGAATTCAGGATCCTCGACAATGCGAACCTTGAAACGGGTATCGTGCTGAAGCACTTCCTGCAGCGCCTTGCTGGTCGCGCGCCAGTTGTGGAAAGGGCCATCGTGGCCTGTAAGAATCAGCGTCTGAATCGGGCGCGCAGACGTGTCGAAACTCTCCAGCGCAGGCGGGGTAGAGGCGACCCCGTCGCGCGGCACCTCACCATGCGCGGTCCAGACAATGGCATTGAGGACCATCTTGCGAAACTCGGGCACCCACCAGTTGTCGAAGTAGTGCCCGCCGGTGAAGCCAAAGCCGCGGCCGCCGTCCTTCCGTTCGACCGCCCACGCCACCACCTGCTCTTTCTTCACCCCGGGCAGAGGGGCGAGTAGAATGGGTTGCAGCCGTGGATCCTTGTCGCGAAAACGGATCTGGTAGTAAAACTCCTCGCGCAGGCGGAACGGGTTCACTCCCCGACAGATCGGATGTTCCTTGGTCCCCACCTTCACGTTGGCGGTCGCATGTTGAATCGCCGAGGCCCAGTGACTCGGCGCCGGACCCGACTGGTAATCGAAATGTCCTCCTACCCAATCGAGCATCAGATCGCCCGCCCGGGTGCTGGGAAAGAAGGTGCTCCAGTGAATCGTGACCAGCCCACAGCCACGCTTCATTTGCTTGCCGATCACGCTCAGCCGTTCGCCCACGAGCAGCGGATGATCCTGTTCCTTCCGATCGCTCCCGTTGGAGAGGAGAACGATCGTATCGGCCGTGTCGAGCGTTTTCTCGTCGCGCGGCCAGCCATTGAAATGGGTCTCGACAACGATCCCCTTGACATTGGGAGACGTTTCCAGACAGTGCTGAAGCAGTCGCACCGATTTCTCGTACTCATGCGTCCCGCGCGGATGACTGGCATCGAGCGTTCCAGCGAGCAGAACGATCTTGCGCGGAGCGTCGGCGGCACCGAGCGGCCGGTGCGGCAGGAGCACGACAAGAGCAATGAGCAGGAGAGCAACAACTCGCATCATGAGGGAATTTCCGTCAAGCAGAATCAGGCGAGGTTCCGAGTGAATCGATCTCTCCGGTCTACCTGATCGCTCGGAGATGTCAACCAAAAAGCAGCTTTCCAAGGGAGCGAATTGCGCCATGAAGCCAGGTTTGCTGAGTGACAATCCCCTGTCGTCGATGCGGATGGGACTCGGATTGGCGGCGCTGGGGCGACCCGGCTACATCAACCTCGGCCATGCGGAGGATCTTCAGCACAGCTACGACGTGGAGGCGATGGAAGCGCGCACCCACGCGGTGCTCGATGCTGCCTGGCAGCTTGGCCTGCGCTATTTCGATGCGGCCCGTTCCTACGGTCGGGCGGAGGAATTTCTGGGTTCCTGGTTGCGTTCACGTCGGATCGCTCCGGCCGCGGTCCTGGTCGCATCCAAGTGGGGCTATGTGTACACCGCCGACTGGCGCGTGGAAGCAGATCATCACGAAATCAAGGAACACCAGCTGCCCGTGCTGCGCCGACAGGCGGAGGAGAGTCGCGCCTTGCTCGGCGACCATCTCAAGATCTATCAGATTCACTCCGCGACTCTCGACAGTGGCGTACTTGAAAACGTTGAGGTGCTTGCAGAGTTGGCCAGGCTGAAGGACCGGGGATGGCACATGGGGCTTTCGCTCAGCGGTCCTCGCCAGGCCGACACCTTGCAGCGCGCCCTTCAGGTTCGTCAGGGGGGACAACGGCTCTTCGAGACCGTCCAGGCAACATGGAATCTGCTGGAGCGTTCCGCCGAGTCCGCTCTCAAGCAGGCCCACGAGGAAGGACTCGTCGTGATTATCAAGGAGGCGCTCGCCAACGGCCAACTCACCAGCCGAAATGAGCGCCCCGAGTTTGCCTCGTCGCGCCGGGTGCTGGAGGACGAGGCAAGCCGGCGACACACCACGGTCGATGCGCTGGCGCTGGCAGCCGTTCGGGCCCGCCCCTGGGTCGATGTGGTTCTGAGCGGAGCCGCCACGGTGGAGCATCTGACCGCGAATGTCCAGGCGTGTTCTTTGACCTGGGATGAGGAGATCGAGGACCGACTGCGCCCACTCCAGGAGCAACCCGAGGCCTACTGGCACAGGCGGGGTGGCCTGCGCTGGAACTGAAAACCGCAGGGGCGAGAGGCCATCCGCCAAGCTCGCGGAGGACCTCTCGTCCCTGGAACAAGGATCGGTGGCCTCTGACTCAGGCGAGGATTCCCTTGACCGGGCCATGTTCCTCCACGCCGGTCAAACGCACATCCAGCCCCTGATACTTGTATTGCAGACGCTTGTGATCGATCCCGAGGCAGTGGAGGATCGTGGCGTTCATATCGTGAATGTGCACCGGATCCTTCACCACGTTGTAGCTGAAATCGTCCGTTTCCCCGTACACAATCCCGGGCTTGATCCCCGCCCCCGCCATCCAGATGGTGAAACAGCGCGGATGGTGATCGCGACCATAATCCGTCCGGGTCAGTCTCCCCTGGCAGTAGATCGTGCGGCCGAACTCGCCCCCCCAGACCACCAGGGTGTCTTCCAGCAACCCGCGTTGCTTCAGATCCTTGATCAGGGCGTAGCAGGGTTGGTCCACATCGTGACATTGCTTGGGCAAATCGCCGGGGAGGTTGCCATGCTGATCCCAGCCACGGTGGAAGATCTGCACGAAGCGCACATTGCGTTCCACCAGGCGCCGCGCCAGCAGAGCGCTTGCAGCAAAAGTGCCTGGCTTCTGCACATCGGGGCCGTAGAGTTCGAGAGTGGCTTTGGATTCCCTGGAGAGATCCATCAACTCGGGGACGGCAGTCTGCATGCGGAACGCCATCTCGTACTGGGCAATCCGCGATTGCGTCTCGGGGTCGGCCACTTCCTCGTAGTATTTCTGGTTCAACTTGTTCAGCGAATCGAGCATGCGCCGACGCGTGTCCGGGCTCACCCCCGACGGGTTGGACAGAAAGAGCACCGGATCGCCAATCGCGCGCAGGGCCGTGCCCTGATGCTTGCTGGGAAGGAACCCAGCGCCCCAGAGCCGGTTGTAGATCGCCTGGGCGTCCTTGCGGCCGGTCCAGGTTGCGGTCATGACCACAAAATCAGGGAGATTCTGATTCATCGTCCCCAGGCCATAACTCAACCAGGCCCCCAGACTGGGGCGTCCCGGCAGCTGATGGCCGGTGCAGATGTAGGTGACCGCCGGATCGTGATTGATGGCCTCGGTGTTGATCGTCTTGATGACCGCCAGGTCATCGACCATCTTCGCCGTCCAGGGGAGCAGTTCGCTCACCCAGGTGCCCGCCTTGCCATGTTGCTTGAACTTGTACATGGAAGGAGCGATCGGGAACCGTGTCTGGCCACTGGTCATCGTGGTCAAACGTTGGTTCTGGCGGATCGAGGCCGGCAGATCCTTGTCGAAGAGGGCGTCCATCTTCGGCTTGTAGTCCCACATATCCATCTGGGAGGGACCACCATTCATGAAAAGATAGATCACCCGTTTGGCCTTCGGGGCAAAGTGCGGCAACCCGGGGAGGCCGCCAATCGCTTTCGGAGTTTCGCGGGCGGCGAGCATCCCGGAGGGCCACAGCGAGGCCAGCGCTGCTGTTCCCAGACCCAGGGCCCCGCGTGCAAAGAAGTGACGCCGCGTGATCAGATTCCGATGTTCATGGAGCGGGTCCATCGTTTGGCTCCCGTGAGGATCGTGCAAGAAGTTGCGGAGCGAAAAATAAGACATTTCCCCTCCGCAACAGGCCCTGTTGTCAACTCTTGTTGAGCACTTCGTCGAGGTTGAGCAGCATGTTGGCGACCATGGTATAGGCAGCCAGTTCGCTGGGGTTGAGGGCGGCATCGGCCTTCGTTTCGCCGATGCTGATGAGCTGTCTGGCCGCCTCGGCATTCTTGGTGTAGTTCGCCAGGTGATCCTTGTAGGTGGCCACCAGAACATCGAGTTCCTGCGTGTCTGCCTTCCGTCCGGTTACCAGCCGGAACATGTAGGCCAGCCGGGCCTCGGGGGCCACTCCCCCCTCGCGCATCGCCCGTTCGCCCGTTGCCCGAGCCGCCTCGACAAACTGCTTCTCGTTCAGCAGCAGCAGGGCCTGAAGAGGCGTATTGGTCCTTTCCCGGCGAACCACACAGGCCTCGCGCGAAGGCGCATCCAGCACGCTCATCTGCGGTGGCGGCGAGGTGCGCTTCCAGAAGGTGTACAGGCTGCGCCGATCCACCTTGTCACGCCCGGTGTCCGGGACAAACCGTGCGGTGTTACTGGAGGTGTATCCCACCGCTTCCCACAGCCCGCGCGGTTGCGGCGGCTTCACACTCGGCCCGCCCACCTTCTCCACGAGCAGGCCGCTCACGAAGAGTGCCTGGTCGCGCACCATCTCGGCATCGAGACGGAACCGCGGACCTCGCGAGAGCAGACGATTGCCTGGATCCTTCGCCAGCCGATCCTTTGTCACGTGCGAGGACTGGCGATACGCCGCCGAGGTCACCATGCGCTTGACCGTCTTCTTCACATCCCAGCCGCCCTCGACAAACTGAACCGCCAACCAGTCCAGCAGCTCGGGATGACTCGGCGGTTCGCCCTGGGAGCCGAAATCCTCCGTGGTTTTGACGATCCCCGTGCCGAAGATCTGTTGCCAGAAGCGATTGACTGCCACGCGTGCTGTCAGCGGTTGTCCCGGCGCCACCACCCAGCGGGCCAGGCTCAGGCGCGTGCGCGGCGCCTCCTGCGGCAACGGGGGGAGAAATGCCGGCGTGTTGCGCGTCACCTGCGGGCCTTCCTGGTCGTATTCACCCCGCTTGAGGATGTACGCTGGCTTGTTCCCCTTGCCTTCTCGGAACACCAGGGTGGTCGGGAAGGACTCCTCGAGCTTCTTCGCCTGGGCCCGATAGCTGGCCGCCTCCTTGGCGAGGTTCAACCCCTCGGCATCGTGGTTATCCAGATAATACTTGAGGAGGGTATCCTGCTGTGCCCTGGTTCGCTTCTCGGGCTTGAGCGCCAGAATCGGCGCCAGGGGAGCGAGCGGATCGCCTCCCGCCAGGATCGCCACCTCGGCCGGAGTGAGCACCCGACGGTAGATACGCACT
>JAKOSN010000351.1 GCA_029777335.1 Planctomycetota bacterium
AAAAGAAAAAGCCAGCGAGGGAGTTTGAGAACTCCCTCGCTGGCCGAGACACTCCTGGCGGGAGGACCAATCACTTCGCCGGCGAGCTTCCACTCACCGTCTGCACCTGGCTCGCCATCCGCGGCAGCCACTCGTGCAGATTATTCTTGCACCCGTTCAGACACGGGGCGGGGCACGGCGTCGGGCACGGCGGGCAAATCGGGGTGATCATCTCCACCACCGGCACCCGACGGCAGATTTGCCGCGTCACACAGTACGGCTCCATCCGGCAGGTCGTGACCGGCACCTGGGTGATCTTCTCACACGGCACCATCTTGCAGGTCACGTACGGAATCATCGTGCAGCGTTCCTCCGGAATCAGCTTGCAGCGACGGCAGGTAATGGTACGGCAGTGTTCCTCGGGGATCAACTTGCAGGTGGTGTAGGGGATGCAGCACACCTTCGTCTCGGGAATGAGCTTGGTGCGGCAGCAGGTCACCATCTTGCAGTGTTCCTCGGGAATCATCTTGCAGGTGGTGTAGGGAATCTGCACGCAGCGCGTTTCGGGCACCATCGTGCACTTCCGGCAGGTCACCATCTTGCAGTGTTCTTCCTTGAGCAGTTTGCACGTCGTATAGGGAATCTTCACCACCTTGGTCTCGGGCACCATCGTGCACTTGGTGCAGGTGACCATCCGGCAATGCTCCTCGCGGATCATCTTGCAGGTGGTGTAGGGGATCTGGACCTTCTTCACTTCCGGCACCATGATGCACTTGTTGCAGGTCACGGTGCGGCAGTGTTCTTCCTTGATCATCCGGCACGTGGTGTAAGGAATCTGGACCTTCTTCACCTCGGGCACCATGATGCAACGATTCTGCGTCAGCACCTGGCAGTGCTCCTGACGAATCATCTTGCACGTGGTGTAAGGAATCTGGACCTTCTTCACCTCGGGCACCATGATGCAACGATTCTGCGTCAGCACCTGGCAGTGCTCTTCACGAACCATCTTGCAGGTGGTGTAGGGCACATCGCGATAAACCGTGTACGGCACCTGCTTGCACACGGTGTAGTTCAAAACCTGGGTGTGCGCCTTGCGGACATAGTGGCAGCACGGAACCTTGCGAATCTCCTCTCGCGGGCACCAGATCTTGCGGCACGTCCAGTGGCCAGGGCATTGCACCGGATAGCTGATCACTGGACCCGGGCAGTAGTGCGAGGAGCACGTGCACGGATCGAAGGTCCAGGTACCGGGCAAACGGCAGCACTTGGTAATGGTCGGGCCCGGGCAGAAGGTCTTTTCCTCGATCCAGTCGCCCGTGCACACCTTGACGCACTTCTCGGTCCACACCGGCTCCATGGTGTAGGTGGTGACACACTGCTGGCGCGGCTCGGTCACGATCTTGCAGCACGTGACCGCCACCTTGCGGACATGGTGCTCGTAGATCGGCTTGCAAGTGTAGTACTTGACCGGCACCTGATACTGCTGCCACACCGGCTTGCACACCGTGTAGCAGTGCTCACGATAGTGCGTCTCGTAGTGCGGTTTGAAGGTGCAGTATTTCACTGGCACCTGATACTGCTGCCAGACCGGCTTGCACACCGTGTAGCAGTGTTCCCGCACATGCTGCTCATAGATTGGTTTGTACGTGCAGTATTTCACCGGCACCTGATACTGCTGCCAGACCGGCTTGCACACCGTGTAGCAGTGTTCACGCACGTGCTGTTCATAGATCGGCTTGCAGGTGTAGTATTTCACCGGCACCTGGTATTGCTGATAGATGGGCTTGCACACCGTGTAGCAGTGGTCGCGCACGTGCTGTTCGTAAATCGGCCGGTAAGTGCAGTACTTGACCGGCACCTGATATTCCTGCCACACCGGCTTGCACACCGTGTACTGATGCTGGCGCACGTGCTGTTCGTACACGGGGCGGTAGGTGCAGTACTTCACGGGCACCTGATACTGCTCGGTCACCGGATTGTAGACGGTGTAGCAGTGCTGGCGCACATGTTGTTCCTGCACGGTGCGGTAGGTAACGTATTTCTGCGGCACCTCGTAGGTTTCCCACACGGGCTTGCAGACAATGTACCGGTGTTCGCGGCAGTGTTGCTCGTACACCGGTTTGTGGACAATCGAGCGACACTCTTTCAGGACAGTTTGGTAGACGGGACGATAGCAAATACTCGTTTCAGTATCGATCACCGTCTTGTAACAGATGCGATAGGAAACGGAGGGCAGGCAGCACTGCTCCGGAGCACAACAACTCGCCGGATAGGCAACGGCACCGCAGTGCGACGCCCTCGCTGGTGGAGCGACGGCCCCCAGGCCGATTAGCGCTGCCAGCAGCGGAAACGCCACCTTGAGCCTCATCTCATGACTCCCTTGCCGAGACAGATGTGGATCCGGCGACGGCCGGTAGGCAGACCGCCACCGAAGACAGTGTCAGGTATCACACGAAGTAAATGTGCCCGATGACGGCGTTCAGGCAAAAGAGGCATGAAGGAAAAGAAGCGGAAATTACCTCGACCTTAACGCTTTACCGCGACGGTGTGGCTGACATCGATTGTGCCGTGAGAACATGGGGTCTCTAGGGAAGAAGCGAAGAAACCGCTGGCCGTTTGGGCAATCGTCAGAGCGCCTTCCGTTCCTCCCCGGTTCGCGCGATGACCCGCTCGGCATAGGTGGTACAACGGAACCGCAAGGTAACGGTCGCCTTCTTCCACGAATAGCGGCGCCCACTCACAGGGGACCGTTGCAGCATCCGCACGACCAGGCCCCCCCCGAGAAAGAACGCCACTCCCACGCCCAGGACCAACGCGATCAAGGACCACAGATCGCTGCGGTCCCGGATCAACCACACCACCCACCATCCCAGGAGGAGCAGACACACCCCCGTCAGTCCCAGCACACAATTCCGACGCCAGCGCATGGCCTTGAGCCGGCACTGGGCACAGTAGGGGACGTGCAACGCCACCGTGTGCTCCTGGTCGGCGAGCGGAAGATAGAAGACGCCCTCGGTGGGTTGCAAACAGGAACAGCATTCGGGAGGAAACCGCAACGCTTGCAACGGGAGGGTGATCGCTCCGTTCCAGTGGCGCTGGACCGCGGCGATCGGGGCATCTTCATTCCAGGGGGTTGGCACACGAAAGAGAGGCCGCCGAGCGCGTAGACGCCGATCATGATACAGCAACCCCAGGAGCGCCAGCAGAAACGCGAGATAGCCAACCGCGGATTGGGGGTAGAGACGGATCAGGACAAATGGCCCAAGGAGCGCGCTGTTGATCAGCAGCAACAGGGCGACAGTGATCGGCTGACCACCAATGCGCATGGGGAGTTCATGAGCGAGCGCCCGACGCCACCACGGGAAAGGACGGGCCTCGGTGGACTGACCGGTGAGAAACCGCTCCAGATCGCTGGCCAATCCGCTTGCGGAGCGATAACGCTCCTTTGGATCTTTCTTCAGACATTTCAGACAGATCGCCTCCAGAATAGGCGGACACGCGGGTTGGAACTGGCGCGGTGGCACTGGTTCTTCCGTGCGCACCTTCTGCAACACCAGGAGGGGATTGCTCCCCCCAAAGGGCGCTCGCCCGGTCAGCAGATAGTACAGAATCGTCCCCAGGCCGTAGACATCGGTGGCGGGGTCGGCCTCGTGACTACGTCCCTCGGCCTGCTCGGGCGCCATGTACGCAGGGGTGCCAAGCATGTCGCCTGTATTGGTCATCCCTTCGGTGCGATCAAGCAAGCGGGCCACGCCAAAGTCGGTCACATGCAGTCCGCCTTCGCGGTCCAGAAGCACGTTGTGCGGTTTGAGATCGCGGTGAATGATCTGGGCCCTGTGTGCGTGATGGAGCGCCTGGGCCAGCGTGATCATCCAGCGAACCACTTCCTCCACCGGCGGTGGCTGGGGAAGGTCGGCCTGGTCGAGACTCGTCCCATCGATGAACTCCATGACCAGAAAAAGCCGGCCATGCTGCTCCACCAGGTCGTACACCTCGACCAGGTTGGGGTGACGCATCCGCCCCGCCGCCCGAGCCTCCGCGAGAAACCGTTCGCGAGCCACTGGATTGAGATCCTCACCCGGGCGCACCATCTTGATCGCCACGAGGCGATTGGTAGCGCGTTCCCGGGCCTGGTAGACCACCCCCATACCCCCCCGCCCCAGCGGCCGGATCATCTCGTATCCCGCCAGGATGGGGAGTCCATTGCCACGCTCCTGGCGCGCATGCGCCGGTTCGTCCGGGAAGGGCGCGGTGGTTTCAGCGACCTGCGCGGAGCGCTCGCTCGGCTTGACCGTGGGACGAACAAACTGCGCGCGCAGCTGCCAGCGACGCTGATCCTTGCGGGCAAGAAACCGTGCCACCCCGACGGCAAATGCCAGAGCCCCAAGCGCTCCTCCGGAGAGAAAGAAGATCGGGAAAAGCGGAGTTGTCATCCAACGTTGCGCAACGCACACAGGGACCACCGCCAGCGCGCCGACAAACGCTCCGGTGAGGGCTGCGGGCAAGGTCTCCAGCACCGAACGTCGCCAGTAGCGTGCAGTGAGGGAAGCAATCCCGCCCAGCCCACATCCAATTGCTGCGAACATTGGGAACATGAGCGGTTCCACCATGCGCGGCGCATTGATCCAGGTGAGGAGCGCCCCCGCACCCAGCCCAAGGAGGGAGACCCCGAGGGTGCGCCGGCTGGGGCGCAGAAAGAGCGCGAGCGGAACGAGGAAACAGAGAAACGCCAACCAGACCGGAGTCGCCTCGCCAAAAAAGGGACCGGCAATCAGCAATAACCCGAAGAACAGACCGATGATGCGGGTCGCGACGGCCAGCCAGGGCTGCTGATGCCCCTGCATTCGGATCTCTTCCCACAAGGTGGGGGCGCGCTCCTTGATCACCTCCCCGCGCAGATACCGACCGAGATCCTCCGCCAGTTCTCGCGCACTGGAATAGCGCTGGGCAGGATTCTTTCGAAGACATTTCAGACAGACAATTTCCAGGTCGCGCGGCACCTCCGGGCGGATGCGCCGCAGGGGGACCGGAGGTTCGGTCAGCACCTGGACGAGGGTGTCAAAAGGGGTAGGTCCATGAAAGGGCGGCCGTCCGGTCAGGCATTCGTACAGGATTGCCCCAAGAGCGTGGACATCGCTGGCCGGGGTCGCGCGGTTGCCCTGTCCCTGCGCCTGCTCGGGCGACATGTACTCCGGGGTGCCAAGGATCTCTCCCGAACGGGTTTGCCCCTGGGACTGATCGGTCAGGCGCGCGAGGCCAAAGTCGCTTATGCGCGGAAGATAACTCCCCTCGCGGAGAAGACAGGCTTCCCCCTCTACAGGCACGCGCCTGCAGGGATCCAGGAGAATATTGCCCGGTTTGAGATCGCGATGAACGATCCCGGCATCATGCGCGGCCTGAAGCGCACTGGCCAGCACGCACACCAATGAAGCAGCCTGGCCCGCGGGAAGTGGAATGCCCCCAAGAACCTCCGCAAGATCCGGGCCCTGGACGTACTCCAGGGCAATCCACCCTTGCTCCCCGCTCTCCCCCACCGCATAGACCGGGACAAAGTGCGGGTGCCGCAGCCGTGCCAGGGCTTCTCCCTCCACCCGCAGCCGTGCCAGGGCGGCCGGGGTCATCGTCTCGGGGCGGATTAGTTTCAGAGCGACCAGGCGATCGACGGCGGTTTGCCGTGCCAGGTAGACCATCCCCATGCCGCCCATCCCGAGCAGGCGTTGGATTTCAAAGCCGGGAATCGTCGGGAAGTGAGGTGTTGACGTCCCCATGACAGTGATCCCTGTGCAGGACATTTCAATGAACTGGCTCGAATTCCTATCATACTACGCCACCGAATCACTACAATTCTCCTGATCCTGGCGGCGCAGAAATATCCGCTCCCTGCACCCGCACGGGCGCCAAGAACCCAGGTCACGGTAGGTGTCCTCTGCCCGGGAACCGAGTCCATGTCGATCATCCTGATTTGCCCTGCCGGACATCGCTGGACGATCAGTGAAGGCGCGGAAACGCTCGCCGGAGAGGTGGGCACGCGCTGCCCGGTTTGTGGCGTGACCGTGCAGCCCGACTTTACCACCCCCCGCGCTGCCGAGTTCGATCTTGCTCCGCCCAGCGACGCTCCCATGATCCCCGGCTACGAGATGCTCGCCCAGCTGGATCCAGGGGGCATGGGTGTGGTCTACAAGGCGCGACAGCTGCAGCTGAACCGCCTGGTTGCTTTGAAGATGATTCGGACCCGCGAACTCGCCACAGCGCGCGAAATCGAACGCTTTCGCCTGGAAGCCCTGGCGGTCGCCCGCCTCGACCATCCCCACATTGTGCGCATTCATGATTTTGGCGAACATCAGGGACTCTCGTACTTCTCGATGGAGTATGTCGAGGGCGGGAGCCTTGCGCAACGATTGCGTACAGGTCCCCCCTTCGCCTCCCTCGAAGCCGCCGCGCTGGTCGAAGCGCTGGCCCGCGCGATGCATCATGCACACCGGGCGGGGATTCTGCATCGCGATCTCAAGCCTGCCAATGTGCTCCTGACCAGCGAGGGGATTCCCAAGATCGCCGATTTCGGGCTGGCCAAGCTCGTCCTCGATGACAGCGGACAGACACAATCCGGGGTCGCGCTGGGCACCCCCAGTTACATGCCCCCCGAACAGGCCGAGGGACGACTGCGCGATATCAGCGAAACCTCCGATGTGTACTCCCTCGGCGCGATTCTCTACGAGGTGCTTACCGGGCAACCACCGTTCCGCGCCCCCACCCGCGACATGACCTTGCTGCGGGTGTTGCACGACGACCCCACTCCCCCGCATCATCTGCGCGCGGAAGTGCCTCCCTCCCTGGAGGCAATCTGCCTGAAATGCCTGGAGAAAAATCCCCCGCAGCGCTACCCCAGCGCGCTCTCACTGGCCGAGGATCTCCAGCGCTTTCAGCAGGGCGAACCGCTTCTGATCGAGCCAGTGAGCGAATGGGACCGGCAGGCACGCTGGGCCCGGCGCGGCGGCTATGAACTGCTCGATCTGGTTGGCTGGACTGCGCTCGGACTGGTGTACAAGGCGCGCCAGCTGAGCCTCAATCGCCTGGTGCTCCTCAAAACCATTGCACCTCGGGCCCAGAACGAGGAGACACGCGATCGCTTTCGCACCGAGGCGCAGACCGTTGCCAACATGGATCATCCCAACATCATCAAGATTTTCGACTTTGGAGAGATTCAAGATCAACCTTATTTTAGCCAGGAATATGTGGAGGGAGGCACCCTCGCCGACTTCCTCCAGGGCGAGCCCTGGCCCTACAAACAAACGCTGCAGCTGGTCGAGACGCTGGCCCGCGCCGCGCACTATGCCCATGAGCAGGGGATTGTGCACGGCGATCTGCGGCCCTTTCACATTTTGTTGACGGCCAGCGGCGTGCCCAAGATTCAGGGCTTTGCCCTGGGACGACTGGTCACCCGGGAAATGAAATGGCGGCTCAAGCGCAGCCCCTCCAACTACATCGCCCCGGAACAGGTGAGCGGCAAACTGGAGGATCTCGGCCCGGCGACCGACGTCTATGCTCTGGGCGCCATCCTTTATGAGTTGCTCACCGGGCGGCCCCCGGTGCTCGGGCAAACCGTGGCGGAGACCATCGACCAGATTCTTCGGCACGTGCCCGAATCGGTGCTCGATCTGCAACCGGCTCTGCCCAGCCGCCTCGATGTCATCTGTCGGCGCTGCCTGGCCAAGAACCCACGGGAACGCTACGCCACGGCCCGGGAACTCGCCGAGGAGTTACGTCGGGTGGCGGCCGGAGAGCAAACGCAAACGGACGATTTCGATCTGATCCCGGGCTACGAACTGCTGGAGGAACTGGGCCGCGGGGGGATCGGGGTGGTTTATCGGGCGCGCCAGTTGTCCCTGCATCGGCTGGTGGCGCTCAAACTCTACCGAGAGCGCGTGGATCTGGTCCAGGCAACCACGCGCGCCCTGGGGCGGTTGAGTCATCCGCATCTGGTGCGGGTCTATGACAGCGGCGAACGCGACGGGGTGCTCTATGTGGTGGAAGAACTGATCGAGGGCGACACCCTGGAACAGCGCATCAATGGCCAACCGCAGTCCGTGGCGGAATCATGCCGCCTGATCGCAACCCTGGCGCGCGCCCTCCATTACGTGCATCACCATGGGATTGTCCATCGCAATCTCAAGCCAAGCGCGATCCTCTTCGACGAGGCTGGCCAGCCCCGCATCAGCAGTTTCGACCTGGCTCTCCTGACCGAGGGCACGCACACCCGCGAGGAGCAAGAAGCAGGGTTACACGGGACGTTGAATTACATGGCGCCCGAGCAGGCGCTCGGTCAACTGGAGCGGATCGGACCGTCGACCGACATCTACGCTCTGGGATTGATTTTGCACGAACTTCTCTGCGGGGAGCGTGTGGTGACGGCACCGCTGGTTCAGGAGGCGTGGAAAGAAGTGGTCTATGGGCAACCCCCGCCGCCAAGCCAGAAGGCGCTCGGTGTTCCCCGCGAAGTGGATGAAATCTGCCGGCGCTGCCTGGAAAAGGAGCCAGAAAGGCGTTATTCCTCGGCACTTCATCTGGCGGAGGAGTTGGAAAAGACGATCGCCGGCCATCGTTGACCGGCGATCCAGAATGCAGGCAAGGGATTCCTCAATAAGGCGAACCAAGATCCGGTCCCTTGTCGCCCTTCTCCGTCCCCTGCGGCGGAAGCAAGGGCGGTTCGGCCGTGGAGCGGGGCGGGGTAGGTGTGGAGTGGCGTGAGGAGTTGCCGAACCACGACCCGAGTATTCCGCGGACACCTTGCGACTTCGGTGTCGCCGTGGGCACCGGGGTGGGCTGCGGCAGCTTGCGCGGCTCCTTCAGCACAGGCGGGTTCTGCGACGAAGCCGGAGGAGTTCCCTCCTCGCCAGGAGCCAGGGGCGGCTCCTGCGTTTGCAGCGGCGGGGTTTCCTTCCTGGGGCTGCGATAGCCGGCCCAGTGATATTGCAGCAGGGAACTGCGTGCTTGCAGCCGCACCCGCATCGAGGGATCGTTGGCCAGCGAGTGCTCCAGTGCCTGTCCCGCCTGTTGCGAAACCGGACGAATCTTCGCCAGGCTCTGAGCCGCCTCGACCCGCACCGACACCTTCGGATCATTCTGCAAGGCATCGACCAGAACGGGAATAATATCGGGGAAAGTCTGGGCGTCGAACTCGCGGAGTTCCTCGGCGGCATCGGAACGTTTATGCTCATCGGGGTCGGACTTCAGGATTCCAAGCAGCTGAGGAACGCGCAAGGCAGGCTCGGGTTTGGGCGTTTTCTTGCCAAAGATAAATCCAGCTTGCGTGGACGAGGTAAAGCAAGCAAGCAGTAGCACCGCCAAAACTCGTCGCCACGTCATGGGGAGCCTCCCTGGTGATGGGGAAAGACTGGGTTGCAGAACCCTGGTGTCGCCCGTTTCCTGTCTTCTACATCGACCGGTCGTGCGGGCACCCTGCCCGATTCCCCAGAAAAGAGCTGTGGATTGCCTGGTTTGCCTCGCTACTCCCGTTACAGTTTCTCCCGGGCGCTTCGTATAATGGGAAAGATCCGCACAAACGCTGTAGTCCGACCTCCCCCACCCCGAGGAGCTTCATGCACGCCGAAATCCTGTCGATCGGCAGCGAACTTACCAGCGGCCAGAACCTCGACACCAATAGCCAGTGGTTGAGCCAGCGCCTGGCGGAGATGGGTATTGCCGTGGGGTGGCATACCACCATCGCCGATGATCTGGGCATCAATCGCGAGGCTTTTCGGATCGCCAGCCGACGCGCCCGGCTCGTCCTCTGCACCGGGGGGCTGGGGCCCACTCAGGACGATCTCACCCGCCAGGTACTCGCGGAGGTTGCCGGTGTCGCCTTGCGCCTCGATGAAGTCTCGCTGGCCGAGATCGAGGCGATGTTTCAGCGCCGCAACCGCACCATGCCCGAGAAGAACCGCGTCCAGGCCTACTTCCCGGAAGGCGCCGAGGTGCTCCCCAACGATCGTGGCACCGCCCCCGGGATCTGGATGCGGCTCGGAGACAGCTGGGTGGGAGCGATGCCCGGAGTTCCCTCCGAGATGCACGCCATGTTCGAGAAGCAGATTTGCCCGCGCCTGCACCGCCTCGGACTGGCCTCGGGAGTGCTGGTTCAGCGCAAGATCAATACCTTTGGAGCGGGGGAATCCGCGATCGAGGAGAAACTCCTTGATCTGACCCGCCGCGACCATGTTCCTCCGGTCGGGATCACCGCCAGCGATGCCACGATCTCTCTGCGCATCTTCGCTCAGGGAGCAACAGCCGAGGAGGCGCGCCGGCAGGCCGAACCCATTGAGCGTCTCATTCGCGAACGACTGGGCGATCTCGTCTTTGGCGTGGACGCAGAGGAGTTGCAGCATGTGGTGGTGCGCCAGTTGACCGAGCAGCGTCGCACCGTTGCGGTCGCCGAGGGAGTCACCGGAGGACGGGTGGCCCAGCGCCTCGCCGAGGTTCCCGGCGCCAGCGCCTGTTTTCGCGGCGGAGTGATTGCTTACGACAACGCCAGCAAGGTCAATCTTCTGGCGGTGCCGCAGACCGTGCTCGATCAACACGGAGCCGTCAGTGCCGCGGTGGCAGAGGCGATGGCGGTTGGCTGTCGCACCCTCTTTGGGACCGATTTCGCCGTGAGCACCGTGGGGTTGGCTGGGCCCGAGGGGGGCAGTGAGAGCAAGCCCGTGGGACTGGTCCACGCCGCCGTGGCGTGGGCAGGCGGCGTGCGTTCGGTGTCCTCCAGCTGGCTTGCCTCGCGAGCAGAGATCCAAAGTCGGGCGGCGAAGATGGCACTCAACCTGGTTCGACTGCAACTGCGTCCTCAGTGACAGCATACTGTCACCCGGTATGATAGTCGGGCCAGGCTTCCCACCAGGCGAGAGTGCGGAGCCGGCGCGGAGGCTGATCGGTGCAGACCGCTCCCAGATAGCCGGCCGGCAGTGTCAGCGCGTACTGGTGCCATCTCCCGGGGATTTCGCCAGGAACAAGCGAGCGCACCGGCTCCGGCTTCGTTTCGTGCAGGGAAACTTCAAAATGGTCGAGCGCCTCGGTCAGGCCCGTCCCGCGCGCCTTCAAATAAGCCTCCTTGCGTGTCCAGATCGTGAAGAACCCCGTGCGCTGCTGGTCGGCGGGGAGTGCCTGGAGCGCTACCACCTCCCCAGGAGCAAAGAAACGGCGCGCCATGGCCTGAAGATCAATCTGCGCACGCACCTTTTCCACATCCACACCCAGCGCGCGGCCACGCGTCACGCCCAGCACAATCAGCTCGTCGGAATGAGCAACATTGAAGTGCAACCCCGCGTGTTGCCACTCGCCGCCCAGTTCCGGCTTCCCCAGGCCACCATAGATAATCTCGATCGCTTTTGGATCGGCATTCAGATAGCGGCCCAGCAACAGTCGCAAAAGACAACGCCCGGTCGCGAAGCGTCGCCGCTCCCGTTCAAAGTGATACCGGGCCGCGCGTTTCTGCTCCGCGGCGTTCAGCAGGTGGGCAGGATCGAACCACCGCTGCTCGCCCAGATCAAGCGCGGCATACCAGAGGTGAATCTCGTCCTCGGGTAGCGGATAGGATTCGTTGGCGGTTTGTGTGTAGCTCGCCGCGAGGGCCGGCCCGAGCAACGAAAGAACGTCGGCAAGGCTCTCCTTGAGATAGAAATGTCCGCCCCTGAGCAAATGGAGGGTGCAGATCCCCCTGGTCCACGGGCGCCAGGATTGCAAGTCGTCGAGCAGGACAACCTCGTCCTCTGCTCCACCCAGGAGGGTGAACGGACAGCTGAGTGGGGGCTCTTCAAGGATCGGGGTGGTTTCACACAACTTGAGATCCGCGCGCAACAACGGCAGCCAGGTGCGCAGGATCTCCGGGCGGTCCAGGACGCTGGCCTCGGTTCCGGCGAGTTGTTTCACCACCCCGGCCAGTTCGCCCTCATCCAGAGCGTGCCAGGTGGGCTTGGCGGCGATGCGCTCGGCGGGGGCAGCACTGGAAAGCACGAGGTGGTGCGGTTGCACGCGGTGATGGCGGCGGAGGTGGCGGGCCAGTTCAAAGGCGATCAATCCGCCGAGGCTGTGGCCAAAGAAGGCGAAGGGGCGATCGAGAAACGGGAGCAACACTGCCCCAAGTTCACGCACCAGCGCGGGGAGCGAGGTAAAGGGCGGTTCCTGAAAGCGCCACTCACGCCCTGGCAACTGCACCGGACAGACCGTGTGCCCACCGATCTCGACCGGCCAGGACCGATAGACGGCCGCCCCCGCTCCGGCATGAGCAAAACAAAACAGCACGGGGCTCTCCGCCGCGAGGGGCCGCGCCAACCAGGGATTTGGGGATGGAAGCATCCTTTTCTCACCCGATCAGGATGCCCCAAGCCGATCGAGGGCATCCTGGGCCTCGGCGGTCAGCGGATTCCCCTCGTAGGCGGTTACCTGGTGATAGCATTTGACCGCTCGTTCACGATCTCCCACCTGTTCATAGGCCTGCCCCAGACGCAGATAGGTGCGTGCCCCGCTCTTGGTGCTCTTGCGAAAATCGTTCAGACAGGGGATGGCCAGATCGGCGCGACCCAGGTTGCTCAGGTAGAGTTCGCCGAGCAACTGACAGGTGAGATACCACGCTTCCTCGTCGTCGCCCTCGAATTTTTCGGGTTTGGGAGTACGAATCTCCTCGAGGAGTTTAACCGCCTCCTCGATTTCGCCCCGGTTGCGCAGGGCGCGTGCCAGGAGCAACCGGGTCATGCGCCGCTCGGGTTTCACCAGCAGCGCCAGGTTCAACAGATGCTGGGCCCAGTCAAGAGTATCCAGATCGAATTGCGGCGAATCCAGAACCCCGCGCGCCTTGCGCAGACAGTAGTCGATATCAAACCCGCCGGCGACCGACTCCAGTTTCGCCTTTAATTGCTCAGGCTCCACGCTGTAATAATAACGATCCTTGCGTGCCAGCAGATCCTTATCCTTGCCGTCGTAAACCAGGGCTCGATCCGTCACCCGCAGCGCCGAGAGCGCATCGCCACGGTCCTCGTACAACCCCGCGAGTGTGCGCAGGGTCTCGATCCCCGAGCGCTCCCACTCCGAATAGAGTTGGAAGTTCTCGATGGCGGCGTCGGTGTCGCCCCGCTTCACCGCCTGCTCCCCGAGATATTTCAGAGCGGTGAAGTAGGCAACTCGATCGTCGTCAGCCAGGGTTTGCTGCCCAAGCATCCGGCCAAACTTCTTGGCTTCCTCGTAGTTTCGCAGCGCCTGCTCCTGATCACCGGCGCGCTGACAGGCCTGGGCGATCTGCACACAGATACCCGGAGCGCGCGCGGGTTGGCCGTGCGCGGCAATGCGCAGATAGCTCGCGCCCCGCAACCAATCCTTCGGATCATTGATCAGCCCCCGCCCCAGATGTTCCGCATAGGCATAGTCGAACGCAGTCAAGGGCTGATCCTTGCTACACGCCGCACGATACTCCTCCTCGGTCAGGTCCTGGTACAAAAGACGTTTCAGAGGAACAATGGAGCCATCGTCGGGATTCTCCTGCACGTACTGCTCCAGGACGGCAATCGCCTCCATCCGTCGCCCCGGGAGAGCCAGTTGCGGCATCCCCACATGATCGTGCAGACCGGGATGCAGCAGAAGCGCCAGCTGCCACGCCTGGCGCAAAATCAATTGCCGCTCCGGCCGCATATCGGCATCCAGCGGAGTTTGCGGATCGAGCAAGGCGGAGAGGATGGTGCTGGCCTCGTCGAGTTGCCCCTGATGCGTGCACGCCACCGCCCGCCAGTAATCCGCACGCGGCTTCATGTGGGGACGTTCGCTGACCACCAATTTCAACAGGCGGACCGCCTCGTCCAGTTGCGCCGCACTGGGGGAAGGCTCGATCAGCAACGCCCCCGCGCGTTCCAGGCACAGCCCAAAATCGACCAGGGCGAGCGTTTGCGGATCGTCGTGCAGCGTCTTCAGATCCAGGTTGACATGAACCTGCCAGAACCCTTCGCGCGCCAGCACATTATTCGGATCATGCTGCAAGGCGCGACGAAAGGCGAGCAATGCCCGACGGGGCCGCCCGGCCCGCGCATAACTCATCCCCCGCAGAGCGTGCTTGAAAACACGCAAGCTGGGCATGATGCGCATGGTGTAGCCAAAAAACAGCCCCACTGCGATCAGCACACCCAGATTCTTGACCTGGGTACCCTGCAAAAGGATCGAGAGGCCCAGCCCCAGACCGGCACAGATCACCCCGATCTCGACTTCCGACTCCTCCTCGCTGCCAACAAACGTGAGCAGATAAAAGAGCGGCATGCCAAGCAACATGACGATGGCGAATGCCTCGGCATTGTTGAGGCGATACGGAGTCGGGTTGGGCAGCCATTCCAGCATGTTGAACCAGTATCCCGCGCCGAGAAGGAGTCCAGCGGCAAGTAACAGGCTCAACCCCAGGCGGAAACGCTGTTCCTGCACCTGTCGAAGGAGCCCGAAGACGACTCCCAGGACCGCCCCGCCCGCAACCAACTCCGCCGCTCCAGGCGAAAGCACCTCGTCGCCCCGCAGGAGCAGCCAGCTGCCAATGGTGCCTGCAAGGATACCGGCGTACACCAACGTCGGACTTTCCAGCAACAGAAACAGGATAAACGGCAGCAAGGGACCTTGCAGTCGATAGCCCTGACGCCACTTGATCCCGGTTGCCACCAGCAGGGCCAGGAGCAATCCGCCCAGGAGACATGCCCCCAGGGTGAGATAGGCCGGCACTCCTACCAGGTCGCGCTGGCCAAGCAGGAGCGCAACCGCAAGAAGCAGACCGAGAAAGATACCCTTCAGAATGTATTCTGTTTGCAACCAGCGCATGGCGGGGGTTGTCCTCAACAGGTCGGCAGGACGTCGGTGCTCCTGGCGCGGGGCAACAGGCACCCCATTCGGTTCTGTCGCTGTTCCTGCCAGGGAAGGACCAGTCAATAGTTGATTGTAGATGGGTTTGTACTTCTTGCACATTGGCAAAGTCGTGTCTGCCTTCCCTGTGCGATCCGGTTCAGAGCCGACCGTGCCCTGTGCGAGACAGACACAACGTGGATCTTGTGCCGGCGGACGCGAGCCACCCTCCCAGGCAGAGAACTCGTGTGCGCCGCGGTTCTGGAAGGGCTGCTTCCCTCGAACAAGCGGCTGGCACCGAAGTTGCTGCTTGTACTCCTGCTGTCGCATCCGTGGGACGGGTGCCTCTCCCCTCGATCCCTCGCTCCAGAAAGGAGCCAGGCATGATCGATCCCAACCATCCCCGAGGGCTTTCCGACGTGCAGGCACATGTGGAACAATTGCAGAAGGAGCTTCAAACCCGCCTCTTTGGACGCGTTCGCAATCTGAAGCTGGAGTGGCGCCAGGAAGGGCTCCTGTTGCGCGGTCGGGTGAGCACCTATCACGCCAAGCAGCTCGTTCAGCACGAGGTGATGCGGGCCACGCCCTTGCCTCTTTATGCGAACCAGATCGAGGTTGGTTAGCAGCCAGCGACCCGTGCCCGGTCACGCAGGAGGGGGCGCTTCTGTCGCCGTTGCACCAGGAGCGTTCGGAGGAGCAGGACTCGCCTCCCTCGTTCGACCCTGTGTCTCGAAGAGTTCGCGCATTTCGGCCAGGTGGAGCTCGATCTCCAGGAGTTTCTCTGCCATCGCCATTTCGCTCTGCGCCACGCGGTGGCGCACCCAGGCGACTGCCGCATAAACCACGAGCAGAAAACCCAGCACGCGCACATCGTTCTGAAAGTCAGGCATCAGTTGCGCCATGAGCAGAAAGAGCCAGCCGAGCAACCCAACATAGACAATCCCCACGCCCGCTGCCCAGCGCCGCGAGGTGCGATAGGCCACCACTCCCTTCCAGTATCCCCAAAAGAGAAGAAGGGCGACACCGGCCAGCGCCAGGGCAGTCGCCACCGCGTAGGCACCGACAAACTTGATCAGCGTCGCTTCATTGGTTGTGAGCACCGCCAGGAGGGCGAAGTATCCTGCCGGCAACAAGAGGAGCACGGCACCGAGCAGGTAGATCCCGCGCTGCCGTGGGGTGAGAGTTTTCTCCAACATGGCATGGACCTCCTTTTCGTAGCGACGCCGCGCCTCGGACGAGGGGGGATCGGCGGCCAGAAGTTGATCGACAAATCGCTTTTTGACTTCATTCATGCGACGCCTCCCCTCCGATCGCCTTGCGGAGGGCCAGCCGGGCGTAGTGGAGACGCGACTTGACCGTTCCAGGTGGAATGCCGAGCACGCTCGCCACCTCCTCCACCGAGAGATCCTCCAGAAAGTGGAGTGTCAACACTTCACGGTGCGGAAGCGACAGTCGCAGCAATCCGCGGTGGACCTCCTCGGCGTTGTCGAACTCCATTTGGCCATTGGTCGACTCGTCCACCTGCGCCTCCGCACTGTGCTCCAGCGGTTCATGAGCCGGCGGGCTGGCGCCCAGGTGACTGAAGGCGGTATTGCGCGCGATCCGATAAAGCCAGGGCGCCAGGCTGCGCGGATCACTGAGTGAACCGATCCCGTGGAGGACGCGCAGCCACGTTTGCTGAAGAACATCCCACGCATCGGCCTCGTCACGGACAAGTCGCCGGATGAAGTAGAGCAAGGGACGCTCCCAGGTGTGGATCAATTCTGCGAGCGCAGCCCTGTCCCCACGCTGACAGCGTCGCGCGAGGAGTTCGCGGGCTACCGCCTTTGTGTCGCGTGCCAAGAGTGTTCTCCGTGGACCTCTGCAAGGATAGACCGCGGCGCGATCCGCACGGTTCAAATGACCGTCCCACATTTGTTCCCCGCGACCCCCAGGCAAACATTCGATCATTGCGTGGCGACTCCCGCGCGGGTACAGTGACAGTCAGCCTGCCCAGGGAACACACCGGCCAGGCCCGACGCTCCACACCCCAGAGACTGTCATGGCGGATTCCTTTTCTCGCAGTACCAGGACTGGCCTTGATGCTCGCCGGTGGGGCCTGACCATGCGCGCCTGGAGCAAGGCGTCGGGGTTCGACGATCACGACCTGGCCCGCCCCGTCATCGGCATCGCGCAAACCTGGAGCGAACTCAACCACTGCCACATTCACTTTCGCGAACTCGCCGCGGCAGTCAAACGAGGGGTGTGGCAGGCAGGCGGTTGGCCGCTGGAATTTCCGACCATCTCGCTGGGCGAATTCCACGTCAGCCCGACCACCATGCTCTATCGCAACCTGCTGGCGATGGATACCGAGGAGATGATCCGCGCTCAGCCCCTCGACGGAGTGGTCCTGCTCGCCAGTTGCGACAAGAACATCCCCGCCCAGTTGATGGGAGCCGCGTCCGCCGGCAAACCTGCGCTTATGCTCACCGGCGGACCGATGCTCACCAGCCGCTGGAACGGACAACCGCTCGGCGCCTGCACCGATTGCCGCCGCCTCACCGAGGAGTTCCGCGCCGGCAAGATCACGCCCGCCCAGTTCGAGGAGATCGAAAACGCGCTGGGGCGGTCCACCGGTCACTGCATGGTGATGGGGACCGCCTCGACCATGGCCTCGCTGGTGGAGGCGCTGGGGATGGCTCTCCCGGGCACTGCCGCCATCCCCGCTCCCGATTCGCGTCGACTGCGGCTGGCCGAGGCGGTCGGACGGCAGATTGTCGAGGTGGTGCGCCTCGGGTTGACCCCGCAGAAGATCCTCACCGAACGCGCCTTCGAGAACGCCCTGCGCGTGCTGATGGCGATTGGCGGATCCACCAACGCCGTTGTCCATCTTCCGGCCCTGGCCGCGCGCCTGGGACTGCACCTCCCTCTGGAGAAGGTCGACGCCTTCAGTCGCACCACTCCCCTGCTCGTCAATCTGCGGCCCTCGGGAAAGTATCACATGGAGGAACTCTTCGAGGCCGGGGGAATCCCGGCGGTGCTCCGCGAACTGGCCCCGCTCCTCCATCAGGACTGTCTCACCATCACGGGGAAGACGGTGGGGGAGAATCTGGACATGCCTCTGCCCTGGTCGCCACGTCCCGGGAGCATGCCTGATGTGATCCACCCACTCAACCAGCCGCTTTCGCCGGAAGGAGGGCTCGCCATCCTGCGGGGCAATCTCTGTCCGCGCGGCGCGGTCATCAAGCAATCGGCTGCCTCGCCCAGCCTGATGCGCCACCGCGGGCGCGCCGTCGTCTTCACCAGTCAGGATGATCTGGAGGCCCGCATCGATTCGCCCGACCTGGATGTGCGCCCCGACGATGTGCTGGTATTGCAAAATGTCGGCCCGGTGGGCGGTCCCGGGATGCCCGAGTGGGGTTCCATTGCCATGCCGCGCAAGTTGCTCGACGCCGGGGTGCGCGACATGGTGCGGCTCTCCGATGCCCGGATGAGCGGAACCGCCTCGGGAACGGTGGTGCTCCATATCTGCCCCGAAGCTGCGGTGGGCGGACCCCTGGCACTGGTGCGCGACGGCGATACGATTGAACTCGATGTGCCCGCGCGTTCGCTGCGCGTGCTCCAGTCCGAGGAGGAACTGAGCCGGCGCCGCGCGAACTGGCAACCCCCGCCGCCGAAGTACACGCGTGGCTACGGCAGGCTTTATCTGGAACATGTGCTCCAGGCCGACGAGGGGTGCGACTTCGATTTCTGTCGCGGATAGAGGGTCGATCATGCGCTGGTGCCTCTCCCGTTCTCTTGCTCTCCTCTTCCTGGCGACTCTGGCTGCGCGCGTTCCGGCCGACGCCTCTGCTTCCATACCCTCCCCCGCAACCCACAAGATCGATTTCCGATCGGAGATTTATCCGATCCTGAAAGATCATTGTTTTCAGTGCCATCAGGGGAGCAGCCCGTCGTCGGGGATTCGCCTTGACCTGCGTGCAGAACTCACCGGGGAAAATAGCGGCAAACCCCTGGTGGAGGTGAACCAAAGCAGCAAAAGTCGGCTGATTCTGCTCGTCGCCGGTAAGGTGCCGGGGAAGATCATGCCGGCCAGGGGACCACGCCTCAGTGCCGTGCAGGTTGGGTTGTTGCGTGCCTGGATCGATCAGGGACTCGCCTGGGATGAGCGCCTGTTGCCCCCGCTGGAACGAACGGCGAAGCACTGGGCGTTTCAGCCGGTGCAGCGCCCGGACGTGCCGACGGTCAAGGACAAAACGCTGGTGCGCAACCCCATCGATGCCTTTATCGTCGCTGCAAAAGAGGTGCGTGGGTTGCAGCCGGTCCCTGAGGCCACGCGGGCCATCCTCCTGCGTCGGCTCACGCTCGATTTAACAGGTCTTCCCCCCACCCCCGCCGAGGTGGACGCCTTCCTCGCCGATCGCACCCCGCAGGCTTATGACCGCCTGGTCGAACGTTTGCTGGCGAGTCCTGCCTACGGTGAACGCTGGGGCCGCCACTGGCTCGATGTGGTCCGCTGGGCGGACTCCGAGGGTTACGAGAGCGATCATATTCGCCCCTTTGCCTGGCGCTATCGCGATTATGTGGTGCGCAGTTTCAACGCCGACAAACCCTACGATCGCTTTCTGCGGGAACAGCTCGCTGGCGATGAGATCACTCCCTATTCGGACGAGAATCTGATTGCCACCGGTTTCCTGGCCTCTGCCCGATTGAGCAGCAATGAAGAGGACAAGGCCCGGCAGCGCAACGATATCCTGGTCGATATCGTCAACGCGACCGCCAGCACCGTCCTGGGGTTGACGATGAATTGTGCCCAGTGCCATAGCCACAAATTCGATCCAATAAGCGCGCGCGATTACTATCGGTTTCAGGGCTTTTTCATCCAGGGAGCCCCGAACAACCTGGCCCTGCGCGACCCGGCCGGGTGGAAAGCCTACCGCGCGGTCAAGCCCCCGGAGTATGATGCCGCAGTCCGCCTCAAGCAGATCCTGCATGATCAGGCGCGCGACCAGCTGCTTCGTGAACGCCGCGCCAAACTCACCCCGGCTCAGGGCAGTGCCCTGGCTACCCCCGAGGAGAAACGCTCCGCCGAGCAGCAACGGCTGGCGCGCGAGGCCGACCTGCTCCTGCAAATCCTGGAAAGCCAGATTGAAAAGGCGATTCCCGAGACGGACCGGCCCCTGTACGACGAACTGAAAAAGAAAATCACCGCCCTGGAAAAGCAGATGGTCGACAAACCCCAGACCTTCGGCTTTTACTCGCCCGTGAGCAGTCCCCACAAGGTGGAGATGCTGCCGATGAAAGGGTTTTATCCGCCTCCGTATCACCCCGAGGAGCTGGCGCGCGCACGCCCCTATTTGCTGCGTTCGGGCGAGGTCCACGAGCGCGGCCCAGCCGTCGAGGTGGGCTGGCCAGCCGTCTTTGGCCCCACGCCGAGCGCGAAGGTCGAGAAACATCCACGGACCGCGCTGGTGGACTGGCTGGTCCAGCCGAATCATCCGCTCACGGCGCGCGTGTGGGTCAATCGGATCTGGCAGTATCACTTTGGGCGCGGCCTGGTGGCGACTCCCAATGACTTTGGTTTTCGCGGGGCGCGCCCGAGCCATCCCGAACTCCTCGACTGGCTCGCCTCCGAACTGATCCGCAGCGGGTGGAGCACCAAACATATTCATCGCCTGATTGTAGGGAGCAACACCTATCGCCAATCGAGCCGGATGAACCCTATTAACAAGGAACGCGATCCGGAAAATCGCTATTTGTGGCGCTGGACCGTGCGTCGGCTGGAGGTCGAAGCCATTCGCGATGGACTGCTGGCTGTCAGTGGCGAACTCGATCGAACTTGCGGCGGTCCGAGTATCGTGGATGATCCGAGGGTGGTGAGACGCACGCTCTATCTGCTGCAAAAACGCCAGAAAGCACCGGCTGTGCAGGGACTTTTCGATGGCCCCACTGGCGCGACCGAGAGTTGCCCCAAACGCGCCCTCTCGACGGTTCCGCTTCAGGCGCTTTATCTGCTCAACAACGAATTCTCGGTCCTGCGCGCCCGGGCGCTCGCTGCGAAGGTGCGCCACGAAGCTGGCGACCATACGGAGCGCCAGATCACGGTGGCGATGCGACGCGTACTGGGACGGGCTCCCGACGACGAGGAACGCTCCGCCGCCCGTGCCTTTTTCCAGGCCACGAGCCGTGAGACGGAATCCGCACTCATCCCGTATTGCCAGGCGCTCTTCAATCTCAACGAGTTTTTGTACCTTGAATAACGTTCTCCAGCAGAGGGACAGGTACTCATGAACGACCATCCAGGGAGAACGCCGCTCACCCGCCGCGCCATGCTCCAGCAAGCCGGCCTGGGACTGGGGACCCTGGCGCTTTCGCTGCTGCTCGCGGACGAACAACGCCTGTTGGCGGACGAGGGCGGTCAGCTGGATCCTGCCAAACTCAAGGGGAAGGCGAAGCACGTCATCCTTCTGTTCATGGGTGGTGGGCCGAGCCAGGTCGATACCTGGGATCCCAAGCCGCTGCTGGAGAAACTCAACGGCAAGGAAGTGCCCGCGAGCATCGCGCGGGACATACCGCGCATCGCACGCGCTCCGCTCCAGAATCTGTACGCCTCGCCCTATCGCTTTACCCGCCAGGGAAAGAGCGGGCTCCCTGTGTCGGAGTTGTTCCCGGAGATTGGCAAACATATTGATGATCTCTGTGTGCTGCGCAGCTGCCGTCACGATACTCCCATTCATGCGCCCGCGGAGTACATCGCCACGACGGGAACCCAGGTCGGCGACCGCCCCAGTCTGGGCGCCTGGATCAACTACGGTCTGGGGAGTGCGAATCGGAATCTTCCGGGTTTTGTGGTCTTTGCCACGGGTGAGAGCGGGCGAGCGGCGGCCTGGTCCTCCGGGTTTTTGCCGCCGAGCTATCAAGGTGTCCTCACCACCCCTGCTGGTTTTCCCAATCTGGCCACCCCAGAAGGCTTCTCGCCTGCCAGCCGCAAGGCACAGCTTGAATTGATCGAGCGGCTGAACCGGCATCACCTGCAGCGCCACGGCGAGCATGCCGATCTGGAAGCGCGCATCCGCACCTACGAACTGGCTGCCCGCATGCAAACGAGCGCTCCCGAGGTGTTTGATCTGGGCAAGGAGAGTTCTGCCACGCGCAAGCTCTATGGGCTGGATGACAGGGAAACGGTGGAGTTTGGTACGTTCTGTCTGCTGGCGCGGCGGCTGGTGGAACGTGGAGTGCGCTTTGTTCAGCTGCGCTCAGGCGGCTGGGATGCGCACGGCAACCTGATCAAGAATCACACGCCGCAGGCGAGGAAAACCGATCGGCCGATCGCCGGGTTGTTAACCGATCTGAAGCGAACAGGACTGCTCGACCAGACCCTGGTGATCTGGGGCGGGGAATTTGGTCGCACCCCGGCGGCGGAAAATGCCGGTCCCACGCCGGGTCGGAATCACTCCCCCTCGGGGTATTCGATGTGGCTGGCGGGCGGAGGGGTGAAGGGAGGGCAGTGCATCGGCGCGACCGACGACGTGGGCTACGCGGCGATCGATCGGCCGATCCATCCCAACGATCTGCACGCCACGATTCTGGCCGCCCTGGGAGTGGAGCAGCACAGCCTGTATTACCTGCACAACAATCGCAAGGAACTGGTGACTGTGAATGGTGGGGAGGTGATCCGCGCCGTCTTTGCCTGAGTTCGCGCTCGACCAACCGAGCAAGGTCTCCGCCGAGTCACGTGGAACTCTCCGGATGGCTCTGGGGAAACCTTGCCCGGCGTCAGCGGCTCTGGGGGGCGAGGCGATTATTTCCCTGCTTTTTGTTTGGCTTCGTCGAGTTTCTTCTGCGTGTCCTTGCGCTAGCCGTCGATGGTCGTCAGTTCCAGCGCCTTTTCCAGGTGGCTAACGGCCAGCTTGTACTCTCCCGTGGCGAGAAAGACATCCCCCAGCCCGCGATTCCAGAAATAGGCGTTCAGTTTCGGCCTGGCCGGATCGAAGCCAGTGGTTGCGTCAGGTGCTGCGAGTTGTTCTTCGCGGCCGAAGCGGACGCGTTAGGGCAGCGGAATGTTGGGGAGGCCGTTACACAGAGCGCGAGGCGGCGAGCAACCGTTCCACCGCATCGCGTCCGGTCATGCCCGGTTCAATCCCCAGGGCGCGTGCTTGCGGGGTGAGATCGACGATTCGTGCCTCGAAGAGATCCTCGGGATCAACGAGCGGTTTCTCCGGGGTGCCGCGCGCGATGGCGATTGCCTGGCCAAACTCGGCTGCCGTCTT
>JAKOSN010000352.1 GCA_029777335.1 Planctomycetota bacterium
CGGCCCAGGCCGCCCTGGAGTCGTACTACCGCCAGCGTCCAGAACTGCTGGAAAAGGTGATCGTTCTGAAGACAGACCCTGGCTATTGAGGAGCAATCATGAGTGATCGACGCGACAATGAGATTGAACGACTGAAAGTAGAGCGTGAATCCCTCCGACGTATGCTCTCCAGAGTGGTCCGCCTGCTTGATGTTCACGCCGGCAGTCATGACGAGATCCACGAGGCGTACTGGTTACTGAGTGATTACCTGGAGTTTGGAGATCTACCCAATGAGTGACAGCGGTCGTGTCATCTTTGATTGCTACAACATCTGTCAAAAACCACGGCTGGAGGCAGAGATCGAGCGTCTCCGTGCTGGTATCCGCAAGCACATGAACACACGCGGCGATGATCGCTGCTACCAGGATGACCACGACCTGTACCTGCTGCTGCCCGAGGGCGACACCCGCCCTGTGCGAGAGGTGGCAGTCACCCTGGAGAACTGTCAGAGGTATATCGAGTGCAGACAGCAGGGACGGGAGTATGTGTCGCCACAACGAAGAATCGAGGAGTTGGAAAAGCAGATCCACGCCCTGGAGGCCGAGAATCACCTATTGCGGGAGGAGTTGGGGCAATGAACGAGCACGACTGTGGCAAGGATCCCCACTTGAATTCCTATCAAGCAAAATGCCCCTGTTGCACCCTGGAGTTTGAGGTGCAGATCGATCCTTGCCTTGTCACTCTGCCATTTGACCAAGATCTAGGTTTTGGCAGCTGCTTCTGGGCCCGGTGCTTTTGCTGTTCGTTTTTGATCCGGTTTGAACGGATTGGTATATAAACATTGGCTGCACCGCCCGCCGGCCCTCACCCAAAATCCATCAACGACTTGAATCATTGCTCACCAGGTTGGTATACTTTTGTCAGGGTGTATCACCTGGAGCAATGACCATGCCACAGCGGGCCCCCACACATCGACCACCGCGCCTGACTCTCCCCGAGCAGCGGCCCACAGCCTGCCAGCGTGGCTACGATCGACGCTGGCAGGCGATCCGGGCAGCCATCCTCGCTGATCATCCGCTGTGCGCAGAGTGCTCCGCCCTGGCCACTGATGTCGATCACATCGTGCCCAGGCGCCAGGGTGGCAGTGATCACGAGTCCAACTTGCAAGCGTTGTGTCATGCCTGTCACAGTCGCAAGACGGCGAAGGAGCGACGCCAGTGAACCGCATGGGGGATAGGGGGTCGAATCTCTGGGCGAAAAAGATGTAGACCGATCGGCATCCGTTTGAAAAAATCTGGCAGTTGGTGCTCCTGAAATGAATCCACCCAAACCTACTCGCCTGAAAGTGTTGTGTGGGACGGATCGTCCTGACAGGCGAAGTGTCAACGAGCCACAACCCAAGCGGGGGCGCCCTGTCTGTCCTTCCTGGCTGTCTCCCGAGGCCAAGTCCAAGTGGAAGAAGTTGGTCCCCGAGTTGGACCGTCTTGGTCTGCTCACACTGATTGACGGGGATTGCCTGGCCAGCTACTGCGAAGCATGGGCGGAGTTTCGGCGTGCTACGGAGACGCTGGCCACCGAGGGCCACTACACGCAGAACGCCGCAGGCACGAAGATCAACCATCCCGCGTTTCAGAAGCAACGGACGGCGTGGAAGGCGATCCGTGAGTTTGCCGCGCTCTATGGTCTGCACCCCTCGGGGCGTGCCAAGCTGAGCGTGCCACCCAAAACGGACGACACCGATCCCTTCGAGGAATTGATGCGTGAACCCGCCGCTGGCTCGTGATCCTGTCTCTGTCTACGCGCAGTCCGTGATCGCTGGCGAGGTCGTGGCCGGCGAACTGGTCCGCCATGCCTGCCAACGCCACCTCGATGATCTCCAATCCGGCAAATCCCGTGGCTTGCGTTTCGATCTCAAAGCCGCTGAGAAGGCGATCAAATTTTTCGCACTCCTGCACCACTCCAAGGGTGAATGGGCTGGCCAATCGTTCGAGCTGCAACCCTGGCAGCAATTCGTGGTCGGCTCGGTGTTCGGCTGGAAACGCGCGGATGGGCGGCGGCGTTACACCGTGGCGCACGTCGAGGTGGCCCGCAAGAACGGCAAGAGCACTCTGGCCGCAGGCATTGGCCTGTACCTGTTTCTGCTCGACGGGGAACCGGGCGCCGAGGTTTACACGGTCGCCACCAAGCGCGACCAGGCCAAGCTTACCCACGAGGAATCCAAGCGGATGGTCAAGGCCAGCCCACACCTGGCCCGGCGTGTCACTGTCTACAGGGACAACCTGAACGTGCCCGCCACGTCCAGCAAATACGAGCCGATCTGCTCCGAGGGGGATAGCCTCGACGGCCTTAACCCCTCGGGCGTGATCGCCGATGAACTGCACGCCTGGAAGCAGCGGCTCCTTTGGGACGTGATGGAGACAGCCACGGGGGCGCGCAGGCAGCCCCTGTTCCTCGTGACGACCACGGCTGGCCACGACCGCAAGGGGATCTGGTGGGAACGGCGCGAGCTATGCGTCAAGATGCTGCGGGGATTGGTCGAGAATGACAGTCTCTTCGCGTACATTGCCACGCTCGACGAGGGCGACGAATGGGACGACGAGAGCGTCTGGGCCAAGGCCAATCCATGCCTGGGTGTCACGGTGCGGGTCGAGGAACTCCGGGAGAAAGCACGGGAAGCAAAGGACGTACCCGGCAAGCAGAATCCGTTCAAGCGTCTCAGGCTCAACGTCCCGACCGATCAGGCTGATCTGTGGCTGAACATGGATCACTGGGACGCCTGCGGCAAGGTCGATTTCAGCGAGACCGATTTGCAGGGCCGCAGGTGCTTCTCAGGGCTCGATCTCTCCGCGACGACGGATCTATCGTCTCTGTGTCACGTCTTTCCTCCAGAGGCCGAGCAGGAGCCCTGGAAGGCGGTCTGGCGTTTCTGGTTGCCTGGTGACGATCTCCATGAGCGGGCCAAGCGTGACGGGGTGCCCTACCAGCTCTGGGCGCAGCAGGGCTGGCTCACTCTCACGGATGGGCCCGTGATCGACTATGACGTGATCGAGCGGCAGGTGCTGGCCGATGCCCAGCGATTTCGGATCGAGAGCCTGGCATTCGATCGCTATCTCGCCAACCAACTCACGACCCGCTTGCTCGACCACCACGGTCTACCTGTGGTAGGATTCGGGCAAGGGTATCTGTCGATGTCGGGGCCCTCGAAAGAACTCGAGAAATTGGTTGTGGGGCACACCCTCGCCCACGGCAACAATCCCGTGGCGAGGTGGATGGCCGGCTGTGTGAGCGTGCGGGTGGACCCGGCCGGCAACGTCAAGCCAGACAAGTCCACGAGCACAAGTCGTATCGATGGGATTGTCGCCCTCGTGATGGCGTTGGGCCGGGCCATGGTAGCCGAGGTGGTCTCTGATGGGGGGTATGAGGTGTGGTGAGAGACGGGGCTGCGGTCGTGGGGCTGACATCGATCGGGGTGGGGTGCTGGCTGATCGCGCCTGCCCTGGCACTGATTGTGGTGGGGTCGATCCTGTTGCTGTTGGCTCTCTGGGGGACTTGGCGTGGGAATCCTTGACTCCATTCTTGGTCGTCGTGAATCCCTGGCCGTCTCCGTCGGGGGTATGCCGCTGACGGACCCCTCCCTGCTGGCCTGGCTGGGACTGCGTCCGACCAGTGCAGCAGGGGTCGCGGTGGGCCCGGAGGAGGCCCTCTCCCTGTCGGCGGTGTTTGCCGCGGTGCACATCCTGAGCGAGACGATCGGCGCCCTCCCGCTACAGGTCTACCGCCGACAGGGAGAGCAGAAGACAATCGCTGCCACCCATCCCGCTTATCGCCTGCTGCACACCAGCCCCAACCCGGAGATGACCGCCAAGCGATTTCGTCAGGTGCGTGAGTTTCATCGCCTGCTCTGGGGTGCCTCCTATGCCGAAATCGGTTATGACGCCGGCGGCAACGCACGCTCCCTCTGGCCGGTCGAGCCGTGGCGAGTGCACCCTGATCGCGACCAGGACACGGGGGAGCTGTACTACCAGGTCGATGGACTGCGACGGGTTCATCCCGAGGA
>JAKOSN010000353.1 GCA_029777335.1 Planctomycetota bacterium
ACGGCGAACTCCCCCTGGGGATGGGTCGCCATCACCAGGCGAATGGCGTAATCCTGCACGGGAGCGGCAATCAACGTTTCGCGCACCAGCTTTTGCCACTGCTCGATCTCGAACCCGTCCATGATCTTTTGCGGTTGCGGCCATTCGCCGCGGGTGGTGCGATCCAGAATGGTCGCCATCTCCTCGCGCGTGGAGTAGTTGACGATCAGCTTGAAAAAGAAGCGATCGAGCTGCGCTTCGGGGAGCGGATAGGTGCCTTCCTGTTCGATCGGATTCTGAGTCGCCATGACAAAGAACGGCTCGCGCAGACGGTGGATGGTTCCGCCCACGGTAACGCTGTGTTCCTGCATCGCCTCCAGCAAGGCCGACTGGGTCTTGGGCGTGGCCCGATTGATCTCGTCGGCCAGGACAATCTGGGCGAAGATCGGACCAGGTTGAAAGGCGAATTCCCGCCTTCCCTCCGGAGTTTCACTGATAATGTTGGTCCCCAGGATGTCCGACGGCATCAGATCCGGGGTGAACTGAATGCGGTTAAAATGCAGGTCGAGAACCTGGCTGAGCGTCCGAACCAGCATCGTTTTGCCGAGCCCGGGAACCCCTTCCAGCAGGGCGTGCCCACCAACAAAGAGGCAGGTCAGGATGCCATCGACAATCGGGCGATGGCCGACAATGACCTTGCCGATCTCCTGCTGAACCCGGTGGTAGGCCTCGCGAAACGTGTTGACTCGTTGTTCCATCGACTCGGCGTGCATGTGCATCGATCCCATTCAGTGGGGGAATGTCCAGGCCAGGAGAGACGTTTGCTCATTTGCCCTCGTCCTTGCGTTCTTCCCAGACCTTCTTCTTGGCCCGGAGCAAGCGGCTGGCATAGTCGCCAGCTTCCGGTCCGGGCGGCGGGGCGACTGGAGGCGGAGCCTTGGGCGGCGGGGACGGAGCCTGGGTCGGTGCCGAGGGAGGTGCGGCTGCCCCGGGGGGCGCAGGGAGTTCGACCTCGGGAGCCTCGAACTTGCGCGACGCTTTCGGTTTGCTCAGCGTTTCTTCCACCTGCGCCTTGCGACTCTTTAACCGCTGCAGAAACTCCGGCTCGGTCCCGATCTCCACCTGCCGATGGCGCAGATAACCCCACACGCGCCGTGCCTGCTGTACCAGTTCCAGCCGCTCCAGGGCAATCCGGCGAATCGCCACATCGAAGAGAAGCAATGTCGCCGTGAGGAAGATCAACCAGTACCACACCGGCTGCAGGCTCTGATACCCCGGCAACCCTTCGCGGAAGACGGTCCCCTGCTTGGCGGCGGTCGCCAGAGCGCTGTCGTTGTCGGCGTAACTCTCGCCCTGGGTCAGTTCGCGCAGTTTCTCCAGCAGGTCCGGGTTGCTCTTCATGTCGGCGAACTCGGGTGCATAGGGGATGGTCACGCTGCCGCGCACACTCTCGCGTTCCAGCACCATCTTGCCGTCGCGCAGCACCCGACGATTGGCCTGAAACGCGATGAAGTACGACCCCGCCTCCTCGGCCTTGCACTCGGCCTCGTACAGCCCCGGCGCTTTCTGCTCGAAGCGAATCTCGGGTTTGCGCGGCGAGTCAGGGCCCACACGCGGCGGTGTCACCTCGGCGCGGACCTCCTGCAGATACAGGTCCGGAGCGCCCTGCTCGGTGCGTGCCTCGACCACCACCTTGATGCGGCCA
>JAKOSN010000354.1 GCA_029777335.1 Planctomycetota bacterium
CGGGCTTGCCGCGGCTGCGCTGGATGACGGTTGTTGTGATATCGCCCTGGTGGTGGGTCGGCGCAACGATCTGGTCAAGGTGCAGGATCAGAGCGAGTTTGTGCGTCCGGTGCAGGTGTGGGATGCCCAGATGCGTCGGCGGATGAAGGCAGCGCAGGAGTTGCTTGTGCGTTACGACTACGCGGCCGCCGAACAGGTGCTTCGCAGTGCTGCCGCGCAATTCGCCGCCTCGGGAACCATCCAGCTCGTGCAGCGCGGTATCGCCCTCTGTCGCACCTTCGATGCCTGGGATCGTTTTGATCATCCCGTGGCGCGCCGAGCCTTGCAGCCCTATCAGGGGAAGTTTGTGGCGCATTGGCGGCTTCTCACCTGTCTTAGCGGGGATGTGGAGGGTCATGGCTTTGAGTGGGTGGAGGATTTGCTCCGCAATGCCGAGCGTCGCCAGGCGCAAGGTCGGCACGACGATGCGGTGGGACGCATCTATCGGGCGATCGAGATGACGGGGCAAATCTGGCTCAAGGAACGCCATCAACTGGAAACCGGCAACCTCGACCTGACGCGCGTCCCGGAGGGCATGCGCGCGTCGCTGGCGCGAAACTCCGAGACAGCCAGTCCTGAGGGCGGCAAGGTCAAGATTGGCTTGCTCCAAGCGTGGGGTTTGGTGGCTGCGTTCCCCAACGATCCCCTGGGGCAACTCTTCCTGCCCCGGCGCGAGGTAATTCTTGATTTTCTCGCGGTGCGCAATGAATCGCTCTTTGCCCATGGCTATCGACCGATCACCGGCGCGGACTACAACCGTCATGTGCCGCGGATGACTGCTTTTCTGGAGGAGTGCATCCAGACAGCGGTCGTCCCCCTGGGCCGCAAACGCCCTGTTGTCCTCGAACAGTTTCCAACGACATTTTTAACTGCGTCCGCGTAACTCGCCTGGGAGAGCGCCCATGTCCAGTGACACGTTGACCGCATTCCGTCTGCGTCTACAGCAGGGAGCTACCCCTGCTTTGGGGCTGGAACTGGAGAAGCTGCTCAAAGGACGCTATGAGCACACGGGAGGCCACACCGAGTGGGGGCTGTTGTGCGAGGAGGGCGGCTTCTTCAACCTGGCGTTTCGCGAGTTTCAACTGGCCTTGCGCGATCAGCCCGACGACGAGGTCGCTGCTTTCCACCTGGCCCAGCAGTATCGGGAACGTGGGGATGCCACGCGGGCCCTGCGCTTGCTGGACAGTCTCTTCCAGCGTCAGCCGACGCGCGAAGAGGTGCTGTCTCTCTACCTGGAGATGTTGATTACAGAGGGTTCGCTTCCACGGGCACGGCAAACGCTCCAGCAAGCTGTACAGGCCGGACTTTCTCCTGAGCGCGCGGCTGATCTTCGCGCCAGCTTCCTCGCCACCGGCGAGGAGGAGATGCCCACCGAGGAGGTGGTCGCCAGCGAGGCGGACCTGGTGCGCTTTCAGACGCTCTTTGCCGGACGCGAGGATCTCCATGCGCGTCAGTGGGCACGGACGGGGGGCGAAACCGGGTACAGTCCGATTGCCGAACCGCTTACCCCCGCGGTGGTCCGCAATCATTTGCTGGGCACTTACACCGTCGGCGTGTACCCCATTCGTCTGGATGGCACCTGTACCTTTTTCGCTGTGGATCTCGACATCGATCGGAGTGCCCTGGAGGAGGCACAGGGGCAACCGGCTGTGGCCCGGCAACTGCGCGACACCCTCCGCGAGGAAGGCCTTCGTCTCCTGGGGGTGCTGCGCGGCCTGGGTTTTGCCCCGTTGTTCGAGGATTCGGGATACAAGGGCCGGCATTTCTGGGTCTTTCTGGAGCAACCCGAGGGGGCGGAGGTCCTCCATCTGCTTGGTCGACTGTTGCTCGCGTGGCAAGGGTCCCAGGTGCCACGCGGACTTCATCTGGAGTTTTTCCCCAAGCAGGCCAGCCTCCAGGGCAAGGGGCTGGGCAACCTCATCAAGCTCCCGCTGGGCATCCATC
>JAKOSN010000011.1 GCA_029777335.1 Planctomycetota bacterium
CGCATCGGTGCCCTGCTGCTGAAAGACGAAGACATCCTGGGTGACGATCGTGTCTCCCTCCATCCCCACCACCTCGGTCAAGCTCGTCACCTTGCGCGCCCCGCCCGCAAGCCGCTCCGCCTGAATGATCAAATGAATCGCCGAGGTAATTTGTCGCCGAATGGCCCGCAGAGGCATGTCGTAGCCCGCCATCATGATCATTGTTTCCAGGCGGGACAGGGCATCGCGGGCGCTGTTGGCGTGCAGGGTGGTCAACGATCCTTCATGGCCGCTATTCATCGCCTGCAACATATCCAGCGCCTCGGGACCGCGGCATTCACCCACGATAATGCGATCCGGGCGCATGCGCAAGGCATTCCGTACCAGGTCGCGCATGCTGACAGCCCCCTGTCCTTCGACGCGCGGCGGTCTTGTCTCCAGGGGAATCACGTGACGTTGCTGGAGCTGGAGTTCCGCGGCGTCCTCGATGGTCACGATGCGTTCCTGCGCGGGGATAAACCCGGACAGCACGTTGAGCAGGGTGGTCTTGCCCGAGCCGGTGCCTCCGCTCACCACCACATTCAAGCGGCCCTGCACCGAAGCCCGCATCAGTGCTGCCATCTCCCCTGGCAAGGCGCGATGCTGGAGCAGGTTTTCCAGCGTCAAGGGGCGTTTGCCAAAGCGGCGAATCGTCAGCGTTGGTCCGCGCAGCGCCAGCGGAGGGATGATGGCATTCACGCGCGAGCCATCCGGCAAGCGCGCATCGACCATTGGCGCCGTTTCGTCGATCCGTCGGCCAACGCGCGCGACAATCCGTTCAATGATCTGCAACACATGATTGTCATTGCGGAACAAGGGGGGCAGCTCTTCCAGGCGGCCGTTGCGCTCCACGAACAACATTGCCGCGCCATTGACCATGATTTCGCTGATCGAATCGTCGCGCAGCAGGGTTTCAAGCGGTCCCAGCCCCAGAATCTCATCACGCAACAACTGCAGCGTTTGCTCACGTTCAAAAGGGTTGTCGAGCGGACATTCGGTGTCCATCAGGTGCGCGATCGCCTGGCTGAGTTCCTCGTCGCGGCGCGCGGGCGCCAGGCTGGTGAGCGTTCTGAGATCGAGCCGACGGGTCAATTGATCGAGCAAGTAGTCGAGCCGGCGCTGAACCTCCTCCGGCGCCGACCTCTCGTAAACAGGAACCTCGGCGGTCGCGTCTTCTCGCTGGGTGAGCACGGCATCGTATTCGTTCATGCGAAGATTCCCCGGGCCATGGTCCACGCTGCCCTCTGCACAACCATAGGTCACAGGGTCGGGCGATTCCGGCCAAAAGCAAAAACAACACGTAACCGCTTGCCTTCAGACGCGCTAGCTGCCACAGTGGCTCGCGGTCTGTAGACTTCTAGGCAGTACCCATCACTCATCAGGGAGCAGGAGTCATGGCCGCGCCGACCCAATCATCCTCCACCGCGCTCGGGGGTAATCTCGATGCCGGGACGGCTCACAAGCCGTACATCCCCGACGACGCGAAGATGCCGGAATTCACCTTCTCGGCGCTCATCGTTGGAGCCTGCCTGGGGATCATCTTCGCTGCCTCCTCGCTCTACCTGGTGCTGAAGATTGGCATGACGGTGTCGGCCTCGATTCCGGTCTCGGTGCTGGCGATCACGCTCTTTCGTGCCTTTTCGCGCCTCACCGGCCTGCGCCAGGCCACCATCCTCGAAAACAACATTGTGCAGACGACTGGTTCGGCCGGCGAATCGATCGCCTTCGGCGTTGGCGTGACGATGCCTGCGCTGCTGATCCTCGGCTTCGAGATGGACATTCAGCGCGTGATGGTGGTTTCGATCCTGGGGGGATTGCTGGGCATTCTGGCGATGATTCCGCTGCGTCGCGCCTTCATCGTCAAGATGCACGGCACCCCGGGCCAACCGGGCACCCTCCTTTACCCCGAGGGGACGGCGTGCGCCCAGGTCCTCATTTCCGGCGAAAAGGGCGGCACCTCGGGGACGACGGTCTTTGCCGGCTTTGGCATTGCCTTTGTCCACAAGTTTATCACCGAGGGGATGAATATCCTGGTCGGCACGGTCAAACTGCCGATCACGGTGGTCAATCGCGCGGCCACCTTTGCCGGCGAAATGGCGTCTGAACTTCTCGGGGTGGGCTACATCATCGGCCTGCGCACCAGTGCGGTGATGATGGCTGGCGCGGTGCTCGGCTACCTGATCATCATTCCGCTCCTTTCTTTTGTGGGTGATGCCATCACCGATCAGCCCGTTCCTCCAGGAAACAAGCTGATTCGTGATATGAACGTCAACGAACTGCGCAACAACTACCTCCTGTTCATCGGCGCTGGCTGCGTGGCGACCGCCGGCATTATCAGCATGTTTCATACGCTGCCGATGATTCTGCGCTCGATCCGGGCCGGGCTCAAAACCGTGCGCCAGGGCGCGGGCAACAACGACACCAATGGCAACGGCCTTGTGGTGCGCCGCACCGAGGACGACATGTCCATGCGAATCGTCCTGCTTGGCAGTCTGGGGTTATTGATCCTCCTGGCGCTCTTTTTGCTCACCGAGGTCGGCCTGGTGGCGTCGATCGCGGGCGCAACTCTGGTGCTGGTCTTCGGGTTTCTCTTCGTCACCGTCTCCACCCGTCTGACCGGGGAAATTGGCTCGTCGTCCAACCCGATCTCCGGGATGACGGTGGCGACACTGACACTGACCTGTCTCATCTTCCTGGCCCTGGGGTGGACCTCGTCGCCCGAACGTGTGCTGGCGCTGTCGATCGCGGCGGTGGTGTGCGTGGCGGCTTCCAATGGAGGAACGACGGCCCAGTCGCTTAAAACCGGCTTTCTCGTCGGAGGAACGCCACGCTACATGCAATATGCGATCCTGATTGGCGCTCTTACCTCTGCCCTGGTGATCGGCTTTACCCTGGTGAAGGGTTTCAACGATGCCGGGACCGTCTACAGCCAGCGCCCCGAGAATCTCCCCAACATCACGCTCAGCAAGGACCAACTGGCGCAGATCCGCGAACGCACCACGTACGAGGGGAAGCAATACATCGTCTGGGACACGCGACGCAACTACGAGTTCACCACGCCGATCACCACCACCGTCAAGGAAGGCCGCTACCTGATCGATCCGGAGACAGGCAAACCCGCCTGGCTCAAGGATGATACCATCATGGGCAAGCTGACCGAGACCGACGATGGGCGCAAGGTGAAACGGGAATTTGATGCCCCGAAAACGCAGGTGATGGGGATCATCATCAATGGCGTGCTCTCGCGCAAGCTGAACTGGGGGCTGGTGCTGATTGGCGCCCTGATCGCCGTGATGCTGGAGTTGAGCGGCGTCTCGGCGCTGGCGTTCGCGGTCGGGCTTTATGTGCCCATCCAGTATTCCACGCCGATCTTCCTGGGCGGGGTCATTCGCTGGGCAGTGGACAGGTACACGGCCAGCCAGAATGCCGGGCAAATTGAGGCAGCTGGAGACGATCCAGCAGCGCGGGCCCGGGCGGAGATCGAGGCCATCCGCAAGTCGGAAACCAGCCCTGGAGTGCTTCTGGCCGCGGGCTACATCGCCGGCGGTTCCTTGGCCGGAATGTTGATCGCCTTCACCAACTTCAGCGATACCCTCCCCGAAACCCTCAGTACCTGGCAGTACACCAAGGTGCACCTGAGCGCGCCGGAGCCCTTCGCCAAGTGGGCCGACGAGACGGCGCGGGCCAATTTCGGCTACGGCACGGGCTCGTTGACCCCGGAGCAAACCAAACAAGTGGACCGCTATGTTGACACCTTGACAGATCTTAACAGTCGTACTCTGGAGAGCCTGGCCCCGCTTCCCAGGGGGACCAGGGTGAAACTCCCGCGCGTCAAGGAGCCCTTTGTGGTCGAGAAGGACACCACCGCGGCCGAGTTAGCCAGGGAAAAACTGGGGAGCGAGGACAAGATCAAGGCGCTCTTTGAGGCCAACAAGAGCGCGCTCGTGCCCTGGATTCGGGTGCCCCAGGGCGTCACGGTTCGCTTGCCAAACACCTACGCCGCCTACATTCCCACACGCGAGATGACCCTTGGCGAGATTGCCCTGAACGCCCTGAAGGATCCGGACAAGGCGGAGTCGATTTATCAGGTCAACAGCGATCTGTTGCGTGTCGGCAGCGGAGCCAATGAACCGTGGGTGCGCGTCGCCCGCGGAACCAAACTGACCCTCCCCGACGGCAAGGACTTCACTCCCGACAGCGACACGACTGTCGGCGAGGTGGCGCGCACGGTCGTGATGGATCCGGCCCAGGCGTGGGAGGTGTACCGTCTCAACCAGAAGGCGCTGCCCAAACCAGAGCCGCTGGTGACGCCGGATGGCATCGGCAAGATCGCTCTGGCGGAGACGCTCCCGGCGGGAACGACCCTGAAATTGCCCCAGAAAGATGGGCCGGCCCTGATTTGTTTTGCGCTACTTATCCTCATCCTGACCGCCGTCGGCACCGGCAAACTGATGAAAACACAGCAGGAGCAATAACAACTTCATGGCGCAATAGGTCACGAGGCTCTGCGTGACCCAGATCGCTTCCTCCAAGGAGAACGCATGAATCGTTTGTGGTTCGCACTCGTTCTGGCCCTGAGTGGGGCAGCCTCCTTTGCATCGGTCAGCCAGGCCGACGAAGGGATGTGGCTGTTCAATAACCCCCCGCGCAAATACCTCAAGGACAAGTACGGCTTTGATGCCACGGACAAATGGCTCGAACATCTGCAAAAGTCGTCGGTCCGGTTCAATTCGGGTGGCTCCGGCTCGTTCGTCTCTGCCGATGGCCTGGTGATGACCAACCACCACGTCGGCGCCGACGCCTTGCAACGGATCGGTGCCAAGGACGGCAAGGACTACATCAAGGAGGGGTTTCATGCGCGCAAGCTCGCCGACGAGCGCAAGTGCATCGGGATGGAACTGAATGTCCTGATGAGCATGGAAGACGTGACCGCACGCGTCAAGGCGGCGGTCAAGCCCGACATGAAGCCGGACGAGGCCGCCAGGGCCCGCCGTGCCATCATGGCGGAGATCGAGAAGGAATCGTTCGACAAGACCAAGCTGCGAAGCGATGTGGTCACCCTTTACCAGGGCGGACAGTTTCACCTGTATCGCTACAAGAAGTACACCGATGTGCGCATCGTCTTTGCTCCCGAACAGCAGATCGCCTTCTTCGGCGGCGATCCGGATAACTTTGAATATCCGCGTTACGATCTGGATATCACCTTCTTCCGCGTGTACGAGAACGACAAGCCAGCCAGGATCGAAAACCATCTGAAATGGAGCAAGAATGGCTGTCGCGAGGGAGAACTGGTCTTTGTGTCCGGGCATCCTGGACGCACCGATCGGCTGAACACGGTCGCGGAGCTGGAATACCTGCGCGACACGGGGTTCCCCTTCCTGATGCAGCGTCTGAATCGCCTGGAAGTCCTGCTGGATGTGTACAGCGAGCGCTCCGAGAAGAATCGCACCATCGCCAAGGATGATCTCTTTGGGATCGCCAACAGCCGCAAGGCGCGGACGGGCGGACTGGCCGGGTTGCTCGATCCCGAGCTGATGGCTCAGAAGATTGCGGGCGAGAAGAAGCTCCAGGAGGCGGTCAAGAACAACGAGAAGCTCAAGGACGCGACCGATGCCTGGAAGAAGATTGCCACCGCCCAGAAAGTACGTGCGCAGCTGATCCGCCGGTACACGATGCTCGAAGCGGGGGCGGGGGTGAATTCCGAGTTGTTCCACTTCGCCCGCACCTTGCTGCGTGGCAGTGAAGAGCTCCCCAAGCCCAACGGCGAACGGTTGCGCGAGTTCCGCGACTCCGGCCTCGATTCGCTGGAGGAGGAACTGCTCGCCGACCAGAAGATTTTCCCGGAATATGAGATCGTCAAACTCACCGATTCGTTAACCTTCCTGTGTGCCGAGCTGGGTTTCAAGAATCCCCTGGTGCAGAAGGTGCTGGCCGGCAAATCGCCGCAACAGCGCGCCACGGAACTCGTCCTGGGCTCCAAGCTGGCAGAGGTGGGCGTGCGCAAGAAGTTGTGGGATCGCAAGGGGAGCCAGGCGGTCAAGGCGAGCAAGGATCCGATGATTCAGCTGGCGCGCCTGCTCGATCAACCGGCACGCGAGGTGCGCAAGCGGATGCAGAATGAGGTGGACGAGGTCAAGCAACAGGCCTACGCCGAGATTGCCAAGGTCAAGTACGCCGTCGAGGGCGATAGCACCTATCCCGATGCCACCTTCACCCTGCGGCTGGCCTTTGGGCCGGTCAAGGGCTACGAGGAGAAGGGCAAGAAGATCCCGGCGATGACGAAATTCGCCGGGCTGTATGAGCGTTCCAAGGAGCACAACAACAAGCCGCCCTTCGATCTTCCGCCGCGCTGGGAAGAACGCAAGAGCAAGCTGAACCTTCAGACCCCGATGAATTTTGTCTGCACCGCCGACATCATCGGTGGCAACTCCGGCAGCCCGGTGGTGAATCGCGACAACGAGGTGGTCGGGATCATCTTCGATGGCAACATCCAGTCGCTGGTGCTGGACTTTGCGTACAGCGAGAAAGAGGCCCGGGCCGTGTCGGTTCACTCCGCCGGGATCATCGAGGCGCTGGCCAAGGTCTACGATGCCACGGAACTGGTCAACGAACTGCTTGGCAAGAACGGGCAGTCCTCACGCCGCTAAGCTGTGAAAATCTACTCCTGAAGCATGAATGGTCTTTCATTGCCATTCCTGCTTCAGGGGGATTTCCCCGAGAACTCCCTTTCTCATCAATTGCGATTCAAGTCAGATCGCACAACTCCTTTTCCTGGAGAAGGTTGTTGCTCGATTGCTCCTTGCCCGCCCTGCCCTCGCCTCCCTGGAGCCGAGGGCCCACAAGGGCTGCGATTCCCCTCTTTTTTTCTCATCTTTTGGAAATTCCGAAGAGATCCTTGACTGGGAAAACCAGGTGCATTAGCATGCGGAAAATTAGTCTTCGTTAATCATTCATGAGCACCGGGTAATCTTTCTCTTCCCCCGTGCTCCCGCTTGAACTGGAGGACGACCAGCGCATGACTCTCCAGGGTGCTTCTCGCTTGTTTGCAATTACTATTTTTTCGGTATTTTTTGTCTTTCTTACAGGACTCGCCGGCTGCTCCGGACAGGGAGAGAAATATCACCCGGTCAAGGGGAAGATCCTGGTCGATCAGAAGCCCCTGACCACCGGGAGCATCGCCCTGCATCCTGATCCGGCCAAGGGCAACACCTCGACTGCGATTCCCAGCGCGTCAATTAGTTCCGACGGGACTTATGAGGTCTTCACCAACGGCAAGCCGGGTGCTCCGCTCGGCTGGTACAAGGTGACCGTCGTGGCCGAGGAGACCCCGGATTCGGCTCATCCCGAACAGGTCAAATCCCAGGTTGCCACCTTTTGTGGCGATCCTGCCACCACTCCCCTGGCCCTGGAAGTGGTCGCCGAGCCACGCGCCGGCGCCTACGATCTGCAAACCACCCGCAAGTAGATTCAGCCGGGGTGACGCCCCGGATGTGTGTTTGTACTTTTTCATCTTCTGTAAGGGGGTTCTGATGTTTCAACGCTGCAAAACGTCTCGTGCTGGTTTCACGCTCATTGAGCTGCTGGTGGTGATCGCCATCATTGCCATCCTCATCGGCTTGCTTCTGCCCGCGGTGCAAAAGGTGCGTGAAGCGGCGGCGCGCATGAAGTGTGCCAACAACCTCAAGCAACTGGCACTGGCCTGCCACAACCACAACGATTCGCAGGGCTATCTGCCGCGCAGCGCGGGGCCAGGCTACAGCTACAATGCCAACGCGCGGAATTGCTGGAGTTGGCTGGCACGGTTGCTCCCCTATTTCGAGCAGGATAATCTCTACAAGTGGGGCAACATCGCCAGCTCCACTTCCACCATGAACAACTCGCGTTTGCCCGATGGCACCCTCGCCTGTGCCGCCATCATCCCCACCCTGTTGTGCCCCAGCGATTCGTCCAATCACGTCTACACCGATCGCAACAACACCAACGGCACCCCGATGGGACCCACCAACTACCAGGGCGTGGCGGGTTCGAACTGGGCCTGGGGCGAAGCGCGCTTCCGCGTTTCCGCTCCGGGAGGGAGCAATGGGCTCGATCAGGGGAACGGCATCTTTTACCGCTCCGATTACAACAACAAGCTCGCCGTTCAGCAGATCCAGGATGGCACCAGCAACACGCTGATGATCGGCGAAGGTGTGCCCGATCTGAACCGGCATTGTGCCTGGGCGTTCTTCAACTACGCGACCGCCACCTGCGGCATCTGGCCCAACTCAGTGCGCACCAACGGTACCTATTACTCGTACAGCGACTGGGGGAATGTGTACTCCTTCCGCAGTCGGCATTCGGCCGGGATCAACTTCGCCTTTGCCGATGGGGGCGTGCGCTTTATCCCCACCAACATTAACATCGCGGTGTATCGTGCCCTGGCCACTCGGGCCGGTGGCGAGGCTGTTTCCCTTCCGTGATCGCAGGAAAAGCTGCATCGCTCCGCTGGCTGTCCTTCCAGTCGGCGGAGCGTTTTTGTTTCTCCCTCAGGGCAGAGGCACCTTCTCACCCACGGGCACCAGGTACAAAGTCCGCAAATCGAGCAACGCCCCGCGCAGCCGCTCTCCTTCCGGACGCACACGCACCGTTTGTTTCCCGGCGGCCAGCTTGATGGTGCCCAGCTTCACCTGGCGATAGCGATCCCAGCCACCTGTGCTGGCGACCTCTCCACCGAGGACCGGCGTCCCTCCCTCCAGCAAAAAACGATTCCCTGCCGAGCCCCTGTCACAGGCATAATCGAGCCAGACATCGAAGGTTTTCTCCTGGTCGAGTTCGATGCGCCACAGGATGTGGTCGTTGCCGCCGTGCCACATGCCGATGTTCTTGAATTCGCCCTCGAAAGTGATCTGGCCGCCGCGAATCTCGCAGCTGCTGGCATGCAGCGTTACGCGTCCCTTCTCCACCCGGAGGACGGTGGGGCGATTGCCGGGCACCACCTTGGCAGGGATGGGCACGCTGGAGAGATAGGCGATCAGATCCGCCAGTTCCTGCGGCGGCAGGACCTTTTCCATCCCCTCGGGCATGAGCGATTTTCCAGAGCTGATAAGTTCTTCAATCTCGGAGCGTGCGATCGTTTGCTCCTTCCCTTCCTGGCCGCGCAGGGTGATGCTCCCCGCGCTTTCACTCACCATCAAGCCGGTGAAGGTGCGGCCGGCGCGAGTGGTGGCCTGGTACTCCACGTAGCGCGCATCGACATTACGGTTGGGGTCGAGAATTTCGGTGAGAAAATATTGCGGCGTTTTGAGGGCAACCGCGTGGAGATCGGGTCCCACCACATGGCCGACCCCCTGGAATTGATGGCACGTGGCACAGACGCGCGCAAAGGCCTGTTTTCCTCGGCTGAGATCGCCCTTGAGGGTTGCGACTTGCTGATAGTCTCGAAGCACCTTCTGTCGATCCGCGGAAGGACCGCTCGCGAAAAGTTTGGCGGCCCGGGTACGCACGGCTTCCACCCGGCTGTGCAGCAAACGCTGTCGCCGGGGAAGATCGATCTGGGCGGCGGGTAGCTCGTTCTTCTCCAGCGCCTGCACCAGCGCGATCTGCCAGGCAGGGCGACTGAGCAGGGCATCGAGTACCTGAGCCTTGGCGGTGGGCGAAAGGCTGCGCCAACGGGCGAGCAACAAAGTGGCGGGTTTGTCTCCCGGCATGCGCGCCAGGGCCGACAGTGCTGCTCCTTGCAGAGTCGCCGGGGTGCGTGGTTGCAACAATGCAGCAAGCAACTCGGCGTCGGTCTGGTGCTTCGCGGGCTGACGTCCCAGTAACGACAGTGCTGCCAATCGCTCTTTCTCGGGAGTTCGGTCGCTGCTGACGAGCAGCCGGGCGCTTGAGATCATTGATTCAGCACTTTTGACGATCTCTTCTCTCTGTTTCAGCTCCTCCCCGCGGCGTTCAAGGGTATCGAGCAAACTGGCCAGCGCCAGCATCTGCCACGGCGACCAGCGCTCCTGCTCTGGGCGAACGATGATCGCAACGAGCGAGGGCAGGGCCGCCCCCTTGTTCATCAGCACGGCCAGACGCCCCAGTGGCTGGGCGAGTTCGGCGGGCGGAGCTTTTCCTTCGGCGCGGGCGAAGACTTCGCGCAGCACCAGAGGCAGCTTGTCGCCGTCCACGCTGCTCAGGACGGCGGCCACCAGATAGGGATCGTCGGCGTGTTGAAGCGCCAGTTGTGCCAGTGCGCTGGCTGCCTGGGGATCGCGCCACGCTCCCAGAGTGAACGCCAGTTGCAGTCGGACCTGGGCGTCGGCGTCAGTGGTCAGGTGCAGCAGAGCAGAAGCCAGCCGTTTGCTCTGGGTGGCCAGAAACGGCTCCGCCAGGCGCACGGCATGACGCCGGACGCCGGGGTGCGGATCGGCCAGTGCCTGCTGGACACTCTCGGCTTGTAATTTCCCCAGCCCGGCGAGCACGCAGAGCGCATGAACGCGCGTCTGAGGGCGCTTGCTTGCACGGGCCAATTTTCCCAGGGCAGGCGCGGCATCGTGGCGTGCTTCCCACAGGAGCATCTGGCTGACCATGTCGCGTTGCCAGCCGTTCGGGCTGTCCAGCGCCGCCACCAGCCCCGCGGTATCCAGGCGATCCAGCCGCGGCCAGGTACGCAGCGCCCGATCTTTGGGCCGCACACGATAGATCCGTCCCATCGTGTGGCCCGCGCGTACATCCACCGTGGCCAGTTGCTCAGGCGGAATCCAGCGTGGATGCTCGATCACAAAGCGATACATGTCCACCACCCAGAGCGCCCCGTCAGGACCCGTCTTTACCTGTACCGGACGAAACCAGCCGTCGCGTGAGGCGAGGAATTCGTTCGTGGTTTCCTCGGCTGCTCGGCGCCCCGAGAAGGTGCTGCCACGACTCGACAACCGCAACCGATGCACCAGCAAATTGACCGGCTCGCAGACCAGGGCATTGCCAGTAAAGTCGTCGCCGAGCAGGTCGTCGCGATAGATGCCCAGCCCACAGGCCGAGGTGACGAGATTGGCCGGACCGGAGAGCTTGAACCGCTGCTGCTCCGTCGTTGCCGGATAAAGCCGATTGGAATTGGGGTAATCCGGGACATAGACCGCCGACACAGGCGGAAGGAGATGCGGATTGCGTGCCAGGTAATGATCGGGGAGCACATAGTGGCGAACCAGCGTGCTGTTATCGCAGCCGAACCAGTTGTCCCAGTCATCGCGCACCCGTCCCTGCTGGGTGCGGCCTGTCGCAGGCTCGATGGCACCGCGATCCGGTTGCAGACGGAAATCGCGGTCCCCCAGTGACAGGGGAGTATCCTGCCCGACCCGCTGGATGGTGCCACCAAAGAGACCACACGAGCCGTAGATCCAGCCATCCAGGCTCCATTCCAGACTGTTCACGCGCGCCTGGTAGTTGCTGGTGCCGAAGCCAGAGTAGAGCTTGCGCACCACGTCGGCCTTGCCGTCGCCATCGGTGTCCTCGGCGTAGAGGATATCCGGGGCCGCACAGACGAGCACCCCCTTGCGCCAGACCTTGATCCCCGTGGGAAAGGGGATGCCGTCGAGAAAGACGGTTGCACGATCAAAGATGCCGTCGCCGTCGCTGTCGATCAACACGCGCACGCGACCGGCTGGCTCCCATTTGCCCGTTTTTCCCGTGGGATAGTCGTTCATCTCCGCAACCCAGAGTTTGCCGTCGGGGCCGAAGTCGATCGCCACGGGGTCAATCACGAGCGGTTCGGCGGCGACCAGATCCACGCTCATCCCAGGGCGCGGCTGCAAGGCTGCCAGCGATTGCTGAGGCGAGAGGGGTTCTTTCCCCTGAATCTTCCGTGGATCATGGGGGGCGGAGAAACGCTTGCCCAGTTGCTCCTTGACCACGCCGACGATGCGCTCTTCCAACCCGGGTTTGAAGGGCACGGGCACATCGTAATAGATCATCGCCCCGCCGCCTTCGTAGCCGCCTTCCTTCAGCACCCGTTCGGAAGGAATGTAGCATGGCGCCTCGTTGGCATAGGCATTGATCCACAAGCGGCGCCCGTCCAGTTCCCGCTTGAGGCGCAGGCCATAATCGGCCACCACTTCCCCTGGCAGAAAAACCATCGCCAGCGCGTCGCCAAACGTCCAGGTCATGATCGGATAGTCGAGGGCGGTGCGCAGCTTTTCCTTGCGGGCGAGCTTTTCCAGCTGCACGCGCGCATGATGACCGATGGCGTCCTGGCGTTTGGCCAGCGTTTCCCACCCAGCACGCTCGGGCAGCGGAGCGAGATCCAGGGTGATCGTCTTGCCTGCGGTCTGGAGCGGGCCGTGCACCGGCGCCAGATAGCCTTTCACCAGGCGTTGTACCTCGCGCGCAATCTCCAGCCCCTGGCGCGAGGCGATCTCGGTGTTGTCACCGGTAACGCCCGAGCTGGGGTTGGCATCTGCGCCACAACCGATGGAGACAAACGCCACGGCGCCCGGAAAGGCGTCCTGGATCGCTTCCTGGGCATAGCCTGCCCAGTCGCCGCTGATCTTGTTGTTGGACAGAGTGACACAATGGCAGGCATAACTGACATACACCGCGCGAATCTTCCCCTTTGGATCACGCACCACAAGCACCGGCAGATCGTGATCCACGGGGCCCGGTGGGTTGCGTCGATTCCTGGCAAATCCAACCTGGCCGATCCCCCAGGTCAACTGCGCCGGCTGGCGTTGTTTCAAGGCCGCCAGCCCGACTTCCTCAACTTTGTCGAGAAACTCCGTGGTGTACCGATCGATGGTGGCGAGATGGTCCCGGGGAATCGGGACGCCAAAGAGGGTAGGGTTGACCCCGCGGAGCATTGGCGCGGTGTGGGTGTGGGTGGCGGTAAGCGCCAGGCGTTCGGGCTTCAACCCGGCTTTTTTCTCGAAGCGTCGGGCGAGTTCGCGGGTAATGTCCGCGGGGATGCCGAGAATATCCACCGTGATCAGCAGTGCCGGATCCTTGCCGCCGTCGTCGATCGCCAGAGCCTTGGCGTGGATCTTCTGCGTCACCCCCTCGGATTCGCGCCGGCGAAAACCAAAGCCGTTCAGCCGAATCGGATACTTTGGAGTGATGTCCACCTCGGCGAGACCGACCGACCAGGTGCGCGCGGGTGCGTCGGCGGCCTGGAGCACAATCTCGGCGGCGAAGAGCGCGAACAATGCCATGGCACAGGAGAGTCGCATGGGGGAAATCCTCGGCTGGTCAGCAAAATGGGCAGATTGTCTCCGATGATGCCAGAGGGGGCGTCCGGGTGCTACTTCTGTTCGCCACCGCCGAGAGAATCCTCCCGGACCGGCGGAGGCGCAGTGTTGTTCCTGGTGTTCGCTTCGCGAGCCGCGATGGCCTGGGAGACCCGTTGACCGATCAGTTCAGCGACAAGAACAGCGACGTAAAACTGGCCAATCACGGCCTCGACGGCCGCCAGCCCCTCGCCAGCTTCCTTCACGGGGGTGATATCGCCAAACCCCACGGTGGTCAGGGTGATGATGCTGAAGTAGGTCAGGAGATAGTGCCGGTCCTGCACGGGGATGAGCACTGCGTTGCCGAGATTGGTTCGCCGAAACGATCCCGGCGTCAGCGTTTCCAGACAACAATAGAGATGCCCAAAGGCGATCGCCACCAGCAAGTATCCGCAAAACGCGCCATAGATGCTATCGATCGAAACCGTTTCCTCCTGATAGATCGTCCTCAGGATGATCGTCACG
>JAKOSN010000355.1 GCA_029777335.1 Planctomycetota bacterium
TCGGACACTCATGATGGCGATTCCTCGGAACAGTGAAAGAGCGTCGTCTCCTCAGCGAGACGCTGGCGCGCCAGTTCAACCTGGCTCTGACGCAGATCGCAGCCAGCGAAGCGCCTGCCCCAGCGGAGAGCGACCGCCCCGGTGGTGCCTGACCCCGTGAACGGATCGATCACCAGTCCACCCTCTGGGCAGAAGCTACGAATGAAGGGCTCACACAGGGCCTCGGGGTAGGGCGCCTCGTTCTGGTGGGATAGCTTGGACCCCATCTGCCCACCGCCCACCGTGCAGTCGATCACATCCGTGGGCTGGCCGAGGATCTCCGCCACTTCCTCAGCGGTGTACGTCTGCTGGATCACATTGCCCGGATTGGCGACCACGGGAGGGACATATGCCTGCTCGACCAGTTCCCCACCCTTGTGTGTCTCACGAGCGGTTTTCTTGATCCCCGCTCGCTTGCCGTTGGGTCGTTTAAACTGATGCGAGGGCCTCCCTGCTGGTTGCCTGCCCCCGTCCTGCCGTCTCTGCTGGCCACTGCTGGGGTGTCCACCCCACTGGTTGACGCGTGCCCCGTCGCTCAGGCGGTGACTCATGGCACCTCCGGGAGCCCACTTCGGCGCGTGTCCTGTGGCGGTGTTGTCGCTCCACGGCAGTTTACCTCCGCGCGTGCAGCAGAGGCACCACTCCCAGTCGTTACGCCACCAGTCCGGTCCCCCCGATCCTGGGATGCCCACGCGACGATAGATGACTGGCTTGCGGAGAGAGACGCCAGCACGATGGAGATCAGCCATCAGGAGGGCAGGCGCACAACTGTAGCGATACTGCCTGGTCTGTCCCTCGCAGACACACACGACCAAACCGTTGGTGGCCACCAGGGCGGCCTGGATAATCTCCAGCATCCACGCCACCCATTCCTCTGTGCCCCTGGCGATCCCGAGATCCTCGCCGTTTTCCAGGTAGAGGCGCGCTCGCTCATAGGGTGGCGAGAACAGGCATAAAGACGCGGAATCTGGCGGCAAAGATCGCAACCAGGTCAGAGCGTCGGCCTGCACAATGGACCAAGGGTGCATGAGTTCTCCAATCGATCAACCAGGACTGGTCTTGCCCTCTTCAGTCGCAAGCAAACAGCGGACTGGCTCAGACCAACAGCGTCCCCAGCCTGGCGCATGGTTTGACCGTCATACCAGACCAGCCGAACCAATTGTTGACTGATGGAGTCCAGGGGACGCAAGAGCCAATCGAGCCAGTCCAGAAGATCCAGATCGGCACCCTGGCGGTCGTCCACCGTTGGGTGAAAGTGGTCTTCGGTGTGATTGCGCAGCCATTCGGACTCGGCATGGATCGAACAGACAGATCGGATAGACTTTCCCACCCGGTAGAAGCGTCCATTTTGCTTGCGCTGGCCGGTGGCGCAGCGTATCATGTCCCGCACCGCGGATCGCACGCAGACTGCAAGCCAGGTAGCAAACTTGGTCTGTGGTTTCCACGTTCGCGCGGCTCGCCAGAGCCCACACAAAGCAGCAGCGTCCACCTCACCTGGGTCGAAGACATGCTTCGGGAATGCACAGGCAACCTTGCGTCCGATGGAGACAGCCAGCTTCGCATGACGGTCGAACAGTCGCTGGTGCTCGATGGACCAATCAGGCATGGGGCACCTCCTCATCATCGTGAATCTCCTGCAAAGGTGTTTAGATCCAATCGATGTCATTTCCGTTGACGGCGTGAAACAAATCGGCCAGTTCATACTCGCCATGCTCTTCGAGCCAGTCCCCGAGAACGTGAGCACCATCGGCTGTTGGCTGTTGGCGCAGACAGGTGAGCTGTCCCTGGAAAGCAGCATCAGCCAGGACAGCAATCAACGCTTGATGTCGGGACAAGCAGAGCATACAGCCGAGTGGTTTGCGAGAATTACACCAGCCACATTGAACATCGATCCAGAATGGCTTCTTGCCATGGCAGAAGCGAAAACGGAGTGCTGGTGCCGTTGATTGTGCTTTCTGGCCAAGGTGAAAGGCGAGTTGCTTGCGGCACTCGTCCAACCAGATCTTGTACGGGTGGTGCTCGCGGATGCCGAATGGGTAGACGGCACGCAAGGCAGCACGGAGCTGATGCTCGGTTGCATCTGCCGGGGCTTTAAGCAGCACTTCAGCAATGATGGGACGTGCAATCTTTCGCCAGCTTTTTGACCGAGCCATGGTTACTCCTCGGGTCGATCCTTCTGACTTGGTGCGGTGGGACGGAGGTTGCGTTCAGAGATCCCACAAGCTATCAGGGCGCGATAGAGGAGGTCGTAGGGACCGAGAAGCTTGCGCAGGAATCCCTCCACACGGCCCTTGCGCCAGGTGCCAGTGCGCTTCGCGATGGGCGGTTCCTTGGTCAGTTCGACGTCGTAGTTGCCCACAGTGAGGCTCCCGGTGCCATCGTTGGTGATGAACACGCGCCCCAGCACATAGGCATCTTCCTCGCTCCCACGGGGGAGCATCTCGATGGTCACTCTCAGCATTGCTCGGTCCTTTCAATGGGAGAGAACACCCTGCGAGCGCAGAGCGGTCTGCAGATCTTCCAGGGGAATGAACGAGAAACCGCAGGAGTTTATCCTGCCCAAATAGCGTCACGTTGTTTGATGTGGGTGATCAAAACCGAGGCTTGACGCCTGGAGATTCCCTCTTCCCACAGTCCCGCAGACTCCAAGCAGTAACGCTGCTTGGGAGTGGCAGGCAAGGGGAAGGCGGCGTCATACTCTGCGCAGCGGTCCAGCAGATAACTCGCCTCTCCCTTGGACAGGCACTCATTGGGAGATAGTCCGTAAGAAGCCAGCGCCCGAAGTTGGCCCGAGGTCGCCGGATCGTTGTGCCAGTCGTACATCGGCACATAGCCGTCCACACTCGGCACGGCAGGCCACGGGCACACCTGCTTGAGCTGCCAGGCCACGATTGGCACATCCACCAACTCAGCAGGGGAGTCCTCACGTTCGTGTGTTTCCGCCTCTCCCGAAGCATTCACACCAAGGGGTTTCTTCCGTCCAGTCAGGTCCAGCGCACAGACCAATTTGTGCTTGTGGCAGTTGTCGGTGAAATCGATCACCAGACAGTCAGCCTTGCTGGGCGCCAGCCGCAGTCCTCGCCCTGTGCCCTGGATGTAGAGCGTCTTGGATTGGGTCGGACGGGCCCAGAGCACACAGGCCACCCCGGGATCGTCAAATCCGGTGGTGAGCACCTCGCACGAGGTGAGCACCTGGTATTGTCCCCGGGCGAAGTCCTGCAGGATTCCTGGTCTTACGACGTCCCGATCGAGTTGACCATGCACCGCGGCCGCGCGCACTCCCGCAGCGCGGAAGGACTCTGCCAGGTCCTCACAATGGTCGACGTCCACACAGAAGGCAATGGCCCGGCGCCCAGTGCCATGCATCTGATAGGCCTCAACTACCTGTGCATTGCGTCCAGGGGTGTTGACTGCGACAGCGAGTTGCTCCTTGGCAAAGTCCCCTCCCACCGTTTCGATCGCATCCAGATCCACCTCGGTAACCACTGATTCCACGCGCAGAGGACACAGTCGGCCATCCTGAATCGCCTGGTGAAGCGAGTAACTGTAAAGCGGTTGTTCGCCATAGAGCGTGGAGAGGGGCTTGCTATCGAGCCTTTCTGGAGTAGCCGTGACTCCGAGCAAGAAGGCCTCCCGGAAGTGACTGATCACGCGCTGCCAGGTCCGGGCCAGGCTGAGATGAGCCTCATCCGCCACCACCATGGCAAAGCGAGTGGAGGCGATCGTATCGAGGCGACGTACCAGGGTGGGCACCATCGCCACCGCCAGATCGGGGAGACGGTGACCGTTGAGCGCAGAGCCATCCCAGTGGCGGACCCCGGAGCGAATGGCGACCGCGTATGCGCTGGGCCAGAAACGCGCAGCGGCCAGGCAAGTCTGAGCTAGCAACTCATCGCGGTGTACCAAAAACAACATTGGCACCTGGAGCCTGGCCCCCAGGGAAAGCACCATTCCTGTCTTGCCACACCCGGTCGGTAGCACGACCAGTCCGGACTTCCTCCCAGCAGCCAGGGCCAGCAACACCGATTGAATCGCCGCCTCCTGATGAGGCCATAAGGGGGGCAGATTGCTCACGGGCTCACTCCGTGTTTCTTTTGCCAGCGTTCCAGCGCCTCCTGATTCCAGCGCCGGATGAATTCCAGTGTTTCCGCCTGCGAATGATGCCACAGATGCGGATACCTCGGCTCCGACCAGGCCGGTACACAGATCGGTTGGAGTTGATCCCATTCCAGGTCCCTTTCCTCCCCAGAGAGATCCGTCAGGAGACTATCGGCAGGAGTCCTGATGCAAGGAGGCGCCGACTCGGGAGGATCCTCTGCCTGCTGGGCCAGTTCAGCCGCTTTCTGGCGCAGAAGCTCTGTCCAACTCATCGCGAACCACCTCTCTCCTTGACTGCTATTTCCATGGCAGGTGCGACTGAAGCGAGCGAACTGAAAAAATCAAACTGATAAAGACTTACGGCGAAAA
>JAKOSN010000356.1 GCA_029777335.1 Planctomycetota bacterium
ACGGGATCTTCCCGAGGCACACCGGCGACAGCTGGAAGCATGGCTGGACGAGTTCGAACGCTCGTGGTACGACGGTCTGCTTCCGGGCTATCTGGAGGTGCTCCGCGACAATCCGCTACGCCAGCCGCTGACCCTCGAACTTGTCAAACGCGACCTGTTGCATCAATGGACAACCGGCAAACCGCTCACCGTCGAGGACTATCTTCAGGTGTACCCCGAACTGGGGACCAGCGCGACGGTCCCGGCCCGGCTGCTCCAGGCCGAGTTCATGGCTCGTCAACGCGCCGGCCAGCGTGCCGATCTGGAGGAGTTCGAGCGGCGCTTTCCCCAGCAGGCGCAGGAGTTCCGCCAACTGGTTCTCTCCGCCCGCACGCTCGAAGGCGGCAATGCTCCCCCTCCTGGCGACACCCTCCCCGCCCCCAGCTACACCCCCACTGCCGAGGGCGATTTGCCGATTCAATTTGGGCGCTACCAGGTGATTCGGCGCCTGGGCCAGGGCGGGATGGGGAAGGTCTACCTGGCGCACGACACCCATCTGCGCCGCCCGGTGGCCCTCAAGGTGCCGCGTTTTAACAAGGGCGATGGGCCGCGCGTGCTGGAACGCTTTCAGCGCGAGGCCCGCGCCGCGGCGCGCCTCGATCACCCCAACATCTGTGCGGTGCATGAGGTTGGCGAACACGACGGCATCAATTACCTGGTGCTCGCCTATGTCGAGGGCGCGACGCTGGCAGAGGAACTGCATCGCGGTCGCAAATTCACACCTCCCGAGGCCGCTGCCTTCGTCCGCACCCTCGCCCTGGTCGTGCAGGAAGCGCACGAGAAGGAGGTCATTCATCGCGATCTCAAGCCGGCCAACATCGTGATCAACCAGCGCCGCGAACCAGTGATCATGGACTTCGGCCTGGCGCGCCAACTCGATCAGGAAGGGTCGCGTCTGACCACCGACGGCTCCCCGCTGGGCACCCCCGCCTACATGGCTCCCGAACAGGTGCTCGGCGAGGCAGCCGCCATGGGCCCGCTCTGTGATGTGTACAGCCTTGGGGTGATCCTCTACGAACTGCTCACGGGATATTTACCCTTTCAGGGATCGTCCATGGAGATCATGGCGAAGGTGATCTCCCAGTCCCCCACGCCTCCGTCGCGCTATGTGCCCGGCCTGGATCCCCAGCTGGAGGAGATCTGTCTGCGCGCCATCGCCCGCAATCCCTCCCACCGCCATTCCAGCGCCGGGATGCTGGCCAACGCCCTGGGTGAATGGCTCGCCCGGCCTCGAACCACCGCCCTCAGTTTGCCGCCCCTCTTGGCCTCGGGGAGCCGCACCTACGAGGGCGTGGTGACCGTTCCCGAAACCCTCCCCACCCAGGCCATGCCCACGCCGAAGGTCCCCGCGGCTCCCACCCCCCGGCTGCGGCGCATTCCGGTCGCGGGAGTCGCTGTCGTGGTGGCTCTGCTCGGTTTGCTCGGGACGGCAGTGGCCTTCCTTCCGAGCCTCCTTTCCACCGCGCACCAGACTCAGATCGCGGAAAACTCCACCGGCGACACTGGATCAACCGGCCCCACGGGACCAACTGCTCCCACCGGCCGAACGGCGCGAACGGTGCTGGAGCCGCGCAAACTCGTATCCCTCGACCTGATTCCGGTCGTCGAATGGATTGAACGGGTCGAGGGCGAGGTGGGCTTCGACTCCAATCTCGAATCCAACCCCGTCGTTTCCATCACCCTGACCAACCGCCAGATGCTCCGTGAGCGCATTCAGAAGGATGGGTTCTTTTTGGACAAGTATCTGCGCTTTCTGGAGAGTATCCCCGATTTCCAGCATCTGCGCTCGCTCGACCTGAGCGGTCTCCCTGTGCAGGACACCGACCTCGATTATTTTTTGCGGCTCAAGAATCTACAGTCGTTAACCCTGCAGGGAACAGGGATTACCGACAACGGCCTGCAGCGTCTGGCGAAGTTGAAGAGTCTGCAATCGCTCGATGTGCGCGACAACAAGGAGATCACCAACCAGGCGGTCGCCGAGTTGCGCAAGGCACTTCCAGGGGTACAGATCAAGAACTAAGAGCGCCCTGCTCGACACCCAGGCACGCT
>JAKOSN010000073.1 GCA_029777335.1 Planctomycetota bacterium
AGGGATCGCAGATGACGACCAGTTGCAAGATTGGATCGAGCGAGCGCTCAAGTTCGTGAAGGCCTTGCCGAGGAAGGAAAACTAACTCCGGGTCGTTTCACTCAATGCTGTGCCGTGCCGATGTCAATGGAATCCACTCCACCGCAAGAGGCGAATCTTCAGAAAGTCCAGTAGCAGAAGATAAACTCCCACCAAGGCGAGCAGAGCTACCACCGCCAGCGGGCTGACCGGAGCCATCAACACCCCGTACGTCGCCAGCAGACCGACGACGATAACATCGGCAAGGGAACTCACGAGTAGCCAGTGGCCGGGCCAGGACTTCCACAGGTGTCGCCGCTCGCGCACCAGATAGACCGTGGCCTGGCCTGAAAACACCAGCGTCAGAAATACCAGGGTTTGCAGCTGCGGTAGATCCAGGTGGCACAGATCTCGCCCCACCAGGAAGACGGCAAAGCAGAGGGTGACCCAGGCCAGGGCCAGCACCAGGGCGATCATCACCAGCGGTCGGATGCGCCAGCGGTCGGGTGTGCGGGAAAACGTCACCCGGTCAGCGGCCAGCGACATCGTGACGAAGTCGTTGGCAAACAGTAGCAGCAGGATCAGCCGGGGTGTGGTGACGAACACGCCGGTCAGCAGCAGGCCAAGGCTCAGGAACAGGGCGATCTGGAACGTCTTGACGATCTTGTTGAGGGTGTAGGTCAGCATCCGCTGGTAGATGCACCGCCCCGTCTGGACCGCAGCCAGGACGTCCGTCAAGCCGGGATTCGTCAAAACCAGGCTCGCCGACGCCTTGGCCACGTCCGTCGCGTTGGCGACCGCGATCCCCACCTCGGCCTGCTTCAAGGCGGGGGCGTCGTTCACCCCGTCCCCGGTCATCCCCACCACGTGCCCCGCTTGCTGGAAAATCTGGACGAGATGAAACTTGTCTTCGGGAAACACGCCGGCAAAGACCGCGCATTCCCGGCGCCGAGCGTCGTCCCCGCCGCGCAGGCTCTCGGCCAGACAGGTCTCGCCGTCGATTCCTACCTGGGCGGCAATGGCCTGGGCCGTGGCTGCGCTGTCTCCCGTGACCATCACGACCCGAACACCGAGATCACCAAGGCTCCGAACCACGGCCTGGGAGTCTTCTCGCGGCGGGTCTTGTAGCGCCACCAGGCCGACCAGGCGCAAGCGGCCTTGCGGCCCCGCTGCGACAGCCAGAACGCGACAACCCTGGGCTGCCAGCGCCTGCACCTCGGTGTCGAGAAGCCGGTCGCCATCGGTCAGAGCGGCTACCACGGCGGGTGCGCCCTTGACGACGTGAAGCACGCCCGCCGGCTCGGACACCAGAGCTTCCGAGCGCTTGGTGGCAGGATCGAAGGGGAAAAACTGAAGGCGTTGTCGCTGTCGAGTCGGGGCGTTCCGCTTTCTGGCGGCGTCCAGTATTGCCAGATCGATGGGGTCTTGCGTGGCATCGTCACAGGCGAGAGCGGCCAGTTCGAGGAGTTCCTCTTCGAAGTGGGCAGCGCTGGGCCGCAACGCCGCCACCACCAACTGGTTCTTCGTGATCGTACCGGTCTTATCGCTGCACAAAACGTCCATCGCCGCCGCCTCCTCGACGGCAGAGAGCCGCGTCACCAGCACGCCCCGCCGGGCGAGTTCCAGCGAGCCGAGGGCGCTCGCCAGGGTGTAGGTCGCCGGCAGCGCCACCGGGACCGAGGCGACCAGCAGGATCAGGGCGAAGGGAATGATCTCTTGCAGGGCGAGGTCCCCGACAATGGCATAAACCAGAATCGCACCGACCAACAGCACGTCCAGCGCGACCAGGTACTTGACGACCGTGAAAATCAGCGCTTCCAGGTGGCTGGGTGTGCGCGAGGTCCGTACCAACTCGGCGGTCTTGCCGAAGCGGGTATGCGGTCCTGTCGCAGCAACTTCCCCGGTGGCCTCGCCTCGCCGCACCGTGCTACCAGCAAATGCTGTGTTCCCAGGGCCCACCTCGACCGGGGCCGATTCCCCGGTGAGCGCCGATTGATCAACGAGGATTTGCCCCTGCTGAAGCAGCACGTCTGCGGGAGCCAGGTCGCCCATGCGCACGTGAACCACATCCCCCGGCACGAGGTTCTGAGCGAGGACCAACTGCCAGCGTCCGTCTCGCAGGACACGGGCCTGAACGGTCAGGTGCTTACGCAGCAATTGCAGGGCGTTACTGGCCCGCCGCTCCTGAACGAAGCTGAGGACGGCGTTCAGCACGAGCAGGATGGCGATGATGACGGCTTGCGTGAACCTGTGCAAAACGAGTTCCAGCAACAGGGTGGCTTCCAACATCCACGGCACAGGCGACCAGAACTTGTGCACAAAGAGCAACAGCGGATGGGGCCGCTCCTCCGGCACGGCATTGGGGCCGTACCGAAGAAGCCGCTCCTGCGCCTCCTGGGCACTCAAGCCCGGGGTCGCGCTTGCCGTCGTATTGGTCGTGGTCATGCCACACACTCCTGGCCATTAGCCGGACGAGAAACTGCGAGGGCATAAGATAGCCGTATCGGCTGAAAGGACGACCCGAACATCGAAAGAGGGGGATCGTTCCATGCAACTCCTCATCGTGAAGATCGAGAAGCCCGACGACACCAACTTTATCCTGGGGCAGACGCATTTCATCAAGTCCGTCGAGGACATCCACGAAGCACTGGTTGGGGCCGTGCCGGGGATCAAGTTCGGGTTGGCGTTCTGCGAGGCGTCTGGCAAGTGCCTGGTGCGCTCGTCCGGCACTGACCCCGCCATGACCGAGCTGGCGCGGAAGAACGCCCTCGCGCTGGGAGCCGGGCACTCCTTCCTTGTGTTCCTGGGCGACGGCTTCTATCCGCTCAACGTGCTGAACACGCTGAAGATGGTCCCCGAGGTTTGCCACATCTTCTGTGCCACCGCCAATCCCACCGAAGTTGTCCTGGCTGCGACGGAGCAAGGCCGTGGCATCCTCGGCGTGGTGGATGGCTTTTCGCCCAGGGGAGTCGAGGACGACGGCGAGATCAGGTGGCGGAAGGACTTCCTGCGCAAGATCGGCTACAAGTTGTGAAGGGACGAACATGAAGCACTCGGTTATCACGACGGCCCTGGTCGGCCTGGTGGCAGCTGCGGCCTTCGCCCAGGACACGCCGAAGCAAGCCGAGCGGATCGGCCCCGGCGACCACACCCGCACCCTGGTGATGGGCGAGCAGAAGCGCACCTACCTCGTCCACGTCCCAAAGGGCTACGACCCGAAGAAGCCTGTGCCGGTCGTCCTGGCCCTGCACGGGGCGGCGATGAACGGCTCGATGATGGTCTGGTTCAGCGGCCTCAACAGGAAGTCGAACGACGCCGGCTTCGTCGTCGTCTACCCCAGCGGCACCGGCTCCGGGCCGTTCCTCACCTGGAATGCGGGTGGCTTCAAGGGCAAGATGGCTGAAGGAAAAGCGGATGACGTGGCCTTCATAGGCAAGCTGCTCGACGACCTGGGCAGAGTGGTCACGGTGGACCAGAAGCGGGTCTACGCCTGCGGCATGAGCAACGGCGGCATGATGTGCTACCGCCTCGCCGCCGAGTTGTCCGACCGGATCGCCGCCGTCGCCCCGGTGGCCGGCACCATCGCCATCGACGAGAGCAAGCCGAAACGGCCCGTGCCGGTCATCCACTTCCACGGCACGAAAGATACCCTCGTCCCGTTCGAGACGGTGAAGGGCAAAACGCCAGCGTTCATGAAGTTGAAGGGAGTCGAAGAGTCGGTGCAGACCTGGGTGAAGCTGAACGGCTGCGACGAGAAGCCGAAGACGGAAACGATCTCGAAGGACGGCGACGAGATGAAGGTGACACGCAAAACCTATAGCAACGGCAAGGACGGCTCGGAAGTCGTCCTCATCGTCATCGAGGGCGGTGGCCACACCTGGCCGGGCCAGCAGCCGCCCGTGGGGTTCATCGGCAAGTCGGCCCCGAACGTCTCGGCCAACGACCTCATGTGGGAATTCTTCCAGAAGCATAAGTTGAAGTAGGCTTGGCAATCTCCGATCGGCTTGAGGTAAACGGCAACGCATATGTGGCTCATGAACTTCTACTTCTCCTGGTGGCTTCGTCCGGGTGTGATTCGCTCGCTCACCGTCGACGGCAAAACCCGTTCCTACATCGTTCATGTCCCAAAAGGGCACGACCAGAGAACGCCAATGCCAGTGGTACTAGCGCTGCACGGGGCGACAATGAACGGGGCAATGATGGCCTGGTTTTCCGACCTCAACCGAAAGGCCGACGAAGCAGGCTTCCTGGCAGTCTACCCAAACGGCACGGGCGCCCGCTCGTCGCTCTACTGGAACGGCGGAAATTGCTGCGGTCCGGCGATACAGAACCAGGTAAACGACGTGGGGTTCATCGATGCTCTTCTGGACGACCTGATGCGGACCTATCCCGTCGATGCGCAGCGCGTGTACGCCACCGGCATGTCGAACGGGGCCATCATGGCCTACCGGCTCGCCTCGGAACTCTCCGATCGGTTCGCCGCCATTGCTCCGGTGGCAGGAGCTGTGGCGACCGAGACCCAGCAGCCGAATCGCCCTGTATCGATACTGCACTTCCATGGCACCAGGGACGAGTATGTCCCTTTCCTGGGCGGTAGGGGCGAGAAGAGCATCACCGGGACGCACTTCTGCTCTGTCGATCACTCGATCCAGACCTGGGTAAAGCTGAACGGCTGCGACGAAAACCCAAGGATCGACGTTCTCTCCAGGAATGACGACGAGATGCTCGTGACCCGCAAGACTTACACCAGCAGCAGGGACGGGGCCGAAGTGTCGCTGGTCGTGATCGAAAACGGCGGTCATACCTGGCCCGGTCGGAAATCGCCGGCGGCATCTCTTGGCAAGTCGGCCATGACTATCTCCGCCAACGATCTGATGTGGGAGTTCTTCCAGAAACACGAGTTGAAATCGAAACCATGAAACACCTTCGAGTGACCCTTGTTCCCCTCTTCCTGGTTCTTCTCGCCCTGGCCCCTGCTGCCGGCCAGGACAAGCCGAAGGACGAGAAGAAGTACGCGCCGATGCCCTGGCACCTGGTTGACACCTGGTGGGATATCGGCCAGGAGACGCCGTTCGAGAGTTTGGCGGTGGATGTCTCCATCAGCGCCGACGTGCCTTCATCGGTGAACCTCTACATCTCCCCGGTTGGCCTGGGGCACCTGAGCAAGACTCCCTTCTACGGCGGCATCCAGACGCAGGCGGACGGCTACACGAAGAAGGACCAGAAACTTCGCCCCCTCGGTCCGGGCTTCCTCTTCTCCATGTGGGGCGAGCGCAGCCTGACTGCCATCCGGCCCGCCGAGGGGGGCTTCTGCCAGAGTTCCGGCCACGAGGGGGATTTCGTCAGCGTGCGCCGCCCGTTCGCGTGGAAGAAGGGGAAGTACACCTACAAGCTGGTGAAGATGGACCGGGAGGAGATCGACAGCAAACCATACACCTGGGTCGGGGCGTTCGTCTACTCCCACGACCGGGACGAGAACCTGTTCGTCGGCGCCCTGCGTTTCAAGGGCGAGAAGCTGGTCCTCGACCGCAAGGTGGCGAACTTCGTCGAGATCTACGGGCAGCGGAGACCTGTCGCCGACATTCCCAGGGTGACGGTGACATTCGGTTCGCCCATCGTGAACGGTAAGGCGGCCAGGCACCCCACCGCAGAAGCGATCTACCCAAAGGGAGTGCCCGACTATGCCAACACCGTGGCCAGGGACGGCTCGCTGGTCATCACCGTGGGCACCCCGGTCGAGGGGCGGACCAAACGCCGGGTGACACTGATCCAACCCGAGAAGTGATCGCCGTCCCTCTGCGCCCACCCGAAGCCGCGAGCGCCGCCGTTGTCCCGCACCCTCCGCTCCCGCTCACGGGTCCCTCACGCCACTTCGTTCGAGATCCTGGGTGCGCCTGCTGGGTTACACACCGGAGGTTGTCACCTCCTTGTCACTCACCGCGACTCGCGCTGCCGAGTGGATTGCAGCCCGCTTGCGCAGATAGGCCTTTGCCGAGTCGGCCATGGTCACGAGGGCCGCTCCCATCATGATGGCGTCCTTGACAACCAGCCGCCCGCGCCCGCTCAGATACGGGAATCCATGCTCGGCATCACCCAGCGCCGGCACCCAGCACTCCGGAGTGGTGACGAGGAACGACAGCGTAACGAACGACATCACAAAGACCAGGAAACTGCCGAGTGCCGCCGCCTGCGGCAACCAGGGGTGCAAGCAGAGCAGGAGGCCATACAGGACAATTACCGCCCCCAGGCCATAAGCGAACTCGTAGGTTCGATTCGACTCATGCCAGGAGCGGTTCTCTGGCACGAGTTTCCCTTCCGGGTTCATGTGGCTCTTGTAATTGCCGGGGTCCGTATAGAAAAAGCTCATGGTTGGACTGTTGGCGACAAAGGGGACGATCCCGTCCGCCTCGTAGTGGAACGCCTTGAGCCCCCCGATCCAGAGCAGCACAATGATCAGCCCCACCCGAGTCACTGCCACTCCCACCCGATCCATCCGCGACGCCAGTTCAAAGAGCTTCACCAAACCCATGGCCGCATCTCCCTTGTGAACCAGAGGTGACTGGTTGACCGGGCCGTCCCGGGGTTGTCCGCCACCCTGATTCAAGTATCGCGAGCCAGGGGCGGCTGCAGAATGGGCGCATGAGCCGAAAACATGGACAGATTGCTCCCGCCTCGAATCGCTGTTTCAAACTCGCGGAAGAAAGTCGGCGAATAGCCAGTTGCCTTCTTGAAAAGGCGGCTGAAGTACAGTTCATCGCTGAAGCCTACTTCCCGTGCAATCTCCTTGACCGGCTTCAGGGTATGGAGCAGTTGCCACTTGGCGTGGATCAGGATTCGATTTCGGATGAGGTCGGTTGGCGTGGTTCCAAGATGTTCCCGCACGATCCTGCCAAGCGTCTTCGGGGTCAGGTGCAATCGCTCCGCGTACTCGGCGGGCGCATGGAGTGTGTGAAAGTTCTGCTCGATCAGGTCACGAAGCTGGACAAGCACGGGATGCCGAAGCGCATGCGCCCCTGGCGGACACTCCTCTGAGCTGGGCGTTTTGATTCGGGCGGCAATGATGAGCAGAATCTTCAAATACGCGAGCATGACCTCGCCAAACGCAAGCTCGCGCTCGCTCTGTTCCCGCCGGATGCGGTCAACCAGGCCAGCGACCTCGGACTTCGCACGGTGGTCCAGTCGAACCATGGGAACGCCATAAGGATCGTTGAACAGGATGCCGCTACAGCCAACCTCGGCATGAAAAGTCTCAACGCACAGAAAGTTGGCGTGGAACTGGATGACCTCTGCCTGAACCGGACCCTCGGGAAGAAAGCGAATGTGTTGATAGGGGACGAAGAACAGCAGGGAATCTGGCCCGAAGGGAAAATGGGAGGCATCGGCCCAGATCGTCCCGGAGCCGGATTCAAGGAAATACACGGAGAAGTAGTTGGTGCGCGCCGGATCGCTCGGCTTGCCATCGAGATGCAAGCTCTGGGTGCGGATCGCTTGATCTCCCCGGCGAGGGTCGTACAGATCGCCGTTGCTCGTTCGCCTGTTCATTTCTCGATCCAGCTCATTCTTGATCCCCGCTTCACTTCTTTTTCACCCTGATCCGTCTGATATGCTTCTGCCCCCACGCGCACATGATCTCGGTGATGGGGCGCAGCGTCTGGCCGTACTCCGTCAGCGAATATTCCACCTTCGGAGGAACCTCCGCATAGACCTCCCGGTGTACGATCCCATCGTGCTCCAGTTCCCGAAGCTGTTGCGTCAACATCCGTTCGCTCACGCCGGGAATCTTGCGGCGCAACTCGGCAAACCGATGCGTGCCCTCATGGGTCAGATGAAAGAGGATCACCACCTTCCATTTTCCGCCAATCACCTCCAGCGTCGCCTCGACCGGGCAGTCATACGCGGTTCCCTCCAACGCACAAGTCTTACTTACGCGCATGTTAGTACCCCACCTTTTTCTACGTACCTGGTCACTCTGTAGATACAGTCTATCATTAATGCGACGGAAAATCGTGAGCGAATTGGAAGAAGGAGAAGCGGGATGGCCAGTCTGTTTAACGAATTTCGGCTCAAGGATGTCGTGCTGCGCAACCGCATCGCCGTCTCACCGATGTGCCAGTATTCCTCGGACAACGGCTTCCCCAATGACTGGCATTTCGTGCATCTGGGCTCCCGGGCCGTCGGCGGGGCGGGATTGGTGATGGTCGAGGCGACCGCCGTCTCACCCGAAGGTCGGATCAGCCCTGCTGACAGCGGGATTTACCTCGACGACCATGTGCCACCCTTTGCGCGGATCGCCCGCTTCCTGAAGGAACACGGGGCCGTCCCCGGGATCCAGCTGGCGCACGCTGGTCGCAAGGCGAGCGCGAACAAGCCGTGGGAGGGTGACAACCACATTGACACCGACCAGGGGGGCTGGGAAACCCTCGCTCCGTCTGCGCTCGCCTTTGGCGGCAATCTGCCGAAGGTGCCTCGCGAGATGACGCTCCAGGACATCGCACGCGTTCGTGACGCATTCGTGTCAGCAACCAAAAGGGCGCTGGCGGCGGGCTTTGAATGGCTGGAACTGCACTACGCCCACGGCTATCTGGCGCATGAGTTTTACTCCCCGCTCGCCAACCGGAGAACCGACGACTACGGCGGCAGTTTCGACAACCGGATTCGCTTCCTGCTGGAGACGCTGAGCGCGGTCCGCAAGGTCTGGCCCGAACGATTACCATTGACCGTTCGTCTGTCCGTGACAGATTGGATCGAGGGCGGTGTCACCGTGGAAGAGTCCATCGAACTGGTGCGGCGGATGAAAACTGCCGGGCTGGATTTGCTCGATGTGAGTCAGAACTTTATCACCCCGGACATCTCGAAGATTCCCTGGGGACCGGGCTTCATGATTCCCACCACCAGTCGCATCCGTCGCGAGACGGGGGTCCCAACTGCCGTGGGCTGGCTGATTACGGATCCGCACCAGGCCGACGAAGCCGTGCGCGATCAACACACCGACCTGGTAATGCTGGCCCGAGAGATGCTACGTGACCCGTACTGGCCCTACCACGCCGCTCTCAAACTCGGCGATCAGAAAGCGTCCTCGCTCCTGCCGATCCAGTACGCTCGTGCCGTGCGCCATCGCTGAGAGGCGCATGCAGCGAACGCCTCCCTCCGACAGACACACGGCTGGCAGTGGACCGATTCAAGATGGTGTCGGGAGTGGTGTGCTTGCCATGGGACGGGCTAACCATCCCTCACCACCCCCGCCTTCGTGGATCGCACCCGGATCGCCGTCTCCTCGTTCACTTTAAGAGCGCGGATTTGAGCGGTTCACGCCACGCCCTGGTTTTCGGGTCGTACACGCCAAACCCAGAACAGAATTCCCAGTAGGCGGTGCTGAACCCCAACCGCCGCGCCTCGCCGCTTACGAACCCGGTCCAGTTCACCCGCGAGTCCAGATCCGCCTCCTGATAGGCTCCAAACTCACCAAGAAAAAGGGGACGCTCGTGCTTTTTTCCCCAGTTCGCGGGCTGTTGGAGCGCTTTCTGAATCACTCCTTTCTCGGCGTCGCTGCCTGTCCACTTCCGTCCCTTCCATTTCGCCGAGCCCTTTACCCATGCGGCGTTCTGATGGGTAAATTCAAAGGGGTCGTAGTAGTGGATGGTGACAATCAGGTGCCGATCCTCGCTGGGCAGTTCCAGCTTCTCCAGGGCGCCAAGGGAATTCCACTTTCCGGGACCAACAATCACGGGACGGGTCGGATGGGTCTTGCGGACCACGACCAGAAGCTGGGGGATCAGCGTATTCCACTTTGCGGGCGTGAGTCTGTCATGCGGTTCGTTGAGCAACTCCAGGTAGACGTTCGCCGGTCGATCCTTGTAACGCGTGGCAATCTGCTCCCACAGCCGCACAAGGCGGGGAAAATGCTTCTCTGGATCGGTGTCCATCTCCCCGTAGTGGTGCACGTTGACGATGATGTTCAACTGGTTGGTCGTGGCCTGATCGATCGCCCAATCCACACGTTCGGCGAATTTGGAATCGATCGTGTAAGGCGCATCAGTGGCTGCGTGGGCAGACCAGCGCACCGGCAAGCGCACCGTGTCAAATCCTGCTTCCTTGATCGCCTTGAAATACCCGGCCGTGAGTCGGACTCCCCATTCCCCTTCTCGCGGAGCCTCCAGAGCGTTCCCCAGATTGATCCCCCGCCCCAACGCCCGATTGGCAGCGTAGGCATCCGTCGCCTTTCCCGTGGGCTTCGCCGCCCCCACCGCCGGGACCAGGCTGCCGAGGGCGAGAATTACACCGACATAGCAAGCTGGTTTCATGATACACGCTCCTGTCGCTTGGACTCCCCTTGCGGGTGCCCGTTGATTGGCCGGGTCACGTCGGCAACTGGTACGGGGCTCGATACTGGTAACTGAGCCGCTTGTTGGCCGCTGAGTTATTGGTGAACCGTTCTGCCTTGGCGTCCCACTCCAGCAGCGATCGGGTTTTGTGGGCCAGGTTGGCGATCAGGGCAGCCGTGGTGCAGCGGTGGCCGAACTCCACCTCACACGAGGGAGTCTTTCGGCTTTTAACGCAATCCAGGAAGTTACGGGCGTGATCCGCATCGCGAATGCGTCCCTCCACGCGCCGCGCCTCGATCTTCGCCTTGGCGCCCTTGCGCCACCCGCGTTCTCGTTCTCGATCCAGGGGAGTACGGGCGGCAAACTCGTTGGGCGTGACTACCTCTGGAACAATCTCGAAGCCATTGGTGCGGAAGTACATCGTTCCCTTGGTGCCGCGAAATTCAATCTCACAGGGACGCGCGGCGGCCCCGGCACCGTTGGCATTGAACTGGGAGAATGTCACCAGGGTGTCCCCGGGATAGTGCCAGAGCACTTCCAGGGTATCGGGGACCTCGCGATTGTCATAGTTGGCGAACTTGCCACCCAGCGCCACCACGGCGCGCGGCGCATTCACACCAAGCGACGCATGAATCTGCGCCAGGTAATGCACACCAAAGTTGGTGAGCTGACCTCCCGAGTAGTCGTAAAACCAGCGAAAGCGATAAAACGTGCGATTCTTGTTGTAGCGGCGTTTGGGAGCCGGTCCCAGCCACGCGTCCCAGTCGAAATCGCTGGGCGGCTCGCCATCCGGGGGATTGCCGATGCCCTGGGGCCACTCGTTCTGGATGTGAAAACACCGGACCACCGTCACCTTGCCAAGAGCCCCCTCACGAATCAGTCTGGCGGCTTCCTTGCAGTAGTCATTCGACATGCGTTGAATGCCTACTTGCACCACTCGCTCATTGGTCCTGGCCGCCTTGATCATCGCCTGGCCTTCCGCCACACAGAGCGAGAGCGGTTTTTCGACATAGACATCCTTCTTCGCCTGGCAAGCGTGGATGGTTTGCAGGGCATGCCAGTGGTCCGGAGTGGCGATCACCACGGCATCGAGGTCTTTTCGCTCCAGCAATTTGCGGTAGTCGCGAAACTGCTGCGGGCTGCCGCCAATCTTCTTCGTGGCGAAATCCAGGTAGGGTTGATAGATGTCGCAGATGGCCGCGATCTCTGCATCCTTGTGTTCAAGGAAGGCACTAAGAACCTGATCGCCACGGTTGCCCAGACCGATGAATCCAAGGCGAACGCGCTCGCTGGCACCGAGAACCCGCGTGGCGCTCAGCGCGCTCGTCGCGGTGGCCAATCCGGCCAGGGTGGCCGTTTTGGTAAAACCCCTGCGTGTCATCTGTGTCATTGTCATCCCCTTTTAAGACCCTCTTTAACCCTGATCACGCCACCGGCCAACTGTGCGTGCGGGCGCAACTTCTGCAGGCAAGTCTACCCGAGAGGATCACTCAGGACGAGTCCTTACTTCCTCCTTGTTCTGCTCACTCGTTGCCAGGCGAACAGTCACCCCCATGACACCAAGGGAAGGCTCGCTCCGAAGGAGGCACTGGGAACACGATCTCCCGGTGCAACGATCAGAGCCTCACGCTCACCGATAGCGGACCCCGCCCTTCATCACCAATTTAACCTTTCGCAGAGCCTTTATATCGCTTGAAGGGTCGCCTTCCACCGCAAGCAGATCGGCCAGGTAGCCTGGTTTCACTCGACCAAGTCGATCGTCCAGGTGAAGCACCTTGGCGGCAATCGAGGTGGCGGACCGCAGCGCCTCGGTTGGCTTCATTCCGTACGCCACCAGGAGCTCCAGTTCACGCACTCCGTCGCCGTGGGCGAACACGCCGATATCGCTCCCATTGGCGATGATGACCCCGGCTTCCAGCGCTTCCTTGAAGGTCGCACGCTTGCTCTTGATCGTGGGAGGTTCAGGCTCCGTCCCCTGTCGCCACCCGCGGTAAGCGGCCGCCTCCGCAGCAGCCAGTGTGGGACACAATGCCACCCCCTTGCCGGCCATCAGGCGAAACACCTCGATGTCGCCCCCATCGCCATGCTCGATGGTCTCGGCACCTGCCAGCGTGGCCCGGCGCATCCCTTCCTTGGTCATGGCATGGACACAGACCGGACACCCGGCGGAACGGGCCGTCTCGACCACCAGTTTTAATTCCTCGATCGAGAAGGTGGGTGCCCCGCCCCTTTTGGGATCCCAGGTATCCGCATAGACCTTGATCCAGTCAGCGCCCCGACCAATCTGATCACGCACCACCCGCCGCAGATTCTCTCCATCCGCCTCCTCGGCGCCCTGGGGAATGGACCACTCGGGAGCAAACCCTCGTGGAGCATAGCTGCGCGTGGCCACGATCGCCCGTGTGGTGACCAGCATGCGCGGCCCGGGGATGATCTTCTGTTCAATCGCCTGCTTCAGCCCCACATCCGCATACCCCGCTCCCTCCGTTCCCAGATCGCGAACGGTGGTGAATCCCGAGAGGAGGTCGTTCCGCAGATGGTTCGTGGCCCGACAAACACGCAGGGAGAGCGGTTCCTTCAGCACCTGATCGTCCCAGGTTGTTTCGTTGTAGGGGTGGAGCAAAACGTGAGTGTGTGCATCGATCAACCCAGGGAGAAGTGTCGTTCTGGGAAGCTCGATGGTACGGGCTCCCTCGGGAATCTTGACCTCGGCGGCAGACCCGACTGCCTCGATGCGCTCCCCGCGAACGACGACCACCCAGTTGTCGTGCAGCTTTGGAGTCACCCCGTCGAACACCCGTGCGGGCCGAAGCACCACGGGCGATGTGTCTGCTACTGCTGGTTGAGTCGCCTCTGGACTGCCCTCTGCGGTAATCAACAGGGGATCCTGAGCGTGGCTTGACTCCCTGGTGTCACGACCACTCGACGCACTTTTGGAGGTAGCAGGCGTTGAACTCTGCGAACTGCATCCCATCACCACAAGTGCCCAGCAACCGACGGTCAGCAGCAGCCCTCGCATGACGAACTCCTTGGTAAATGACGGGATAATGTCACCAGCGTCTGGTGCCGACACTTTCGCAAGCCAGGAAACGCGAACAGCCCGGAACACGAGAGGAGGACAGGAGTCCCACCTTCGCGCCCCGGGCTGGCAGAGAAAGCCACCTCTACCGAGGGTTACTTTACCTCGGGCGGCTGAAGCGTCTTGAGCACCTGTCCGTTGGTAGCATTGTATAGCCGGACCACGCCTTCCTCGCCACCCACGGCCGCCAGCGTGCCATCACTGCTGACCGCCAGGGCATAAAGGAAGTCGTTGTTGCCCTGCAAATTGCGTGTGTTGCCACCATTATCGACATTCCAGAAGCGCACCTGCTTGTCGCCACTGCAGGTGGCGAACTGCGTCGTTGTGCCCACAAACACCAGCATGGTCACCTGTTTGGTGTGGGCATTGTTGATCGTCCGCACCTGTTCGCCCTTCTCAAAATCCCAGATCTTGACGACATTATCGGCGCCCCCGCTGGCGAGCATCTTGCCATCATTCTTCCAACCGACGCCCAGGACGTGGTGCGTGTGGCCCTCAAACGCCTTGATAAACTTGCCGCTGGGGACCTCGAACGTCTTGACGAACTTGTCCGCGCCGCAGGTGGCCAGTTTCGTTCCATCCGGGCTGAAGCAAACGCCAAAGACCGTGTCGCTGTGGCCATTCTTGATATCGACGACCAGTTTCCCCGTGGCGCCCTCAAAAAGTTTGATCTCGCCGTCCTCCGTGGGAGCGCCGCCCCCCGTTGCCAGATATTTCCCATCCTTGGAGTAGGCCAGTGCCACCACGCGTTCACTAAAGCCAGTCAGCTTCTGCTTGACCGCGCCCGAGGCGGCATCCCACAGGGTCACCTCCTGAAAACTACCGCTGGCGATCGTCTTGCCGTCCGGGCTGTAGGCCAGTGATTCCACCAGAGAGATATGAGCTGCCTTGATCGGCTTGCCATCGACGCCGACCAACTTGGGATCAATCAAGGAACGAAGATATTTCCCCTCCTTGGCATCGTAGACATGAATCTGATTGCCGCGTGCTGCGATCACCAGGGTTTTGTCGGGGCTAATCGCCACGCCGCGGACCGGATGCACGTCGGCGGAGGGTTGCTGCACAATCACCTTGGTCTTTTCCCGCATCCCGGTTGGTGGTTTGGCGCCCTGGTCGATCCAGAGTTTGATGGTCGCCAGTTCCTGCGGGGTCAATGGCTCCTCACTCCGCGGCGGCATGAACGGTTTCTGCATCTTGCGCGCGAGTTTGTAGAGCAAACTCTGCTCGCTCTTGCCGGCTTCGACCGACTTGCCATGTTTTCCGCCCTTGATCATTTCTTCATACGAACTCACATCGAAGCGGCCTTCCTTGACATTGCCGCTGTGGCAGACCGAACACTTGTTGAGCAAGATGGGCTCGATATCCTTCTCGTACACCACCGGATCCTTCCGGGTGAGAGCGACCACCTTGATCTCGTCTTCTCCAGGCCGACGTTTGATCTCATCGGCGAACGCGACATTGGCGAGGACAGCCAGGAGGGCGAGAGTGAGAAGCGAACGCATGAGAGAACTCCTTGGCGGCGGGATCGTTTGACACAGAGTTGTCTGGAGAGCCCCCTCTCCTCGCACGGATCAAGGCGCGAGGAGAGAGAACCGTTCAGCGATCGTGCTCCGTGAAAACTGGTTAGAGGCGGGTTATTTCACCACGTTCAGGTTAAATTTCGCTTCCTGCACCACAGGCACCTTGTCCGCGAACATTGCCGTGACCTTGACCACGAGGTTACTCCGTGCGCCCGGAGTGGCATTGCCGCCAACCCCGACCAGCAACTTGGCCTCGTTCTGGCCTGCGGGAATGGTGACGGCGGCGGCATTCACATCCTTCACCCCGCTCGGCGGCACCAGTTCCACCTTGAACGGTCCGTTGTAGTCAAACAGGCGCGTGACCTTGACCACCACCTCCGTCTGCATTCCCTTCTGAACGTTGGTTTTGGGAGTGGTGAGCGCCACCGTGGCCAGGTTCTTGGGGAGTACCACCACGGTCACCGGGGTCGAGGGGAGAATGAACGGCGTGTTCTGCTTCTGCTTGGCCATCGGATCCTTGTTCCAGGGGAACTGCGTCTGGCCGTAGAGAACCAGGTTGTAGGTACCCGGCGGGGTGTTGTTACTCACGTTGACCGTGAGCGTGCCGTCGTCCTTCCCCGGGTTGAGGGTGATGCCCTGGATGGTGAGCCCTTGCGGGAGGTAGGGAGTCATTCCCTGGAGAGTTTGCTGGTTCTGAATCTGTACGGGGGTCTTGCACTCCGGCCAGAGCCGACCCAGTTTCACCGAAACCGTTGCCTTGCCCCCCTGAGGAATCATGCCGTTGTCAATCTTCGCCACCAGGTTAAACGGCGGCTTGCCGCGCACCGCCAACGGCAAGGCCCGATCCATGCGTGCCACCGCCGGCGCATTCTGCCCCTGTTGCAATGGCCAGGTGATGCTCCCGGCGCGCGCCTCGCGCACCACCGATTTGCCCTTGATGGTCGCCGTCCCCTTGATCTTGATGTCCCCGGTCCACACCTTGGCATCCGGCGCCCCGTTGAGGACCAGCAAGCCGTGCTTCATCGACCCGGCCAGCGTTTGCGGCGGGCAGGTCACGCCCGGAGGCAGTCCCTCCACGGTCAGAGCAATATCCTCGTTAAAGCCATCCCGACGCCAGGCGAACACGCTGAAGAACTGGCTGCCCCCCGCGTAAACCGTACCCGCATCGGGACGCTTGGAGTCGGCCGCCACGGCGACCAGGCGGAAATCGGGCTCTTCGTGGGAGATGCGCACCGTGTACAGATTGCGCGGGCCGGATTGACTGGTCGCGGTCCGACTGCTGACCAGAAGCTGATATTTGCCATCCGCAGGAACCACAAAGCGATACGGAGCCGGATCCTGGCTGAAGGCAAAGAACTTGTTGCCCAGTGTGTCGGTGGTATCGTCCTGCTCGGCGATCGTCCCCTTGCTGGCGGCGCTCTTCAGGATGAAGTACATATCGCCAACCGCACCCATACGATCGCTTACCAGATCGATAAAGTAGATTTCCCCCTTCTTGGCGCTGAAGGTGTACCAGTCGAGGTCGCCCGGTTTCTCGATGCGCCCTGCGATTTCACAGGGAAGCGTGATCTCCTGCGCGGTTTCCACTGTTTTGTTCTTCTCGTTGTCGAGAACCACAGGCGCCTGAGCAAACTTGATGAAGATGGGGTTGGAGACTCCATTGGGAGTACGAAGACGATACTCGAACCCGTCGAGGGCAGTCATCGCGGGAGGGATGTGGCCCGTATACGCCAGCTGGGTCCGGGCAACCGGATCTGCGGGAGCGGTGATGGTCACCGTCGCCTTTTCAAGCACCTCGCCCTCGATCGTGACCGCCGTGGGATCCTTCTGCCCTCCCGGGAGGTTGCGTCCATACAGAGTCACCTGTGCCGCTTTCCCTGGTTCGATGGCCGGAGGGTAGACCGCATCAATCCAGGGGCCGGTGCTGATGGTTAATCGGTAGAAGTGCTCGGCGTTTCCCTGAGTGTGCGTAAACTCGCACAGCCGGACGAGGTAATCGCCATCGGCCGGAATCACACAATCCAACACCACATCGTTATCGTTGTAACGGCTGACGTTGCTGGCCACGAGCTTGTTCTGCATCGAGTAGATCTTCATCTCCGGATCGAAGCGGCTATCGATGCTGGAGGCCAGACAGCTGAAAACAACACGTTGCCCCTTCTTGGCGGTAAACTGATAGTAGTCCACATCGACCTGGTTGGTGAGTGAACCATTGACAGTGGTGTTCAGGGTGACCCGTTGGGCCTGATCCACGTCGCTATTGGGCTCTTTCTCAAGCACTTCCGGGAGATCTCCGATCACAAAGGTGCGCGGATTGCTAATCCCCCACTCATTGATCATTCGCACATCGTGATTGCCCAGAGGAACATCGGCGGGGATGGTCACCTTGAACTTGGAGATCACGGTCGCCTTGTTCCGTTGTCCACGTTTGGGATTCTTCGGATCGGGAGGCGCGACCGTCGTCTCGATCGGCTCTGATTTGATGGTCGGATGGCTGAAGACAAGTTTCTCGGGTGCCTCGATATCGATCCCGGTAAGGGTCACCTCGACCGTGGTTCCCGCCTTGGCCCCAGGCGGGACCACCGTCAGCAGACGCGGTTGGGGAAGGCCAGAGTTCACTTGTTGAGCCGCGACGGGAGCGGCGAGGCAAGTGATCAGAGCCAGGAGAGCGGCGCAGCCCCCCCAACGAAACGGTCGCTGAGACAGAGAGATCGGCACCATAATACCCCCCTGAAAGTCATGTATGGCCTGGAGCCAGTGGTGAGTGGGCGGTGGGACAGTCGGCAGGCAAGGTCATTGGTTGGTTGTTGCTGGCAAGGGAGCGGCTCCCTCATTCGTATCATGGTAATCTATCCTGGCGCGGGGTCAAGCATCTATTCACCCAGTTGTTTAGTTCGCGCCACGGAGGCAAGATGCTCCGTGAAAAAAGGGTGAGCACCGCGCAGAATCCGCGGTTCGGCGCGGACAGGAGTTATGCTGAACGATAGGTCAAACACAAGCCGCCCCCCGACCATCCAGCCTGTTGGCCGATGGCGGATATTTCCCCTCACAAAGTGATGCAAGCATGTTCTGGCGCCTGATCGGAACCTATGGTGTGCTGACGGTCGCAGCGATCACCCTGCTCGGCTTTGTGCTGGAACGCCGGGTAGAACGTCACGAACAACAACTCATCGAAAAAACCCTCCAGACCCGCCTGGTGCGAGTGGACATCGATCTGCGTGGGATCCGTGATCCAGCACAACTCCAGAAACGCATCGACGAGATGATTGAGGTCGAACCGGGGCTGCGCATCACCCTGCTGCGTGAGGATGGCGAGGTGCTCGCCGATACGGCCGAGGAGGCCGATCGCCTCGTCAACCACGCCACGCGCCAGGAGATTGTGCAGGCTCGAACCCAGGCGTTCGGCAGTCACATTCGTCGGAGTAGCAGTATCGACAAGGAAATGATCTACGTGGCGAAGCATCGTGAGAACCCAGAGGGACCGGTCGCTTTTGTGCGCGTTGCCCTCGCTCTGGATCAGGTGGCGGAACCGCTGGCGGATTTACGCAGACTGGTCACCACCTCGGCAGCCCTGGCGGCAGGTCTGACCCTAATCCTGACGGCATGGTTTTCCCGGCGCATCGCCCGTCCGATTCAGGAAGTCGCCCAGGCGGCCGAACGCATTGCTGCCGGCGACTATGGCCAGAAGGTGTACGCCTCCGGACAGAGTGAAGTGGTGCGCCTGGCGCGCAGTTTCAACAACATGAGCGAGCGCCTCGAAGAACAGATCACCAAGCTGGAGGACGATCAGGAACAGCTTCGGGCCATCCTGAGCGGAATGGTCGAGGGGGTGGTGGCACTCGATGCCGAACAGCGCATTCTCTTTGTCAATGAGCGTGCTCGCCAGCTTCTCGAGTTTGCTACTCCCAGCCCGGTGGGAAGAAAGCTCTGGGATGTGGTTCGGCAACGCTCCCTGCTCGATGTGGTGCAACGGGCTCTGACCGAGCGCGAACCCCAGCGCGTGGAGTTGAACTGGCACGGTCTGACGCAACGCAGCCTGACCGTTCATGCGGCCCGTTTGCCGGGAGAGATCCCGCGCGGAGCGGTCCTGGTCATTCACGATACCACCGATCTGCGCCGGCTGGAACGGCTGCGCAGCGAGTTCGTGGCCAACGTTTCCCATGAGTTAAAGACTCCGCTCACCGTGATCAAAACGTGCATGGAGACGCTCCTGGAAGGCGGAGCAGCGGAGGATCCCAACCATCGCCGCACCTTTCTGGAACAGGTTTCCGATCAGGCCAATCGCTTGCACTATTTGATCGTCGACATGCTCAGTCTTGCGCGGATCGAGGCCGGCACGGAGGTGTTCGATTTCCGTGAGGTCGCTCTCGCAGAGGCGGTTGAACTGGTCTGCGACCGACAGCGCGCTCGTGCCGAGTCCAGAAATCAGACCCTGGCGATCGAAGGGAGTGACGATGTGGTGGTCTGGGCCGATGAGGAAGCGGTCTTCCAGATTCTCGACAACCTGATCGATAACGCCCTGAAATACACCCCCGTACAGGGGCGCATTCAGGTTCGCTGGTGGGCCGAGGGACAGCATGGCTGTGTCGAGGTGCGCGATACCGGAATTGGCATCCCCGCGCAGGACCTGCCCCGTATCTTCGAGCGCTTCTACCGAGTGGACAAGGCTCGCTCGCGCGAGATGGGCGGGACGGGGTTGGGTCTGTCGATCGTGAAACACCTGGTGCAGGCGATGCACGGCAGCATCAGCGCAGTCAGTCAGGTGAATGAGGGGACAACCTTTACGGTGCGTTTACCGCAACCAGTTGAAACACCAACTCCGAGTGTGTGAGGAGGAAGATAACAAGACGAGAGTTGTGGGAAGCGAGGAGCGCAAAACCCAGAACCCCTGACACGAGGCCGAGCCTTGTATCAGGGGTTCCTTTGTGCGAATCCGACAATCCTAGGTGATTGCCTGGACCAACAACATTACTGGCAGGCGGTGGTCGGGTCGGTGCCGGCGAACTGAGCATTGACGCTGTTGATCGGGATCGAGTCAATGCTGTCCACAAACTTCGAGCCAGCGGTGCTGCTCACGCAGTTGGTCAGACCGGCAAAGCTGTAGGACTGATCGAGGGACAGGACCGCGGTGGCGAAGTCTTCGAGTTCATCGGTGACCGCGTTGCGAACAGCAACCAGACCGGTGATGACGCCGAGGACAAGGATCGTCGCGACGAACACCCACTCGACCGCGATCAACGCACCGCAATCATCCTTCCAAAGCTTCTGCATCATCGTAGCCAACCTCCAGAATGGGAAATAGAGAACTCGCAAGGAATTCGCCACCTCTCTGTGGTTCCCCCGTCGAATCCCTGATGCGAACAAAAAGTTATAAGGCACAGCCTGTGCCATCGAAAGAGGAAGATAGGCAAGAAATTCATCGCCATCGACATAAGAATATAATTAAAAACATCTTACAGAAAAAAATTTCCTCTCAAGGCTCGCCTTCCTCGGTCCCCGGGTGTAGAGAGTGAGGAGTAAGATCGTTTCCAGGTGTTATCAGTCTGTTTCCCGTGTTAATCCGCAGATTAACATTTCCTGGCTGGAGGTGACAAAATAGTAAAGCGAGAGAACGGCTTCCCTACCAGTCCTCTCGCTTCGTTGGGAGTGGTCAATTCGGGGTCGCTCAGCTCATCCCTTGGGGGGGAGGGGAGCGCTATTGGTCGAGTTATTGTCCTGGTGCGACGAGGGTTCCGTCGTCAAGCGAGCGAGGTACTCCGGCACCTCGACCCCACCGATATCCTTGAGGACCTGCATCATGGGCGGCATGGCCCGCGCCATGCTCTGCAAAAAGTTCACGGTATTGCTGTTCTGGCCATTGCCGTTGCCCCCGCCTTCCCACACGATCACCTTGTCGAACTTGATGTTCGCAATTGCCTTGGCGGCGGTCTCCGCCAGATGATCGAGGTGTTCCAGCATCAGCATCTGGAACGCTTGCTGGGCGCCTCCACAGGCCTCGATGATGCGCTGTAAACCTTCGCCCTTCTTGGCCATGATCTCAAACTGGCCGCGGGCCTCAGCTTCCAATCGAGCGAAGATGGCCGCGGCGGCCCCCTCGGCCTCAATGCGCTGGCGCTGCGCCTCGGCCTCCGCCTCGACGATCTTCCGGGCCTTCTCGGCCTTGGCAGGGGCCTCCAGGGCGGCGCGCTTTTCTGCCTCGACCCGCTCCGCGTCGGCCAGGGCCGCTCGTGCCATGGCGCGGTTCTGCGCCTCCTGCACGGCCGCCTCCGCTTCGCGTTTGGCCGTTTCGGCTCGCTGGTAGTTTTCCGCCTGCTTGACCGACAGCGTCGCCTGCGCCGTTGCCACATCAGCCTGCGCCGCTGCTTCCCCGGTGACCGCCTTGGCGTTGGCCTCCGCCAGGCGGATGCGCATATCGCGCTCGGCTTCCTTGACGCGCGTCTCTCGTTCAAACGCGGCGCTTTGTTCCCCGATCTTCTGGTCGCGATCCAGTTCGGCGATCCGAATGGCCTGCTGACGCTGGGCTTCCTTGATCATCGCCTCGCGTTCAAAGTTGGCTGTTTGCTCCCCAACCTTCTGTTCCTTATCGAGTTGCGCCAATCGGATTGCCTGTTCCCGCTGCGCCTCTCGTGTCCCGATTTCGCGGACCTTGTTGGCGTTGGCCACCTGGATCGACTTCTCGCGTTCGGCCTCCGCCACCCCGATCTGTCCCAGCTTTTCTTGCTCGGCCACATCGACCTTGGCCTTCTGCACCGCCTGCGACGATGCCTTGCGCCCGATGGCATCGATGTAGCCCGACTCGTCGGTGATGTCGGTGATGTTGACGTTGATCAGCACCAGGCCGATCTTCTTCAACTCCGGTTCCAGCGAAAGCTGAATGGCTTCGAGGAACTTATCGCGATCCCGGTTGATATCCTCGATCCGCATCGAGGCGATTACCTGGCGGAGTTGACCGAAGATGATGTCCGCCGCCTGTTGCCGGATTTCCTCGCTGTTCAGATCGAGCAGACGGATGGCCGCATTGGAGCGCAACTCCGGTTCGGTCCCCACGGCCACCGTGAACACACTGGGCACGTTGACACGGATGTTCTCGATCGACAGCGCCCCACGCAGCGGGATTTCGATCTGGATCGGCTCCAGCGAAAGATACTTGTACTCCTGAATTAACGGCCAGACAAACGCGGCGCCGCCGTGGATGCACTGGGCGGTTGCCCCTCCCTTGGTGCGACCGAAAATTACCAGGATCCGGTTACTCGGACAGCGCTTGTACCGGGAGCTAAGTAGCATCAACGAACTGAACAGCAGCAAACCGGCTGCAACGACGATCACCAGAACCGTCGTCCAGAACGGCGACAGTTGCGGCTCCGCGGCAAAGAGAAGATCGCGCGACCCGGAAGCCAGCAGCGTAAGGTTACACATGAGTGACAGTCTCCTGCGATGTGGGGACAACCTCGACGGTATCGGGACTGAGCACCGCCACCACCTTGATCGTGGTGCCAGTGGGGAGTTCGTCTTGCGAGGTGACGGCCTGCACTTCAACCGTGCGGTTTTGCAAAACGAGCGTCACCTTGCCCTTGCCGCCCTTCTGCCCTGGAACACGAAGGTACACCGTGCCCGTATGGCCCACGGCCCGCTCGATGCGGACCGTGCCATCCGATTTCAACCGGGACAGGAAGCGCATCATCGACGCGACCGCATAGAGGGCCACGCCTCCGGAGGCCAGGGCGATTACCACATTGAGGAGGGAGTCCACTCCGCCGTAATAGGCGGCCAGGCCTCCCAAACCAAAGAAAGTGAACCCCGCCGTGATGGCCCGGAAACTGAGCATGCCGAAGTACCAGGCGGCCCCTCCATCCTCGACATCGGCGTCGTGGTGACCTCCCTCGGAGCCCCCATCGCCAACATCGTGGTCGCCGGCGTCATGGCCCATTTCGCCGTGATCAATCTCGGCGTGCCCCACGTCGCCATGCCCCGCGTCGCCCCCCTCCCCGCCGCCCAGCCCAACCAAACTGGCCAGCGCCTGGCAAACCAGCAAGGTGCCGCCGAAGGCAGCACACACCAAAAAGAACATCTCCATGCTGAACCCCTTCCTCTCAAGAGGTTTTCCTGGTTGATGATGAGTCTGCTCACCAGGTGATTCGCTGGGCTGCCGAGTTGATTGCTCTGGAATCGCTGCGGATTACCCCGAAATCCTTCCAAGCTGGCGATTTACTGAGCAAGTGTCCAGAATCCGGACCTGATTGCGAGTCAAGTTGTTAGTATTTTGCCCAGGCGCGAAAGGGGATGTCAATTACTTCCCCTGCGGAGGAGGAAAATTTAACACCCTGGGCAATCGGGAAAGATGGAATGATCGTCGGGATCAGTACGGGGCAAATGAGAAGGCCGCGCACCTTGCGAAAGAAGCTCGCGCGGTGTATCCTCACATTCACCCCACGATCGCTTCGAGACCAAGGAGTTCCTCTGGAGGAAGACTGGCATGTGTTGCTTTTCGCGCCCGGTGAAACTGGTGGCTGACACCAACATCTTTGCCCGCGCTGGCAAGGAGGGCTATCAGTCCCTCGTGTACAGCATGATCATGAACGCCGCTGAACCGCTGGCAATGATTCTCCCCATCCCGGTGCCGAAAGCCACCAAGGAGGACGCGGTCAAGTTTATCAATCTGGAGAAGTATCCCACCTTCTTCGCCGAGATGCGCACCGGCTTCCCCCCGCCACCGCCCCCTCGCCAGGGCGGCACCAAGGGACCGCCCGATAACTCGCTGGGGCTTCCCACCTTGAAGGTCGAGAAAGTGGGCAGTTTCATTGCCTCCTTCGTTCCCACAGTCAAGGATTTTAGCCGTCTGGACGAGCAGTTCCGCCTCCCCAGCACCGTGTGGGACAAACTCCCGGCCTACGCCGACCATGGCTTTGTCGTCTTCAAGCTGGAGAAGGGCGCCCAGAAGGTGCATCCCATGGCGTTCTCATTCCCTCGTGCCAATCCCAAGCAGCTCTTTTTCCCCACGGTCCACATCCACGATGGCAAGGTCCACGAGACTGCCAAGTTCGATCACGCGCTCTTCTGCCAGTCCAGTGGCGAGAACCTGATGGCGTGGGAGGAATCGAAGCAACCCGCTGAGATGTTCATGAAGAACGTGAGCAAGTCCCAGGGATTGATCGATCCCAAGGCGCATTGCTACCGCAAGCTCATCGTTGGGCGTCGCAAAAACGCGGATATCCTGGTCTAGTCGACCCGGGAAGTTACCCGTGCTCCTCTCTCCTCCCATCGGGAGCAAGCGGAGCACGGGTTCCCCTCCAGGGTCCACTCCAACTTACCGCGCCGTTTCTTCCGCATTCCAACTTTGCAGAATCTTCACGTAGTTGGCTCGTTCGTAGGCGTGCGGATTGCCGCACCGGAGCAGGCTCATGTTGCCCTGCATCTGGTGGAGCGATTCATACTCATGCTCCTCCAACCACTGGGCCAGTTCAGTGCGCAGACGTACGAGCAGTTCCGGGCCGTGCTGCAACAGAGCGGCGACCATCTGCACTCCCTGCGCCCCCGCCATCACCGCCTTGATTACGTCCTGCACAGAGTGCACTCCCCCCGTTGCCGCCAGGGAGCCGCGCACCCGCCCCGAGAGAATCGCCAGCCAGCGCAGCCGGAGCAACAATTCCGCAGGGCTGGAGAGATTCACCCGCACCACTTCCAGTTGTTCAACGTCGATGTCCGGTTGATAGAAGCGATTGAACAGGACAAAGGCGTCACACCCCAGCGCGTCCAGTTTGGAGACAAAATTGGCGATCGAGGAATAGAACGGGGACAGCTTGACCGCCAGGGGAATGCGAATCGCCTCCTTGACACGCTTGACCACCCGCAGACTGCGTTGCTCGATCATCTCGCCCGTTTCTGCAAGATCGGTGGCGAGGTCGTAGAGATTCAGTTCCAATCCATCGGCGCCGGCCTGCTCGATGTAGCGGGCATAGGTCAGCCAGCCACCCTCCGTGGTGCCGTTGAGGGATGCAATCACAGGGATACTGACTGCCGCTTTCAGGCGATAAATCTGATCGAGATACTCCTCGGGACCCAGACGAAAATCGGCCGGGCGTGGGAGATAACTGAGCGCTTCGTTGAACGATTCATCGGCGGTTTCCAGCGCGCGGTAGTGGGCCAGTTCCTCGCTGACAATCTGTTCCTCGAAGAGCGAGCGCATAATGATCATCGGCGCTCCGGCATCTTCAAGCCGACGAACCATGTCCAGGTCATCCGCGAGTGGCGAGGCACCAGGGATGAGCGGGTGGGCCAGTTTGAAACCCATGTAGTTGGTGCTGAGATTCATGGCGTGGCTCCTTCCTGCGTGGTCGCAGAGGTTGGGCGCGAGGCGGCGCCATCAGAATGCGGAAGGGTGATGTGCGAGAGTTGTTCATAGAGAGCCACCCGACGAGTCGAGTGCTCCCGAGCGGCCGCCGCCAGCCAGCGGAAGCGGGCAGGATCGATATTTTCAACCATGCGGAAACGCGTTTCATTGCGCATGTAGTCGGCCACCGTGGCGCGCCCGGGAGCGAGGTCGATGATCAACGGCGGCTCTCCTCGGGCCGTCCGGCGTGGGTCGTAGCGGTATAACGGCCAGATCCCGGAGTTGACCGCCAGTTTTTGTTGCTCCGCCCCAAAGCGGAGATCATAGCCGTGAGCAATGCAGTGACTGTACGCGATGATCAGCGACGGGCCGTCGTAGCTGGCCGCCTCCTGGAAGACCTGCACGGTATGGCTGTCCTTGGCCCCAAACGCAACGGAGGCCACATAGACGTGCCCATAGCTCATTGCGATCAACCCCAGATCCTTTTTGTGGACCGCCTTCCCTGCCGAGGCAAACTTGGCCGCCGCCCCCAGGGGAGTGCTCTTGGACGCTTGCCCCCCCGTATTGGAGTACACCTCCGTATCGAGCACCAGGATATTCACCTTGTGCGTCATCGAGATCACATGATCGAGCCCACCAAACCCGATGTCGTAGGCCCAGCCGTCGCCGCCCAGCAACCAGACACTCTTCTCGACCAGGTAATCTGCCAACAGAAGCAGTCGGGCCGCCTCGGGAGTTTGGACCCCGGCCAGTTTCTGCCGCAACAGCGCCACACGCTGTCGTTGCTGAGTCACCTCTGTCTCGGTATGTTGCGAGGCGGTCAGGATTTCATCCGCAAGCGTGTCGCCGATCTGCCCACCGAGTTGTTTCACCAGCGCGCCTGCCTGATCACGCAGAAAATTCAGGCTCAACCGCATGCCCAGCCCGAACTCGGCGTTGTCCTCAAAGAGCGAGTTGGACCACGCCGGGCCACGCCCTTCCTTGTTGACGGTGTACGGCGTGGTGGGAAGATTGCCGCCATAGATCGACGAGCACCCCGTGGCATTGGCGATCAACAGCCGATCTCCAAGCAACTGGGTTAACAGCTTGACGTAAGGCGTCTCCCCACACCCCGCACACGCCCCGGAATACTCGAACAGCGGGAGCAGAAACTGCGAGGTTTTCACATCGACATGTTGCAGCCGATCACGTGGGGGATCGGGGATATCGAGGAAGAACTCGTAATTCTTCTTCTCCGCTGGCAACACAGGCAGCAGAGCAGACATGTTGATCGCCTTGTGCCTGGGATTGCTCTTGTCCTTGGCCGGGCAAACCATGACACAGAGGTTGCACCCCGTGCAATCCTGCGGCGCCACCTGAATGGTGTACTTCCATCCCTTGAAGTCCGTCGCCCGGTAATCGTTCGACTGGAACCCCTCCGGAGCGCCCTGCAAATGCTGCGGTTCGTACACCTTGGCGCGAATGGCGGCGTGGGGACAGACCATGGCGCACTTGTTGCACTGAATGCACACCCTGGGATCCCACAGGGGAACCTCCTCGGCGATGGTGCGCTTCTCCCACCTGGTGGTCGCCGTCGGCCAGGTTCCATCGACAGTGAAGGCCGACACGGGGAGCAGATCGCCCTTCCCCTCCATCATCACCGCGGTCACGCGCTTGACAAAATCTGGAGCCGCGTCGGGCACGGGAGCAGGCCGGGTATAGCTCGCTGTCACCTTCGCCGGCACCGGAACCTCATACAGGTGTGCCAGCGTGTGATCGACCGCGGCGAAGTTGCGCCGAACGACCTCTTCCCCCTTGCGCCCGTAGCTCTTCTCGATCGATTTCTTGATCTGGGCGATTGCCTCCTCGCGGGGGAGCACTCCCGAGACCGCGAAGAAACACGTCTGCATGATGGTGTTGATACGCCCGCCCATCCCGGTATCACGGGCCACGCTCAGCGCATCAATCACATAAAAACGCACGTTCCGGGCCAGAATCGTCTCCTGCACCTCGCGCGGGAGATGGTCCCACACCGTCTCCGCCGCGTAGGGGCTATTGAGCAGGAACACGCCCCCGGGGCGGACATACTGGAGCACATCGACCTTGTCCAGGAACTGAAATTGATGACAGGCGACAAAGTTGGCCTGGCGAATCAAATACGCCGAGCGAATGGGGCGTGGGCCAAAGCGGAGATGCGAGATCGTCATTGCCCCTGATTTCTTGGAATCGTAGACAAAGTAGCCCTGGGCGTAGTTGTCTGTTTCCTCCCCGATAATCTTGATTGAATTCTTGTTCGCTCCCACCGTCCCATCGGCGCCCAACCCAATGAACACGGCCCGCTTGACATCGTCGGCCTCGATGTCCAGTTCTTGATCATAAGGCAGTGACAGGTGGGTGACATCATCGACGATGCCAACCGTGAAGTGTTTGCGCGGCTGGGGTTTGGTCAACTCCGCGAACACGGCCATGATCATCGCCGGAGTGAATTCCTTGGACGACAGGCCGTAGCGCCCGCCGATCACCCGGGGGACACGAGCCAACCGTGTCAGTCCCGCCTCGCTCCCCTCCTGGAGCGCGAGAACCACATCCTGGTAAAGAGGCTCCCCGACCGCGCCCGGTTCCTTCGTCCGATCCAGAACGGCAATGCTGGTTGTGGTCGCCGGGAGAGCGGCCAGGAAGTCCTTCACGGAGAATGGCCGATAAAGCCGCACTGCCAGCACTCCAACCTTTTCTCCCTTGCTCCGAAGGTAATCGACCGTTTCACAGGCTGTTTCAACCCCCGACCCCATCAAGATCAGCACGCGTTCGGCCTGGGGATCGCCATGATAATCGAAAAGGTGATACTGTCGGCCGGTGCGACGGGCAAACCGATCCATTACCTCCTGAACCACTCCCGGGGTCGCCAAATGGAACGGATTGCACGCCTCGCGCGCCTGAAAGAAGGTATCCGGGTTCTGGGCAGTCCCACGCAGAACCGGGCGATCGGGAGTCAACGCACGCTGGCGATGCGCGGCGACGGCGGCTTCGTTCATCATGAAACGCAGATCGTCGTCGCTGAGCGGGTGGATTTTCGCCACCTCGTGCGAGGTCCGAAACCCATCGAAAAAGTGCAGGAAGGGGACGCGGGTCTGAAAGGTCGCCACCTGGGCGATACAGGCGAAGTCATGCGCCTCCTGGACCGAGGCGGAGTTGAGCAGCGCGAATCCGGTCTGTCGGCAGGCCATCACATCGGAATGATCCCCGAAGATCGACAGGGCATGGGTGGCCACGGTGCGAGCCGCCACGTGCATGCAGAATGCGGTCAATTCGCCGGCGATCTTGTACATGTTGGGGATCATCAGAAGCAGCCCCTGCGACGCGGTAAAGGTCGTCACCAGGCTGCCGGCCTGCAAGGCACCGTGGACCGCCCCAATCGCCCCGGCCTCCGACTGCATTTCCGTCACGCTGGGCACCATCCCCCAGATATTGTGGCGCTTGTGCGCCGACCACTCATCGCACCATTCTCCCATCGGCGAGGAGGGCGTGATGGGATAGATGACAATCACCTCGTTGGTCCGGTGCGCCACCGAGGCAACCGCCTCATTGGCGTCCAGCGTGAGCATGGCGTTGTCGCTCATTGGATCATTCTCCGGAAAGGACATCGCCCTGTCAGTGAACGGATGGCACTGACACTGCGATGCACGGCGAGCTTCTTTCCGTTGTTTTATGACCCCGCGCAGCGTTTACTACCCGCATGCTGCCCCGGGAAGCTGGCTTGGGGGATATCCCCGACAGGAACTTTCAGAGTTCAAACCCGCGCGAACCGGGCCTCTTAAGCCTTGATCCCCACCACGATTTCCACCGGCACCCACATCATCTTGCGTTCAGCGCTGGCGATGCGCCACCCTGCCTCTTCCATGGAGCGCTGCACAAAAATAGGCCGGCAATCCACAAGATTGGGAAAATGCTCATGACTCCATTCGTACAAATGCAGCACTACCCCTTCCCCTCCCTCCTTGGAGACCGCCACCACGCCAAGCCTCCCTCCGGACCGCAGGACGCGCTTGCACTCGGCCAGAACTCGGGGAATCTCCGGAGTGTCGAAGAGTTCAAGGGTGAAACTCATGAAGACCGCGTCGAGCGAACCCTCCGCGTAGGGCAAGTGAAGCGCGTCGCCGCACACGAGTTCCACGCGCTCAGCCACCGCTGCCGCCCTGAGTTTCTCCTCGGCCACCTGTCGCATTCCTTCGGAAAGATCGATTCCAAACACCTTCCCCGCTGGCCCGACCGCCCTGGCCAGTTCGACCAGACAGCCACCGGTGCCGTAGCCCACTTCCAGGACCTTTTCTCCCGGTTGGACGGCGAGCACCTGCAACCCGCGTTCGCGCATGGGGTGTTCGCTCGCCTCGGCCAGCATGTCGTAATAGCGGCTGATCTTGTTGTAGAACTTGCGGGTTTGTTCCTTGGTGGTGAAAACCCGCTGCACTTCGGAAGTAGCGTCGTTCGGGGTGTTCATGGTTGCTCCTCATTACAAGGTTAGTTGTTGCCTGGTTCTACCTGACAGACCACGCGCTGACAACTGTTTGCCATCAAGGATTCTCGATTGCTTTTCACTTGCATCGGTGCGTCATCCCGGTTCTGTTAAGACACGGCAACAAGGGCGTCTTCTGCGAGTCTGCATCATGTACCGCCTCTTCCTGGCCTTCGCCTTCCTGTGGCTTGTCCCGACCGCGGCAACCCTGGCCGCAGAGAAGGCACGGCTTCCGCTTCTTCTGGACACCGACATTGGCACCGACGTGGACGATGCCTTTGCACTGGCGCTGATCCTGGCGAGTCCCGAACTCGATTTGCAGGGAGTTACCACCGTCGGCAGCCAGGCCGAGGATCGCGCCTGGCTCGTTTGTCGCTTCCTTACCCAGGTTGGGCGGACCGACATCCCCGTGGCGTTTGGTCGGCCCCCACAACCACACTCGGCGATTGAGGGTCAGATCCAGTATCGTCGCCATCCTGCCGTGGTCTGGAATCGCACCAGCAAACCGCGCAAGGAGTCGGCAGTTGAATTGCTTTACCAGAAACTAAAGGCCCACCCAGGGCAGATCACTCTCCTCGCCCTCGGCCCGTTGACCAACATCGCTCGGTTACTCAAGGAGCACCCCGACGCCAAACCCTGGATCAAACGGCTGGTGTTGATGGGCGGCTCCGTTCATGTCGGGTACAACGGCAAGAAACCACCCGAACCGGAGTGGAACATCAAGCTCGACATCCCGGCTGCCCAGGCAGTGTTTCGATCTGGGGTTCCGCTCACCGTGGCCCCTCTGGATGCCACCGCCCAGGTTGCCTTGCAAGCCCCGCTGCGCGAGCGGCTCTTTGGTGCCCATACCATGCTCACCTACCAGGTCCAGTCTCTCTACGAGTTATGGGACAAAGAAACTCCTATTCTCTTCGATCCGGTGGCCGTTGCGCTTGCCATCGACGAGCCATTCTGCAAGATGGATTCGCTCTGCCTTGAAGTTGATGACAAAGGGATGACACGCCTCAGCTCAGGCAAACCTCAGGCACGCGTTGCCACCGCCATCCGTGCCGAGGCATTCCTCAAATGGTATGTCGAGCGTGTCCGCGCCGTTGGCCGCGAGGCTCTGCCCAGGCCTCCGCTCAACCGTTCACACCTGGTCGACCAGGGCGGATTCCCCAATCGAGTGCACACCTTCGAGGACTACGACACCGACATCGAGCGTCGCTGGTGGATGAGTGGCAAGCCAGAGAACAAGAACGTTCCTCCAGGCGGGCGGCGGGCCTGTCGCGCTGTGCTTACTCAGGATTTCGACGATCGCATGGGAGACCGCGCGACGATGTACCGGGCGGTTATCTTCAATCCCGTTCCCGGACCTCCCATGGGGAAGAATACGCGCCTCAGTTTCCGCTATCGTCTGCACGGCACCCGACAGTTGCGCATCCAGTTGTATTCGCTGTCGAAGGGATATCATCGCTACCTCTCCCTCGATCAGTTGCCCACGGATCGCTGGGAGACGGCAACGGTGGACATGACCGCCATGCGCCGTCCGGATGGCAGCGGCGGGGCGCTGGCGGAGGATGAACGGATCGACGATATCCAGTTCTACATCGATCCCTGCGCTGAATTGCTGATCGACGACGTGATCCTCTACGATGCCGCTCTCCCCGGTGAAAAACGCCCGTTTCCGCAGCGCATCCTGTTCACCGGCTGGTTCGACACGGGTAAACAGGGACAGGAATGGCCCGGCGACTTCGAGATCGTCCCACACGAGAAACCGCGCACCTGGAAGACAGCTCGTTCGGTGCTGAACAAGGAGAAAGACACGCCCTGGATTCGTCTGTCTCTGCGCGGGGACCGTCGACTCGCGCCCACAACCGAATTATTCTTCCGCTATCGGCTCACCGGCGCCGGTCCACTCCGAGTCGAACTCTTTCACAAGGCAACTGGATTCCGGCTGACGCAGGTGCTGGAAAAGCCGACGACGGAAAAATGGGCGGAGTCGACGCTGTCGTTTCGCGCCCCGGACAAGAGCAAGGATCTCTCCGTGGATGAGATCCGCTTCCATCTACCCCGGGGCAGTCAGTTGTGGCTCGACGATGTCCTGCTTTACCAACCCGGGGAAAACAAGTGAGCACAGTTCGTGAGCCAGCCTCTTGCGATGCCCTGTCAACGCGGGTAGCATGGCACTCGTGGTGACAGACAAGCGAGCAACCCCCCTGCCCAGTTGCCTCCACGCCATGCACTCCCGCGAGTGTTCCCTCACCTGCCTCAAAGGGTACCCATCGATGACACGCCGCTTCTTCGTTGCCCTGCTGTGCACGTTTGTCCTGCCTGCTCTGCTCCACGCCGAGAACTGGCCCGGCTGGCGCGGTCCGCGCGGGGACGGCACCTCGCAGGAATCCTCCTTCCCTCTGGTCTGGAACAACACTGAGAATGTGCGCTGGAAGACCCCCTTGCCCGGCAAGGGGCACTCCTCACCCGTTGTCTGGGGAAATCGACTCTTTGTCACCTGGTGCGTGGAGGATGAAGAACGCTGTGTGGTGGCCTGCCTCGATCGCACGGATGGCAAGATCCTGTGGGAACAAACGGTCTTCAAGGGACCGCTGCAGAAGAAGATCCACAATCTGAACAGCCACGCCTCCTCGACACCGGCGACCGATGGCAAGCATGTGTGGGTGAGTTTTCTGCAATACCCCAACATGATCGTGGTTTGCTACGACTTTGCCGGGAAGGAAATCTGGCGGCATTCTCCGGGCAAACTTCTTTCGCGCCACGGCTTCTGCAGTCCGCCCATCCTCTACAAGGACCTGGTGATCCTCAACGGCGATCAGGATGCGCTCGCCTACCTGGTGGCGCTGGAAAAGGAGACCGGCAAGGAACGCTGGCGCACCGATCGGCCCAACCGCACCCGCTCCTACTGCCCCCCGTTGATTGTCGACGCCGGAGGCAAGACCCAGATGGTGCTGAGCGGAAGCAAGTGCGTTGCCAGCTACAATCCCGACGATGGCAAGCAAAACTGGATCATCCAGGGGCCGACCGAGCAGTATGTGGCCAGCCTGGTTTATGGCGACGGACTCTTCTTTCTGACGACTGGTTTCCCCGAATATCACCTGATGGCGATCCGCCCTGATGGCAGCGGTGACATCACCAAAACCCATGTCGTCTGGCACAAGAAGAAACTGCTGCCTAAGGAAGCCTCCTACGTGCCTTCCCCGATCGCGGATGGCAAGTATTTCTTCGTGGTTTCCGACCAGGGATTCGCCAGCTGCTTTGAGGCGAAAACAGGCAAACGGGAGTGGTTCGAGAGACTGGGCCGACATCACAGCGCCTCGCCAGTATCGGCGAACGGCTATCTCTACTTCCCCTCCGACGAGGGGGATACGTATGTGCTCAAGGCCGGGCCGAAGTTCGAGGTGGTGCACAGGAATCCCCTGCACGAGGAGATCTATGCCTCGCCGGCTCTGTCCGACGGCGACATCTTCCTCCGCACATCTCAACATCTTTATTGCATCAGCACGGCGAAGAAAGCGAAGAAGTAGTTGCGGTGCGCCGCAGACGGCTTTAGACTGCCAACTTGACGGTAGCGCGGTTCCACACTCACAAGGAGTTGACCTCATGAGTCGGCAGAGAGATCGGCGACAGTTTCTCCAGGCGAGCGGCCTGGCGGGCGTTGGCTTCTGGGCAGCGGGTGGTGTTGCCCTCGCGGCGGACCAGCCCAAGGTGGCCAGGGCTGCGAGCGAAAAGCTGAACGTGGCCTTCGTTGGCGTGGGCGGCATGGGCGGAGGCAATCTGGACAGCATCGCCGGGCTGGGCGAGAACGTGGTGGCCCTGTGCGACATTGACGATGTTCGCCTCAATGCGGCGGCGAACAAGCATCGCAAAGCCAAGAAATACAACGATTTCCGCAAGATGCTGGATGAGCAGAAGGATATCGACGCCGTCGTCGTCAGCACTCCCGACCACTGCCATGCCGTGGCGGCCATGCGCGCCCTGAAGATGGGCAAGCACGTCTATTGCGAAAAACCGTTGACCTACTCCATCTACGAAGCGCGTCAGATGCGGTTGACCGCTGCCGAGAAGAAGGTGGCAACCTGCATGGGCAATCGCGGGACCGCCACCAATGGCTTCCGCGCCGGCGTCGAACTCCTCCACTCGGGCGTGATTGGCCCGGTGCGCGAGGTCCACGTGTGGACGGATCGGCCCAGCCGCTACTGGAAGCAAGGGATGGATCGCCCCAAGGACACTCCCAAGGTGCCCAGCACGGTGCACTGGAATCTGTGGCTTGGGCCGGCGCCCGAACGTCCCTACAACCCGATTTATCATCCATTCGCCTGGCGCGGCTGGCAGGATTTTGGCACGGGCGCCCTGGGCGACATGGCCTGCCACACCTGCAACCTCGCGTACATGGGGCTAAAGCTCGGCTTCCCCAACAGCGCCGTGGCGGTTTCCTCGCCGATGAACAAGGAAACCTACCCGCTGTGGTCCACCATCAACTTCACCTTCCCCGAACGGAGCAAGGAGTTCCCCGCCGTCAAGTTGACGTGGTACGACGGCATCAAGGACGGCAAGCAGAACCTGCCGCCGGAAGAGGTCTTGAAGGGGCTCAAGCTCCCCGGTCAGGGCAAGCTCTTCAGCGGTTCGCTCCTCATCGGAGACAAGGGCATCCTCTACTCTCCGAACGACTACGGTGAACGGTACGACATCCTCACCAAGGATCGCGAAAAATTGTCGTTTAACAAGCCAGAAGCAACTCTGCCGCGCGTCCCCAGCCAGTACGCCGACTGGGTCAACGCCTGCAAGGGCGGCCGTCCCGCGCTGGCCAACTTCAACTACGCCGGCATGCTCACCGAAACGATCTTGCTGGGCAATGTCGCACTGCGCGCGGGCAAGAAGATTGAGTGGAACGGCGAGGAGATGAAGTCCACCAACGGCGTGAATGTCGCCGCGCTGGTGCAGCGCGAATACCGCAAGGGCTGGTCCCTGTAAGGGCGATCGGTTCGATTATCTCTCCACGGGGGAGCCGGGTTCGATCCTGGCTCCCCCGTTCATTTTCCGGGACGGTGAGGGGCGTCCTCCCCAGGCCGGAGTTGTCATCCCGGCCTTGTCATCCCGGCCTGGCCCCGGCTACCCTGGCTGAAGGAGGGGAGGCGGAACCCCCTTGCGAGTTGTTCCCCGGTTCGTAGAAGGATGATATGGACCTCACCACCCTCATTCTGGATTTTGGTAACGTCGTGGGCTTCTTCAGCCACGGTCGTGCCGTCGAGGCGTTGGCGCCCCATGCCCGCGTGTCCCCTGAACAGCTGCATCAGGTGTTACACACCGGACCGCTTGCCGAGGCTTACGAGGTGGGGGAGGTGAGCAGCGAGGAATTCTTGCGCGCCGCTCAGCACGAATGCGGCATCGCCTGCTCGCTGGAAGCGATGGCCGAGAAGTATGCGAACATCTTCTGGTTCAACAAGGAAGTGATCACCCAGTTACCCGAGGCGGCCCGACGCTTTCGCCTCTTCCTGTTGAGTAACACCAACGAGTTGCACGCGCGACGGTTTTTGCAGCAGTTTGCCGAACCGCTCCGCCACTTTGACCACCTGATACTATCCCACGAGGTGGGCGCACGCAAACCTCACGCCGCCATCTACGAGCACGCCTTGCGGCGGTCCAACTGTCCTCCTGAACAGATCCTTTTTATCGACGATCTCCCCGCCAACGTCCAGGGGGCCCAGCAGCTGGGCTGGCGCGGCATCGTTTACAAGCCTGGCACCCTTTTGCAGCAATTGCGCGAGTTTGGCATCGGCTTCTGAAACCAGGGAGATTCACCATGGGGTCAATTCGCGAGCAAGATCCGGAAGTATGGCAAGCCATTGATGCCGAACGCCTCCGGCAACAGGATGGGCTGGAGATGATCGCCTCGGAGAACTACACCAGCCCCGCCGTGCTGGCCGCCACCGGCAGTGTGCTGACCAACAAGTACGCCGAGGGATATCCCGGCCGGCGCTACTACGGGGGCTGTGAACACGTTGATACCGTTGAGCGCCTGGCGATTGAGCGGGGGAAACAACTCTTTGGCGCCGAGCACGCCAACGTACAACCGCACGCCGGGGCGCAGGCCAACATGGCGGTCTACTTCGCCTGCCTGGAACCGGGCGACACCATGCTCGCCATGAATCTCTCGCACGGAGGCCATCTCACCCACGGGATGCATCTGAATTTTAGCGGAAAACTCTACAAGGTGGTGCACTACGGCGTCCAGCGCGAGACCGAAACGATCGACTTTGACCAGGTGGCGCAACTGGCACGGGAACATCGGCCGAAATTAATCGTGGCCGGAGCAAGTGCCTACCCTCGTGAGATCGATTTTGTGCGCTTTGCCGAGATCGCTCGGGAAACCAAGGCTCTCTTCATGGTCGACATGGCCCACATCGCCGGACTGGTGGCGGGCGATCAACACATGAACCCGGTGCCCTGGGCGGACTTTGTCACCTCCACAGCGCACAAGACCTTGCGCGGGCCGCGCAGTGGCTTTATCCTGTGCAAAAAAGACTGGGCGGCCAAGGTCAACCAGGCGGTCTTCCCAGGCATGCAGGGGGGACCGCTGATGCATGTGATCGCCGCCAAGGCCCTCGCGTTTGGCGAAGCGCTCCAGCCGCATTTCAAGGCGTATGCTGCCCAGATTGTCGCCAACGCGCGCACCGTCGCTCATGAGCTTACGCGGCGCAGTTTCCGACTGGTGAGCGGGGGGACCGACAATCATCTTCTGCTGGTCGATGTCAATGCCCGCGGATTGAGCGGCAAGATCGCCGAGAAGGCCCTCGACGAAGCGGGGATCACCGTCAATCGCAACACCATCCCCTTCGAGCAACGCTCTCCGCTCGACCCGTCGGGGATTCGCATTGGCACCCCGGCTCTGACCACGCGCGGCATGTGCGAGTCGGAAATGCACGCGATCGGCAGCTGGATCGCCGACGTGCTGACCAACCCGGACGACAAGGCGCTGCTGCAACGCGTCCGGGGGCAGGTACGAGAATTGTGCAAGCAATTCCCTGCCCCGGCCAATCTTCAGTGACATCTGGATATCACTGAGTTCATCCGGAGACGTCTGTCGACACGAGGTGATGCAATCATCGGGAAGACACCGGCACAACTCCTCGACCCGGTGGTTTTCACGATGTCTGCATCACCTCGGTGCCCTCAAGGGATCTTGTTTATCGCTCCCAGGGTTACTCTTCCTCGTCGGTGGGAACCGCACGCCATTCCCGCAGGATTCGTTCGACCTGGTTGACATCCTCATCACTGACTCCCTCACGGCGACGATAGCGCCGTTTGAGACTGTCGAGGACGTATTCCCACATCGCTCGCGTCGGGTTAAGTCCCCGGGTCCACTCCCCGCGGCGCTGCATCTTCCACTTGAAACGCCACTCTCCACCCCATTTCTCAGCACAGAGAAAGCGGCGCTCCCCTGTCTCGGGATGCTCGTCGGTCCACTTGATTTCGATCGTCATTGCCGGGTTCCTTCGCCAGCGCGCAGCTGTTGCAGAAAGGTTGCCAGATCGTCAGGCAAGGGCATCGTCCAGTGCAGCGTGGCTCCCGTCACCGGATGCGCGAAGCCGAGTTCGGCCGCATGCAGCGCCAGCCGCGGAGCTCCACTTTCGTCGGCGAGAATTTCCCCTTGCGGATCGCGATTGTAGACCTTTTCCCCACACACGGGGTGTCCCAGTTCCGCGAGATGAATGCGAATCTGATGGGTGCGCCCTGTTTCCAGACGACACCTCAGAAGTGTGTAACCAGGCAAGTCCTCGACCACATCGACGTGGGTGATTGCTTCCTTCCCCTCCTGTTCGCTCTCGGTGCTGCCTCGGCGCCCATCGCCCCGGTCGCGTACCAGGCGTGTCGCAATGGTCTGGCTTGGAATCCGACCGGGGACCAGGGCCAGGTAACACCGGATGACGGTGTGCGCATGAAACTGCTTGCCGAGGCCGCGTTCAGCGGGTACGGTGCGGGCAAAGACCACCAGACCACTTGTCTCCTTGTCCAGCCGATGCACGACGCGCAGACGCGGCAAGGGGCCCTTGATCAACTTTCCCTCCTGACGGCGAATCAGGGGCGGCACCAGATCCTCCAGCGTGGGCGAGAGCGCCTTGCGCCGCGAGGTCCAATCGCGTTCGAGCGGATGGCGCACCGTACAGATTCCGCTGGGCTTTTCGACGACCACCACATGCTCGTCGAGATGGCGGACCACAACGGTTTCGTCCGTGCGTGGGCGTGGAGCCGGCCGCGCCAGGAGCACGATCGTCTCTCCCTGGTGAACCCGACGGCTGGGGTCCAGGCAGAGATCTGCGCCAATCTTGATTTGCCGAGTTTCAACGGTCCGGCGCACCTGACTCCACGACTGCCCCGGCAAGAGTTGCCGGAGCAGGGCGGCAAGGGTAAGGTTGTCCTGCTCGGGGGTAACGGTGTGCATCTGCACGGAACTCATGGCCTCTCTTCTTGTTCCAGGGGGCGACAACTGTGTGTGCTCCGGCAGGGAAGCGCCAGGAGACCGTTCGCTACGCCCCGCCCGCTTCGCTCTCTTTCTCCTGGTTGGTCAGACCAGTGCAACCGCGAGACGCTGTGCACATCCTGCAGAGTAAACAGTTCTAATGCCCGCGGAGGACAGGCATGTCCACAGGATCGCCGTTCGACAACCAATTCAGTATATCCGAGGATCACTTCTTGGGGATGTGACCGCCAGTCGTCAGCAACAGGGTTAATCCTCCACCTCAACATACGTGATCCATTCGCAGCCCCTGGTCGGTATGTCGAACCAACTCCGTTGTACTGTGAACCTCCGCCGGCCAGACCCAGTCCTGGAAAGGGTGCTTCTGCACTTTGTGTCCCGGTTGGAACAGAGGGGCTCTCACACCCTCCCATCCGAGGTTGAAGTCCTTCGAGCGAAAGGACTCGTGCCGCCCCGCGTGTGCCCAGGTTTGAGCAAGGTCCTGGAGCTTGAGAGTCATCCCGAGTAGTGTCAGAGTGGACAGAGCGAGACTCAAGGGGGTCAAATCACTCAGGAGAGGTGTTCGAGTCTGACTTGTTCTGTCACCAAAAGAGGATATGTCCGAATGACTGAACGCGACTTCCTGGCTGCAATTTGTGCGGCGCCCGAGGACGACGGAGTCCGCCTGGTCTACGCGGACTGGCTCGACGAACAGGGTGAGGCACTCCAGGCCGAATATATCCGCACGGCAGTGGAATTCTCCAAAATCAAGGACGAACAAGATTCCCGGCGGGAAGCCCTCTTCGACCGTGAACAGGAACTGGAACGGTTACACAGTGAGTCCTGGCGACAGCGTCTCGCGAGTTACCTTCCGGCACATCTGCAAAGCTGGTGCTGGTCCGATCTGCACTTTGTCCGTGGCCTGCCCAGTTCGGTCAACGCGGACTTCTCCCGGTTCGCTCGGGATGCGGACGAACTGATGCGCGTTTTCCCCATCACCAGCGCGTTCCTTCGTGTGAAGGAACCAGACGACGTTGCTTTACTGGGCTCCACCGCAGCGTTCCGTTCTTGTTCATGGTTGTCGCTGCATGCACCCCCGGAACTGGGCCACGCGGCGATCCAGGCCATCGTGACGTCGCCTCATTTGAGCCAGTTGAGATCGCTTCAATTGTTCAATCTCACGATGGGGGACGAGGGGCTCCTGGCCCTCGCCGAGGCCGCTGCTCGTTTTCCGCGCCTGGAGATGCTGGAGTTGACCCGCGCGGGAGTCACTGGAATGGGGGTTGCTGCGTTGGCTCGCAGTCCCTTGATGGCCCAGCTGCGGAGCCTCTGGTTGAGGGAGAACGCGATCGGAAGGGATGGATTGCGCGCCCTGGCCAGAGCGGAGGCGCCGCTACTCGAAGAGTTGTGGCTGCCGGGAACCCAGCTCGGCAACGTTGGGTCGATTCTGGCAAAAGCCCGGTGGCCGGCCCTGTGGAGGCTCGATCTCGATCATAGCGAACTGCACCCTTCCAGCCTGTCAGCACTGCTACGCTCAAAGTGGTTCCCTCGGCTTCGCGAATTGACCCTGCGCGGACTGGTGTTCTCCCAGGGGACCAGAGCGAGATCGAACGCTCCGCGGCCTGTAGCCTTGCGCAGTCTCTCGCTCGGATCCCCCACACTAAGCGACGCTGGACTGTTGCAGCTACTGGAACCCTTCCAGTTTCCCGAGCTCCGTTCGCTGTGGGTCAGCGATTCCCAGATCGGAGATGCGGCGATCGCTGCCCTGACAGCGCACCCTTGTCAGCACCTCGGTCATTTGTATCTCATGGACAATCAGATCGGCTCTGCCGGGGCCTGGCGGTTGCTTACCTCGCCGAATCTCCCGGTTTTGCGAGGCTTAAACCTCTACCGGAATCGGATAGGTACAGGTACGCTCCTCGACACGAGTGCCCCCCCAACCGAGCCTCACCTGGTCCAACTGGATATTGGGAGGAACCCGATGACCCCTGAGGTCGGGCGAGCGCTTCTGTCTCGTCCAGAGCTGGAGCGATTGGAGGAGTTGAGATTGAGTTACTCCTACCTTGGCCCCGAAGGAGGACAGATCCTGGCAGACAGCCGGTTGCCTAACACGCTCCGGAAACTGCTGGCGTGCTTCACGGGCCTGGGCGACGAAGGAGTGATTGACCTGTTGAACGCCCGATTCCTGGGAGCGCTGCTCGACCTTTCGCTCCAGGGAGTCGGTCTCAGTAGGGAAGGGCTCTCGGCTCTGGTTACGTCGGAGGAACTGGACAGCCTCTTGACACTGCGCCTGGACCGCAACCCGTTCGGTCCCGAAGGGGGCCGCTTGCTGACATCGGCCCCCTGGTTGCCGCGCCTGACCTGTCTGCATCTGTCCGACACAGCGATCGGCGACGAGGGAGTGACCGCGCTCGCCAGATGTCCGAACGTACGCCGACTTGGATTCCTGGGTCTAAATGCAGTCGGATTGACACCCGTGGGCGCCCGCGCCTTGCTGGAATCCCCCTACTTCTCGCGGGACATGCACCTCCACCTGGCCGAGAACGCGCCGGAGGTTCAGGACGAACTGGGCACGGCTCTCGCCGCACGATTCGCTGAGGTAGACTACAAGCGGCACCCTCACGTGGACATGGCCTGGTAACAAAGGAGATAGGAGGTCCCTCCTGGATCGATTTAAAGCCCCTCTTCCAGATCGAGGGGTCACGTTGAGCGAGAGGGTTTCTTTTGCACCTCACAGAATTTCTGGGTATTAAGGAGGTGCGCACTTTCCCACTTTCACAATGGGGACAGTCGCGATGGAGTGTGAACTGTGCGAGCGAGCGGTTGAATTAACCGCGACATCCCCAACCACCCCGTTCAAGACACCCCGGTAGGGGAAGGATCACTGATGGCGTGACGGACTCCGTTCGGATAGCATGACGGAACCAGCGCCGCCGGGGGCGCTTCTCTCCAGGAGACGGAATCATGCGACACGGCTTGGTGGTTCTTTTGGTGTGGTCGATCACGGCTCTCGGCTTGCGCGCCGATGAAGAGACGGCGGTCATGGCGATCCAGAAGATCGGCGGCATGGTCATCCGCGATGGGAAGAAACCAGGGAAACCTGTCACCCAAGTGATTCTCAACGGTGCCAGAGCGACAGACGCCGTCATGAAAGAGTTGCACAACTTCCCTCAACTCACCTGGCTCCACCTCGGCAACGCACGCGTGACCGACGAGGGCCTGAAGGAACTGCGCAATCTCCCTGAACTCACCACGCTCCATCTCCATGTCACGCCAGTGACGGACGAAGGAATGAAGGAACTAAAAACTCTCAGCAAGCTCAAAACGCTGGGTCTCTTTGGGACCAGGATCACGGATGCAGCACTAAAAGAATTGAAAGCAATCCCGCAGTTAACCACGCTCAATCTAACGAGCACCAAGATAACGGATGCCGGGCTGAAAGAGGTGAAGGAGATGAAACACCTCTCCTCACTCAGTCTGACCAACACGAAGGTCACCGATTCCGGCCTCAAGGAATTGAAGGATCTTGAACATCTCAGCACACTCTACCTCAGCGGTACGAAAGTGACGGACGCAGGAATCAGGGAGCTAAGGGATTTCAAACAGCTCACCATACTGGGGCTGGGCCGAAACCAGATCACGGACGCGGGGATGAAGGAACTTAATCACCTCAAACAGCTCACCTCGCTGGATGTCGCGGAAACAAAGATCACAGATGCTGGACTAAAAGAATTAAGTGATCTTCAACAACTCACCACGCTCTACTTTTTCCAAACAGCGGTGACGGCTGAAGGATTGAAGGAACTCAAAGCTCTCAAGCATCTCACCTCGATCTTTCCTCCAGATTCGGCCTTGACCGACGAGGGTCTGCACTCCCTCGCCGAGATCGGTCTATTGCACGCGCTCGATCGGGCAAGCGGAGTCCCTGGAAAACGCCCCACGAACGACGCCGAGGTGCATTCATTCTCGCTGGCTGGTGCGAAAGTGACCGATGCAGCATTGAAGGAACTGAAAGTTTTCAAACAACTCACCACGCTCGATCTTCGCAACACCAGAGTGACACCCGCCGGTTTGAAGAACCTCAACGGTCTCAAGATGCTGAATCATGTGCAGCTTTCTCCCTCCGTGTTGACCGATGAAACCCTGCATAACATGGCAGAGATCGGTCTGCTCCACACCCTGGACATGGCACAGGGAGTCGGTGGAAATCGTCCGAGTGATGCCGCCACCGTTTACACGGTGTCTCTGAACAGAGCGAAAGTGACCGATGCCGGGTTGAAGGAATTGAAGGTGTTCACGCAACTCCGAACTCTGGACCTCGGCAACACCGCCGTGACGGACACGGGGCTGAAGGAACTGAAAGAATTCAAGCAACTGAGCACATTGATCCTGACTCGAACACCGATCACGGATGCCGGATTGAGCGCGTTGAAAGACATTCCAACGCTCAACCTCGTGAGCCTGAGTGGAACCAAGGTGACAAAAGAACGGGTGGCACAATTGGCAAAAGAGATGCCTAAGCTCCGTATTGTTCGGTAACGATTACTCCGTGGACAGGCACGCGTGGAAGCGCGTCGGGAGCAACGCCTGTTTCGGCGCGCTTCCAGCATGCACGCCCTGTCTTCTGGAACAATCCTGGTTTCAACTTCTCCCCTTTTCTCTCGCTGCAACATTCTGTGGGAAGATTCGTTGCAACGGTTCACTGCGGGGAGTAGCCTCATTTGCTGGGGCGGCATGGTATTTCGCGCAGGGTTCGCGTCGACCAGGGGAAGTCGCTTGTTTGGCATTTCTTCACTGGTGCGAAAGTCAAGCGCTGGCGTGATTCATACGATGACGCCCAGGATGAACGTTCAGGAGCGAGTCGCGGCGAACCGCACTGGACTCACTCTCCAGGAGAAGTGATCCAGCGACTGGTCCGATCGCGAAAGTTATCCACACAATGGCCAAAGATAGAACCATGATCACGCGCACTCCCTGGGTCCTGCTCCCGTGCACCCTCCTGTTTAGTTTCACGACGGTCCAGGCCGCCGATCCGCCAAAACCAGTGAAGGTGTTCATTCTCGCCGGCCAGTCCAACATGGAAGGGCAAGCCGTCGCGGACCTTGAAGGCAAGGATTACAACAACGGCAAGGGGACTCTCAAGGCTCTTCTGAAAGATCCCGCCAGGGCCCCGCTCGTCAAGCATCTGGTAACCGACAAGGGCAAGTGGACCATTCGCGAAGACGTCTGGGTGCGTTACCAGCGGGAGAAGCGACCGCTGCTCGCCGGTCCACTCACCATCGGCTTTGCAGTGTATGGAGGCACCCATCACTTCGGCCCGGAATTGCAGTTTGGTCACGTCGTGGGTGATCACTTCACCGAGCAGGTTCTCCTGATCAAAACCGCCTGGGGTGGCAAGAGTCTCTATCGAGACTTCCGTCCCCCCAGTTCCGGGGGCGTGGTTGGCCCCTACTACACGAAGATGCTCGCCGAGGTTCGTGAGGCGCTGGCGAACCTGAAGACTGACTTCCCAGGGTACGCTGGCCAGGGTTACCAACTCGCCGGCTTTGTGTGGTATCAGGGGTGGAACGACGGGGTGGATCCCAAACACGCCATTCCGGAGTACGAGCAGAACCTGGTCAACCTGATCAAGGATGTGCGCAAGGATCTCAAGGCCCCGAACCTCCCGGTGGTGGTCGGCGAGTTGACCGGCCCGTGGGTCGATGCGCCGGGGGAGTGGGCGACCCTGCGCAAGGCGCAGGCAGCTGCCACCACCCGACCCGAGTTCCGAGGGAACGTGTTATTTGTTCCCACCCACGATTTTGTCCGCGCTGCGCAGGAGTCTCCAAACCCGGGGCACGGGCATCACGAGTTTGGTAACGCCGAGACTTACTTCCTTGTTGGCGACGCCCTTGGCAAGGGGATGCTCAAACTCGTCACGCAGCTACCCAAACGCCCCGAACCACCAAAAAGAAAGGCCGAGCCCGCCAAACCGACGTCGCACACTGTCAAAACTCTTGAAGGTTGGACCATTCGTGTGGACGACCGCTTGCTGAAGGCTCCCAATGACGAAGTGGGCACCCGCGCCCTTCGGTTCCTTGAAGCGAAACTCCAGGATATCAAGGCGGTGGTGCCGGCGGACAAGGTCAAGAAACTCCAGGCGGTGACCATTGTGCTGGATCTGACCCACGGGGATCTCGGCCCCATGCAGTATCACCCCGATGCGGGCTGGCTCAAGGCGAACGGCTATTCCCCAGACCTGGCCCGATGCGTCCACCTCCCTCGGGCCGCGGAGGTGGCCACCGTGCGCAACATTCGGGAGCAACCGTGGGTGATCTTGCACGAGTTGGCCCACGCCTATCACGATCAGGTGCTTGGTTTCGAGGAACCGCGGATCAGAGAAGCGTACGAGAAATACAAAAAAAGCGGGCGTGGTGAAAAGGCTCTCCTGTACGATGGCCGGCGCGTCAAGCACTATGCGTTGACCGACCACAAGGAGTTTTTCGCCGAGATGACGGAGAGCTACTTCGGTGTGAATGACTTTTTCCCCTTCAACCGCGCCGAGTTGAAAGAGGCAGAACCCGCGATCTACGAACTGATGCAGTATGTCTGGGAAACTCCGCCCGCAAAGAGCCAGAAGAAAACCTCCCCCGCTGAGAAGCGCTAAACCATCCAGATCACCAGGCCACACAGAGGATTGTCCATGCCACGCCATCTCCTCTCCCGCCGCGAGTTCGTTGCCACTGCTGCGGCCGCCGTTTCTCTCCCCTGCACCCTTCGCGCCGAGAAGCCGCAGCCCAGGGACGAGCCAGTCGCGTTCTTTCTCGTCGGAGATACCCATTTTCTTGCCGACAAGGAGAACCCCACCAAACTCAACAAGCGATCCGCGACCGTGACCGCACGGCTGGTTGATTGGCTCAATAAACTCCCCGGTACAGCGATTCCCAGGGAAGCGGGCGGAGGAACGGTGCTCGCACCTCGCGGGGTCATCCACGCCGGCGACTGCATCGATACCGGAGACAAGGCCAATGTGAAGATGCAGGAAACCGAATGGGCAGCATTCACCGACGCCTACGGCCTCACGGGGAAGGACGGCCGACTGAAGGTGCCGGTTTACGAGGTTCATGGCAACCACGATAGCCCACGGGGCGACGGCCTGGTGGTCAAGAAGATCATTGCACGCAACAAGACACGCCCGGGGGTCACGCGCACCTCCCAGAACGGGGTTCACTACTCGTGGGATTGGGGCGGAGTTCACTTCGTCAATCTCGGCATCGTTGTCGGCCAGGTGGCGAGCGTAACTCGCAAACGCCGCTATGGTCCGCTTGGCAGCCTCGATTTCCTGGTGCGCGATCTGAAGGAGAAGGTTGGCACATCGGGTAAACCAGTCGTTCTCACCCATCATGTCGATATGCTCCGCTATGCGAAACCGCTGCCGATCGAGGAGAAGAAGGCAGAGGGGATGGAGTGGGACCCGGCGGACGTGAAGGGCTTCCACGACGCCCTGAAGGGGTACAACATCGCGGCAATTCTCTACGGCCACACCCACGCCCGAAACGTCTTCCGCTGGGACGGCTCCGCCAAACCTTCGAAAACGGGGATCCCCACGTTCAACGTCGACAACAGCAGTCACTTCGGCGGCTCGCAGCAAGCCTTCTTCTACTTTGAAATCCACCCCGACAGGCTGATTGTCCGCGAGTACCAGACCAACAACGCCTGGGAGACCGGAACGTGGACCCCGCAAACGTGGACCGCTCCAATCCCCGCGACCAGGAGTTAACGTCCCCTTGGCCGAAATTCCAGGAGGCGTGCCACGCCGCGTTCTGCACTCACAACTGGCAATACTGGAGCTCTCATGCGATTGGTACGCTCCCTCCTCGCCGTACTGGCGGTTTGCAGCCTCACGATCCCGACCGACGCGGCCGAACCGTTGCTCGCCCCGCAACCGCTCCTCGACCACGAGACATTCTGGGACAACAAGGATTGGGACTGGTACAAGGCGAATATCCCGTTCTTTGAGTGCCCGGATGCCGATCTCCAGACCACCTACTACTATCGCTGGGAGTTGCTGACCAAGCACCTCACCTACGGCTCGCCGAACAGCGGCTATTCCTTCACCGAGTTCATCGATCGGCCGTTCTGGTCCGGGGCCTACGGAGCTATTTCGTGTCCGGCAGGGCACCAACTCTACGAGGCCCGCTGGTTGCGCACTCCTCGCTACGCGCGCGACTACGCCCGCTACTGGTTTCGCACTCCCGGCGCGCAGCCACGCAACTACAGCACCTGGCTTGCGGATGGAGTGTGGGCGGTCCATCGTGTCCATCCCAACGACGCCTTCCTGATCGATCTCCTTCCTGACCTCAAGAAAAACTACCACGGCTGGGAGGTGCGCCATTTCGTCCCGGAGGTAGGACTGTTCTGGCAAACCGGGCACGACGACGGGATGGAATTCAACATCAACAGCCGGCAAACCAAAGACATCCTGCGCGGGGCACCGGGTTACCGACCAACGCTCAACGCCTACCTGTGGGCCGACGCCCTGGCGATTGCGCGCGTCGCCGAGCTGGCGGGCGAGAAGGCGACCGCCGACGTCTATCGCGTGAAGGCAGCCCAGCTCAAGGAGAACCTCCAGAAGAAACTCTGGGATCCCAAACGACACTTCTTCTTCCCCCTGTCCCAGCGGGACGAGGAGGCCGACGGCTTCAAGGTCAAGGCACTGTCACTCACCCATCAAACCGGCCGCTACGCAGGGAGCGAATACGGCCGTGAGTTGATTGGCTATGTCCCCTGGCAATTCTCGCTGCCGGACAGCGGGAAAGGCTACGAGGTGGCGTGGAAGAAATTGATGGACAGAGATGGCTTCGCCGCCCCCTTTGGCCCGACCACGGTGGAGCGCAAGGATCCGATGTTTCTGCTCAAGAAAACCTGCTGCTGGTGGAGCGGACAGTCGTGGCCGTACGCCACCAGCCAAACGCTCAAGGCGCTGGCGAACCTCCTCCAGGGTTACGAGCAGAATACGATCACCAAAACCGAATACGTGAAGTTGCTGACCACCTTCGCAAAGACGCACCGAAAGAACGGCAAACCCTACCTGGCCGAGGCGTGCCACCCGGATACCGGCTCGTTCGAGGGCCACGACGGGTATAACCACAGCGAACATTACTTCCACTCGTCCTTCAACGATCTCGTCATCACGGGACTCGTCGGCATCTGTCCGCGCGACGACGACACCCTGGAAGTAAAACCCCTGGCTCCCGAGGACTGGGCGTACTTTGCTCTCGATAGCGTACCCTATCGCGGACACCTCCTCAGTGTCCTCTGGGACCGCGACGGCACCCGCTACAAGCGTGGGAAGGGTTTGAAACTCTACGCGGATGGGAAGGAAATCGCTGCTTCTCCAACGCTCGCCCCGCTCAAAGCCAAACTCTCTGCGCGGGCACAGGCGCCTCTGCCCGCGAGCACTCCCGTCAACTTTGCCGTGAACAACGACGGCACCTATTTCCCTCGAATCTCCGCCACGTATGCGCATCCACGAACCTCGATTGCGAAGCTGACCGACGGCAACTACTGGTATCATCGCGACCCGCCCAACCGCTGGACCTGCGAGGGTTCTCCCCATGCCAGCGATTCGGTCGTCGTTGATTTCGGCACCAAACGGACGGTTCACACAGCCAAGCTGTACTTCCTTGAGGACAACAGGGGCGTTGTTCCGCCAACAAAAGTGCAGCTCGATTACTGGGACGGCAAGGAGTGGAAAGCGATCCCAGGAGCGATCCCTACCCCGGAGAAACCAACGGGGCGACGCGCCAATGTCATCCGTTTCCCCACCCTGACGACAACCAGGGTGCGTGCGGTCTTCCAGCATGCCACGCGGGGCAAGACCGGGATGACCGAGTTCGAGGTGTGGGGCGACGCTCGGTTGCCACTCGATACTCCTCCTCACCCGACGGGGAACCTCGCCTACAATCCGGGGGATCGACCCTTCCCAAAGGCCAGTGCCTCCTATGCAGATCGATTTGGAGGCAAACCTGCGCTGGCCATCGATGGGAAGACCAATTTCCTCCCCACGCCCACCAATCGCTGGACCAGCTACGAATCCCCTCACGAATCGGACTGGCTCGAAGTGGACTTCGGCGCGGAGAAGACGTTTACGCGCATCGAACTCGCCATCTACGACGATCGCGGGGGTGTGCAGCCCCCCAGCCGTTACGACATCGAATACTGGGAGGGGAAAGCATGGCAGCCGGTGAAGAACGCCCGCAAATCCCCGGAAAAACCGACAGGAAGTGAGTTCAACGAGGTGCGGTTCGATCCGGTCAAGGCAAGCAAGGTTCGGGTGGTCTTCACACACGCGGGGAAGGCACGAAGCGGAGTTTCCGAACTTCTCATCTGGAATGACTGAGTTTCGTTCCGGGCAGAGTTCGAGAGGTTGCCCCCACAGAGCAATCGGGAGAATGGTCATGGTTGAGAACGGGCGCGTTTGTTTCCGAACCCTCCTCCCCCTGGCCCTGCTGTTCGCACCAGCGTGGAGCGTGGGGAGTGCTCAGGATCTCTCGAAAACCCCGCTACCCGAGGGGTTGGTCGCCAAGGACACGGTCCCTGCCTCCGCCGCGGTGGTTTGCTTTCTGGAAGGGCCGGCGGTCGATGCCGAGGGCAATGTGTTTTTCAGCGACATCGCCGGCAATCGCATCCTGAAGAGGGACCCGAAAGGAGTGATCACCACGTTCCGTTCCGATAGTGGCCGCACCAATGGCAATTACTTCGATGCTCAGGGGCGACTGATCAGTTGTGAAGGGAGCGAGCAAGGCCCAGGTCGCCGTCGCGTCGTCCGCACCGATATGAAAACCGGCAAGGTGACCGTACTGACCGAGCGCTACGAGGGCAAACGTTACAACAGCCCCAACGATTGCTGCGTGGATGCCAAGGGACGCATCTGGTTCACCGATCCGCGCTATGGCGCTGATCGGACCGATCTGGAGATGGACGTCGAGGGAGTCTATCGCATTGACCCTAACGGGAAGGTGAAACGGCTGCTGACGCAGAAGGAAATCCAGCGACCCAACGGCATCGCCATCTCACCAGACGACAGGATTCTGTACGTGGTCGACAGTCATCAGCAGGAAGGGGGCAACCGCAAGATCTGGGCGTTCGATCTTGGTGCCGACGGTTCACTGTCCAGACAGCGCGTGGTCTACGACTTTGGGAAGGGGCGTGGCGGCGATGGCATGCGTGTCGATCGGAACGGCAATCTCTGGGTGGCAGCGGGTATCAACAAACCACGTGGCAACCCCGGAGAATCGCTCGACGTCCCCGCGGGGGTTTATGTGATCTCCCCCAAAGGCAAGCTGCTCGGACGCATCCCCATTCCAGAAGATCTCATCACCAACGTGGCGTTCGGTGGATCGGGGCGCAAAACACTCTATGTGACCGCGGGCAAGACCCTGTATCGCTTCCCGGTCAACGTCTCGGGCCACGCGGTCTACCCTCCCCTGGAGCGCAAAGCAGAACCACGCTGAAGGAACATTCGTGGCGGCGCAGAAGGCCCACGCGTGGGTGGGGTAGGAAGGCAAGTTGGACGATCCGTGGTCATACCCCTGGAGAGCTTGCCTTCTCAATTCGGTCACTTCTTCTTCGTCGCTTCAGGCGTCGAGATATACTTGCCAGCCCATTCAAAAAAGGTCGGGAAATTGGGGGTGTTGGTATGACCCCCACTATGTTGCCTCCAGGCCAGTTCACCGCCGAGGAGGGTATCGACCGCGGGCATCTTGTCGGTCAGGTAGTTGCCGGGCGTACCGAGGTCCTTCTTACCCAGGAGGCGATACACGGGACCTGCCAGCACCGCGGCCATGAAACTGCCGTGGGCATCGACCCAGTTGGGATCGCCCTTCTCCGGAATGCCGTAGCTGATCAGGCACAGGCGGGGAGCGCACAGAGCAATCAATTCATGTTGATCGACGGGGAGGTCAGCCGCCGTTTTCTTGCCGAAGGTCGAGTCTTCAGCGGCATATTTCAGGAAGTTGCCGGCCATCCAGTGGTACTCCCCACGGCCGGCCAGGTTTTCCAGAAGCTCGCCAAAATCGCGTCGAAACAACTTGGCGCCCCCTGCGCCGGATGAGGCGACGAACCCCGCCGCAATCCGCGTATCGAAGGCAGTGGCGACCAGGGCCGCCTTGCCGTAACGCGATACGCCGGTAATGCACACCTTCTTCGGATCAACTCCCGACTCCCTGGTCCCTTCAAAATAATCAATGAGCCGACCCAGGCCCCAGGCCCAGGCGCGCAACGCTCCCCAGTCCTCGGGGCTGCGCGGCTGTCCCTTGTTGGTCAGACCAATAATCCCTTCGCGAAGCCGGCTATTGTCTCCCTGGATGCTGTTGGGGCTGATCGTCCCATATCCCCAGCCCTTGTTGAGCGCCTGCTGGGTCCAGGAGTTTGGTCCACCTCGACTGGACCCAAACCCGAAGTCGAACTGAATGATGATCGGCACGGGGCCCGAGGCATCCTTGGGGACGGTGTAACTGGCCTGAATGGCGACCTTGATCTTGGGAAAGGCGCTGTTGTCGACGTTGCCGACCAGCGTTCGGGTGATCGTCGCAATCCCACCGCTCTTGCCCTCAGTGGTTTTCGTCACCTCCCACTTCACCCTGGGAACCTTTTTCGGAATCCGTCCGTAGACCTCGCGCTCAAAGTCCTCGACAATTTCGGCGCGGCGTTTGGACCACTGGTCGGCAGACTTCACCTTGTCGCCATTCTTGAAGGTCATGAGGTCTGGCAAGCTGTCCTTGAAGCGGTTGGCGGTCGCCTCACTGGAGGTGTCTCTCCCACCCCCGCTGCGTCCAGGCCGCATCTTTTTGATGCCCAGTCTGGTGAGCATGTGCTGATAGTCATCGTAGTCGGCAGGAATGAAATCCGGCAGCTTGCCTCCTCCCCTGGGACCCTGGCCGAAGGAGGAGGTGCACGACAGCAGCACACCGAAAAGGACCACGGTTAGCCGCGCAACGTACCGTGTGAACGGATTCTCGAACATGATTCCCTTCCCGAACAGGTTGAAGAGATGGCACCTCGGCAACTGTTGCGGCTCAGCCACCGCTCGGCCCTGGACCGAGATCGCCACACCGAAATGGTGCAAGACCGCCTGATTCTATCGAAACGCCACGCGCCCGCAAGAAAATACCAGACAACGACGGTGGATTGGCATTTTGACGCACAAACTGCGGGATGTGGACTTCCGGTTTGCTGAACAGCTCCAGGGCGAGGTCGACGGTGTAGGGTGCGACCTCGCCGAGCTGAGAGCGGCGTGGAGGGGTTGAATGGGGAGGTGACCTGCGCAACATCGGCACGTCGCGCTCGGCTACCACACACCTTCCGTGAGAGCAATGGTGTCTTGAAACGGACAAAAAAGGAGCAGCGGCCACACGGTCGACCGCGCTCGCGAACATTCTCAGTGGTGTCGGACCATTGTCAGTAAACCAACGCTCCTCGTTGAGGCTTTCCCACCTGGAGCGGGTCTGTAGGTCCCAACCTCCTGCCTGGGAGGAGCGTCCTCGTCGGTGGTATGCGTTAGAGGTGCCCGCTCTTTACTGAAACAATCGCGGAACAAAATCATGCAGAGCATAACGCCAGGTCTGCCATTCGTGCGCAAACCCCTTGGCATCGCGAAAGACCACGTTCTTGATACCCATTTCCTGGAGTGCTTTGTAAAGGTCTTCTGCGCTCTTGTGAATTCCAGCATCGAGGCTGACAGTGCCCGCGTGGAGGTAAAGGAGGCGCACTTTCTGATCAAAGGCTTGCGGATCGGCGAACACTCCGTTGTACGCTGTCTTCGGATCGGTCCTCCCCACTCCGCTGAACGCGCCGACGGCCGAAAAAGTATCCAGGTGGGCCAGACCAATTCGCAAGGCTTGACCAGCCCCCATGGACAACCCTGCGATGGCACGGTGCGTCCGGTTGGGGTTGGTGCGGTACGTTGCGTCGATCATGGGGATCAAGTCCTTGATGACCACGTCCTCAAAGGCACCACCGTCGCCCCGCCCCCGACCTCCTGGCGCGGCCCGTTCCCCCGCTCGGGTGGCGTAGCCCTTCTCCATCACCACGATCATCGGTCGGGCTTTGCCGGCGGCAATCAGGTTATCCAGGATGAAGTTCATGTGCCCCTGACGGCTCCAACCCGTTTCATCCTCGCCGCCCCCATGTTGCAGGTAAAGGACGGGATAGCGCTTCCTGGAGTCGCTGTCATAGTCGGGCGGGGTGTACACCATGACATGACGCGTTTGCCCTGTCACCTTGGACCTGTACCAGCGCGAGCGGACTTCCCCATGAGGCACCTCCTTGCAGTGATAAAAATCCACTCCTTTTTCGGGGATTTCAATTCCACTCGTCGGCCTCCCCGTGCCGAAGAAGGAGTCGCTCGCGGGATCGTTCACCTCTGCCCCATCCACCGACAGTTTGTAGTAATGGAAGCCAGGAATAACCGGCGGGGTGGTCACCGTCCAGATCCCGCCTTCGCCACGCTCCATCTCCCACGGTCCTCCCTTACCCAGTCCAAAATTGCCCACGACCTGGACTTTCCTGGCCTCAGGCGCTCGGAAACGCAACGTGATTCGCAAGTCGGAGTGAATGCGTGGGTAGGGGGAGTTGTTAATGTTGGTCGATGCCGGCTGCCCCTCGTCCTTTTCCTGATCCGGTGTCTTTTTCTTCTGGTCCGGGTCACGAAACAGCAAGGGAGCGAAGTTGTACAGGTCGCTCTTCCACACCTTGAAATCGTGCTGTCCGCCGGGGATCACGCGGTAGACGTGCGGCACTTTTTTCTCGACGAGCATGTTATGGACGCCCTGGGAAATCCGAAAGAGCCCGTCTCTGTCGCCGCAAGCAACGTAGAGCAACCGTAGTTTGCTGGCGGCCGCCGCGTGATCCTTGATGAGAGTGGCGGGAGGCCTGGTGTTCGGGGCCGAGGAGAATCCGCCAACCCAGGCGAAGGTATCGAGGTTGTTCAACCCGAAATTGAGCGACTGCCCCCCACCCATCGACAGCCCGGCAAGGGCACGCGCCTCGCGGTCGGCCTTCACGGAGTAATTTTTCTCGATGTAAGGAATAAGGTCGTTGAGCAGATCCTTCTCAAACACAGCGAATGCCGGCCCTTGCTTGGGAAATGGGTCCCGTGCCGTCACATCCTTGGCCGCCCGGCCGTTGGGCAGGACAACAATCATGGGCACTGCCTTCTTGTCCGCGTACAGGTTGTCGAGGATCACATTGGCAGCCCCGCCGCGTGTCCACTCGTACTGGTCGCCGCCAATCCCGTGGAGTAGATAGAGGACCGGATACTTCTTCTCCCTGGAGTATCCCGGGGGTGTATAGACCTGTGCCTTGCGCTTCACCCCCACCGTCTTGGATTCGTACTCCACTGTCTCCAACTTGCCGCGGTCGATACCGTCGCGCCGGACGTCAAAGCCCCGGGGCGGCGCGGGAAAGCCTTGAGGGGGATCTTGCTTGTCCGTCCTGTCCTGGCCGTGTACACCGGCGCAGTTGAACGCCAGCATCACCGCCCAGGCTACTGGCATGAGTCCAGGTCGCATGGTGTCCTCCACTTCCACAAAACCAACCAGCTAGTTACCGCGTTGAGCACCACTGCCCCCCGCCGGTTTGGGTCGCTCGCTGAGACGTGCCTTTGCCACAGCCAGGTTGTCGATCAGACGCCGCAGGCCATCGATCAACCCCCGCGCCTCCTCTTCGGAAAAGCCCGCCAGCATCTGCTGGCGAATCGGCTCACTCGTCTTCCAGAATCGCTCGAACAGGCGTCGTCCCTTGGCGGTAAGGGTGACGAGGCGCGCCCGATTGTCTTCGGGATGTCGCGTGCGGGCCACCAGGCCACGACCTTCGAGGAGCACCAACATGGCCCGAATCGTGCTGGGATCCGACGAAGCACGGCGAGCCAGTTCTTGCTGCATGATCGCATCCTGTTCCGCCAAACACGCGAGCAAGACAAACTGATCAGCAGTCACTCCATACCGGGAAAAGTGCGCGTCCGAGACGCGGTGCATGCCGAAGTATGCGGCACGGAGGAGACGCGGCAGTTCGCTACTGTGGTTCATGATCACTGGTGACAGGCAAACAATATGTATACGCATTAACTTCGGCCATCTTACCTCACCGAGAGCCAACGTCAACGGAAGAATCTGTTTGGCGATCTCCCAGGCGATGAACCGCTCCTGTTCGCGGCAGAACACTCTCCCCTCTCGTCCAGGGATGGTGCCACTGGCGAATCTCAACACATAAACATTTGTTTATACACTGGTCGAACCAGGAACCGGTGACGACAGACCAACCCGACCAGTGCGGACGTGCAATGCCCTCTCGCTGTGCAGCCTCACCCAGGCGATTGTTTCGCCAAACCGCTCTTGCCCGAACTCCTCGGTCCCCCAACTCCGTCCGAGAAGTTCGTCCTTCTCATGGGCGTTTCCGTCTGCCCTGCTGCAAGATCCGCACACCTTCACGCCAGAAAGAACCGCCCTACCCCGTCCGGAGGAGATCGAAACCAGGCCGGAGCACAATTTGTTTTCGTCATGGGAAACCCTTCAATGAGGACTGGCTGCTTGTTCCCTGTTTGGCTCGCAACTTGCTACTCTAGCTTCTCGGTGATTCTCCTCCGAGAAGGCGCACCGCCTTCCAGCCAGGACACCCTGGCTGGAATCCTCGGGAGGAAGGGGGATGCCGTGAACTGGATCGCGTTGAAGATGCTGATGGGGGACAAAAGTAAATACTTCGCCATCGTCTTCGGCGTAAGCTTCGCCTGCTTTCTGATCGCTGAACAAAGCGCTGTCTTTTGTGGGGTGATGTTGCGCACCACCAGCCAGATCCGCGACACCCACGGAGCCGACATCTGGGTGATGAACACGGGCGTTCGCTACCTCGATGATGCGAAGGCCATCTCCGACGACAGCGTCTTCCGCGTCCGCAGCGTTCCCGGCGTGGCCTGGGCGGTCAATCTGTATCGCGGGCAGGGGCAAGCCCAACTCGCCGACGGGACCTACCAGGCCGTGATCTTGATGGGGCTGGACGACGCCACCCTGGCGGGGGCGCCGACGCACATGCTGCTCGGCTCGATCGGCGACCTCCAAATTCCCGATGCCATCCTGGTCGATGAGGCGGGCTTCCACCAGATGTGGCCCAGTGAACCTCTGAGCACTGGGAAGGTCATTGAAATGAACCAGCGTCGAGCGGTCGTTGTGGGAGTCTACCGGGCCTCCCAGACGTTCATGACTTTGCCGATCATCTATACCCGCTTCAGCCAGGCCACGCTGTTCGTCCCCCCACCACCGACTGGCCGGCTAACACCGTTTGTGCTGACCAAAGCTCAACCGGGGTTGCCGCCCGAGCAAGTGGCCCGCCGCATCGAGGCGCAGACCGGGCTCAAGGCGCTGACCAAGCAGGAATTCCTCGACCTTACCATGCAGTATTACCTGCGCCACACAGGGATCCCGGTCAACTTTGGCACCACGGTGGTGCTGGCCTTCCTGGTGGGGACGGCGATTGCCGGACAGACCTTCTACCTGTTCACCGTGGAGAATCTCAAGCACTTTGGCACTCTCAAGGCGATGGGGATGCGCGATCGCCGACTCATCGCCATGATCCTGATCCAGGGAATGGTCGTTGGCGGAATCGGCTACGGGGTGGGGGTGGGACTTGCGACGGTATTCGGCATCTTCTCGCAGCGTGCGATGCCGCTCCTGGCCTTCTTCTTGCCGTGGCAGGTGCTGGCTCTGTCGGGGGCCGCCATGATCGTCATTGTGCTGTTGGCCAGCTTGCTGAGTATTCGTCGCGTGCTCGTCCTGGAGCCGGCAGTCGTCTTCCAGGGGGGATCATGAACCCTACCACTCCAACCAGGAAAGGTGTCACTTGCCGAAACCTGGTGAAGGATTACGGCAGTGGTGAATCACGGGTGCGAGCCCTACGCGGGGTAGATGTGGAGATTGCCCCGGGCGAATTGACGCTCCTGGTCGGTCCGAGCGGGTGCGGCAAGACCACCTTGATTTCCATTCTGGCTGGCACTCTCGACGCGACGAGTGGAGACTTCTCTGTCCTGGGGGTGAACCTGCAACGGCTGTCGAAACCCGCGAAAGCCGATTTCCGGGCGAGGAACGTCGGCTTTGTGTTTCAACAATTCAACCTGCTGCCCTTTCTGACGGTCGCAGAGAACGTTGCTGTCCCCCTGATAATCAATGGCTCTTCCAGGGCAACAGCGACTACCCTTGCTACCGAGATCCTGCATGCCGTGGAACTCGGCGACCGCACCCAGTCCTTCCCGTCGCAGCTGTCCGGCGGGCAACAGCAGCGCGTGGCAATTGCCCGGGCGCTGGTTCATCAACCCCGATTGCTCGTCGCCGATGAACCCACCTCGGCCGTCGATGCCCGCACCGGACACGCAATCATGGAGTTGATTCGCCAGATGGCGCTCCAACCGGACCGGGTGGCCGTGGTGGTGACCCACGATGCGCGCGTGTTCGGCTTTGGTGACCGGATCATCACCTTGGAGGATGGCCGGGTGGCATCGTCCAAGCGGGGGGAACGCTCGTTCACGCACGATCCGTTGGCCCCGGCCTGAGAAACGAATCATGATCCACAAATACATTCTTCCTCTGCTGGCGGTAGCTTTGCTGGTCTTCGCCGTGGCACACGCGCTCCACACCCAGCGGCCGGAGTTGGACACACCGCCCCCCGTGCCCCCGCCCGTGACCCCGTTCGGCAAAACAGTGGCGGGACTTGGCATGATCGAACCGTCCACCGAGGCCAGCGGCACTGGCAACATCGCGATTGGATCCCAGCTGGCGGGTGCCGTTACCAGGGTGTGCGTCCGGATCGGTCAGACCGTGAAGGCCGGCGATCTCCTGTTCGAGCTGGACAAGCGCCAGACCGAGGCCGACCTGAAGGTCCGTCAGGCAGCGCTGCTGGTGGCCGAGGAGCAACTCCGCCGGCTGAAACTCCAACCTCGACCGGAGGAAATTCCAGTGAGCGCGGCTCAGGTCGAGATTGCCGAGGCCAACCTTCATGAGCAGGAGGATCTCTACCAGCGCGGTTGGAAACTGTTTGGGACAGGGGCCATGGCGCGCGAGGACTTTGTGACCCGCCAGCAAGCGCGTCAGTCGGCCCGCGCCCAGCTCGCCCAGGCCAAGGCCAACCTGGCACTGCTCAAGGCTGGGGCGTGGGAGCCGGACAAAGCCATCGCCGCCGCGACCGTCGAACAGGCCCGCGCCCAGGTCGAACAGGCGAAGACAACCCTGGCGTTGCTGCAAATCCGTGCGCCGCTCGACGGCACGATCCTGCAAGTAAATATCCGCCCGGGTGAATATGTGTCGACCTTTGGCGGGCAATCCCTGATCCTGATGGGCAATCTCCAACCGCTCCACGTCCGCGTGAACGTGGACGAGGAGGACCTGCCACGTCTCAAATTACATGCACCGGCACGCGCCAGGATCCGCGGGGATGCCCAGCAGGAGGCAATCCCTCTGTCCTTCGTGCGACTGGAGCCATACGTCGTTCCCAAGACCTCGCTGACCGGAGCAAATACCGAGCGCGTCGACACCCGCGTGGTGCAGTTGATTTACGCGGTCGATCCGAACACCCGTCTGGTCCAGGAAAAGAAGATCCTGGTCGGCCAGCTGGTCGATGTCTTCATCGATACCGAGCAAGTGAAGCAATCTGACGCATACTCAGGAGGCGGAACCCCATAAAGGCATGAATGAACTGCATACATCTGGACAGGTCCTGAAAAGGCGCGGCTTGTGGCCGGGTTCATGGGAGGGTTCACCATGCAGGAACGCTGTGGTCCCGGTTGCTTCGGGGCGGCAATGGACGGAACCTCGGCGCAGGAATAAGCTCACACAGGAAGTTGGTCACTGTCGCGGCGTAGCGTCCCACGCCATCGAATCCACGAGACTTCGCTCCCTGTCGAGTCTCGGGTCATGATCTTGTTTCTCCGGAGGTCTGCATGATTCGCCGCACTCTGCTCGTCGTGTTCATTGTCGGTTTCAGCCTTCCGGCCCTGGCGCAGGAGAAGAGCGTTAAGCCGGGGATCAACGACCCCTTCAAGAACCCGGATGTGGCGAGGTTCCAGAAAACGTTCGAGGGAGAGAGTCGCGAAGTCTTCCTCCACCGGGAGAAGATCGTGGCGGCGTGCGGGCTGAAGCCGGGGATGGTGGTAGCGGACGTTGGGGCCGGCACGGGTCTGTTCACTCGCCTGTTTGCCAGACAGGTGGGCGACGACGGCCAGGTGTATGCCGTGGACATCGCCGCCAAGTTCCTGGAGCACATTCAGAAGACCTGCCGCGAGGCCCGGCTGAAAAATGTCACCCCCGTGCTGTGCAGCGAGGATCGAGTGGATCTGCCGGCGAAATCCGTGGACGTGGCCTTCGTGTGTGATACGTACCACCACTTCGAGTTTCCCAATCGCACCCTGGCGTCGTTGTATCGGTCGATCAAGCCGGGGGGGCGTCTGATCGTGGTCGATTTCCAGCGGATTGAGGGGAAGAGTTCGGCGTGGACCCTGAACCATGTGCGCGCCGGGAAGGAAGTGGTGGAAAAGGAGATCGGTGCCGCCGGGTTCAAGAAGACGGCCGAGGTGAAGGACATTCTCAAGGACAACTACCTGATCATCTTCACTCGGCCTCAGGACGAGCCGAAAAAACCGCAACCGAAGCAGAACTAGCCGAAGAACCCCTGCGGCTCTCTCCTTCTCACGGAACGGAACCACCACCCCGCGATGTCTGATCCTCTCTTGCCACCGCGCCGGTTCGGCTACTGGACTGGCCATTTCGTTGTGCTCGCGAGCATGATCGGCGCGGGCATCCTCACTACCTCGGGATACACTCTTCAGGCCACGGGCAACCCAGCTGCGCTGCTCGCCCTGTGGTTGTTGGGTGGGGTCATGGCCCTGGCCGGGGCGATCACCATCGCGGAGGTGGCCACTGCCTTGCCGCAGGCGGGCGGAGACTACGTCTTCGTCCGCGAGGGATTCGGTCCGGGAGCCGGCGTTGTTGCCGGGTGGGCCACGTTCGTGGTTGGTTTCGCCGGCCCCACGGCAGTGGTCGCTCATCTGGCGCTGGCCTATCTGACCGCCCCGTTTGCCGACCGGCTGGCGAGCATCCTCCCACCGTGGGCAGCCCGCTCCGCCGTCCCGATTGAGGCCTCTCTTCTGATCGGGCTGGTAACCTTCCTGCACTGCCTCGGCCACCGGGAGAGCGCACGCTTTCAAGCGCTGGTGACGTCGTTCAAAATCGTGTTACTCGTTGGTCTGGGGGTGGGTGGGATCGCGTTCGGGAACGGCGACTGGAGACATCTGGCGGTGGGTTCCTCGTGGCCGACCGCGACTCAATGGCCGGCTCTGGCCACGGGGCTGATCTATGTGAGCTATGCCTACTCGGGATGGAATGGAGCGGCGTACCTCGCGGGTGAAATCCGCGATCCTTCCCGCCTCCTTCCGCGGGCCCTGATCTGGGGGACACTCAGTGTTGTGGTGTTGTATCTGCTCGTGAATCTGACCTATGTGTATGCCCTCGACCCGGCGGCGATGACCGCTCGCTCGCCGATGGATCCCGAGGTGGAGAAGGTGGCGGAACTGGCGGTCGCGCAGCTATTCGGACGAACGGCGGCAAACGCTTTCGCCATCCTGGTGGGACTGAGCCTGGTGGCGTCGGTGAGCGCCTACATCCTGACCGGGCCGCGCGTAACGTTCGCCATGGCCCAGGACGGCGTATTCCCCACCTTCGCCGGGCGTCTGCACACCACCCGTGAAGTTCCCGTTCGCGCCACCGTCGCCCAGGGGCTGACGGCGATCGTTCTCGTCTGGTCCGGGACGTTCCTGCAACTGCTCGATTACACCTCGGTCGGACTGGCGGTTGTCTCCGCCATGGTCGTGGCCAGCGTCTTTCCTCTCCGCCGACGGCCGGTGCCCAGTCCGTATCGCCTGCCACTCTATCCGCTCCCGCCGCTGCTCTACATCGGGTTGGTCGCCTGGACCGTGATCCAGCAGGTAATTGACAGGGAGAAGCGGCCCCAGGCCGTGCTTAGCCTGGCGACCATCCTGGCCGGCGTCCCCCTGGCGGGCTGGGTCACGCGTCGGAAGAGGGGGGCGTTTCGGGATCCGTCACCTTGACGCCTCCCTCCCTTGCCGAGGTGCGTGACCCTTTATCGTGGTGCTCCCGAGCCAGGGCGCGGATGCTGGAGCGCTTCCACGATTGCCCCATAAGCTGGTTTCCGCTGATTGTTGGCATCGAAGAGCAGTGGATGCTGACCCACGCGCCAGGTGCGGCGGTCGTTGAGGCCCCAGAACGTGACACGTTCCACCACGTCCTTGTGTTTGATGAAGATGGCGAACAACCGCGCATAGGCATCGGCCTGAGCCTTGAGATCCTGCGCTGAAGGAGGGGTGCCCTGGCCCCTGCCACGGCCAAACTGGCCTCCCGAGGCGCCACGAATTGTCACGTCCAGTTCCGTGATACTGACTTTCAGCCCGAGCGCGGCATAGTCGCTGATCGCCCTGTCAATGGCCTCATAGGGGACATGAGACGTGCTCCAGTGGCCCTGAATGCCCACGCCGTGAATCGGCACCCCGTTCTTGATCAGGCGTTTGAGCAGGACGAGCGAACTCTCGTGCTTGGCGCCGGCCTCAATGTTGTAATCGTTGTAATAGAGCTTGGCTTTTGGATCCGCCTCATGAGCGAACTTGAACGCAAGGGGAATGAAGTCCGGGCCCAGGGTTTTCAGCCACGGAGAATTGCGAAGGTTTTCCGTTTTGGCTGTCCTGGCGTTCCCGCCGTCGTTGATCGCTTCGTTGACCACATCCCAGCCCTGGATTTTCCCCTTGTAGCGCCCGACCAGGGTGGTGATGTGCTCCTTCAGGCGCTGAGTGACCGCGGCCTTCTCGCCGTCGCGGAAGAACCAGTCGTTCGTCTGGGAGTGCCACACGAGGGTATGGCCGTGAATAGCAATATGGTTGTCGGTGCACCATTTCACCAATGCATCGGCCCGCTCGAATCTCCAGGCGTCCTCCCTGGGATGAATCGGGCCCGGTTTCATGCAGTTTTCCGGGGTGACGATGTTAAAGTTCGCCTTGACGAGATCCAGTTCCTCCCGAGAGTAGTTGCCGGGCAAATCCCCCGCCGTGCCGATGAGAAAGTGCTTCTGGTAAACCTCCTTGATGGTCGGGGCGTGCTTCTCTGATTTGTCGTCCTTCTTCTTGTTGTCCGGCTGTTCCAGGGCCGACGCTGTGAGGCTCGTGAGGAGGGCACACCCAACCAGAGCCAGGATGCGCTTGTTCATGGTTCATCCTCGAACGAAGGAGAGGAAGTTGGTCCGCCAGCAACGACAGGTTCACGACGATCAAGATGCTCTGGAGTATTTGCCTATCATGTTCACGCCGCCTCGCCAAGCGCTTCCCTCTGCGTCTGAGCGGAAAGCCAGTCATCACAACCACGAATCGCTCATCTGCCGGGCGATGGGATCCTCTTGTTTGCAGAACGGCTCGATCCCTGTGTGGCACATTCGCGCTGTCGAACGTCAGGTCACTTTGCCTGAACCCACCATTCAACCCAAGAGGCCAGCCACCAGGGAACACCCGCGACCGGTCCCCGGCAGGCGCGATCGGCCATCAGGAACGAGCCAGGCGGGATGAACGAGAACGTCCTCGGTCCCCCGCCTGAGAGAAGGAGCATTTCTTGCGGCACGCATGGCCGCACGCCGACTCCGAGCCATTCTGCCATCCGCACCTTGCTCGTCATCGGGGCGAGTCGGTGGCCGAAGATCCTGCTGAGGTGAATCTCGTCTTCCCAGCGGCTGGCCGGAGGCCGTTCCCTGATACGGAAGGGTCTGATTTGGCTTGCAACCGGGGCAGAAGCATTGGCACCTGTCTGCGGTAAGAGGCGTACTCCGGGTGGGCGGCAATCAGGTCCCGCTCCTCCCAGCGGATCGCTGCCAGGATATATGCTGTGGTCCCAACCGCGAACAGAAGATGGGCGGCTGTCATGGTCGGGGCAGCCCAGAACACGGTGAACCAGCCGATGTAGAGCGGATGGCGCACCAGCCGGTATGGCCCCGGGGTGGCGAATTTGAGTGGCGTGTAGGGGATTCCGCGGAACGCGAGCCACACCTGCCGCAGGCCGAACAGGTCGAAGTGGTTGATGAGGAAGGTGGTGGCCAGCACAACGATCCAGCCGAGGGCGTACACCGCGAAGACGGCTGCTCGCGCTGCCTCGCCCTGCACCTGCCAGACGATCCCCCCAAGCGGCTGCCATTGCCAGAACAACAAGAGGAGTGCGACGCTCGACAGAAGCACGTAGGTACTCCGCTCCGCCGCCTCGGGAACAAACCGAGTCAACCAGCGCTTGAACCCGCGCCGGGCCATTCCGCTATGCTGGAGCGCGAAGAGTCCGACCAGTCCGCCGTTGATCGCTAGGGCAGCCGTGAGCGACCCCTGCGCGGGGTCGTCCAGTTGCGTAGGCGTGAGGAATCCGCCAATGAACCCGACGGCGTAGAGAAACGTCGCCAGTGACAGGGCGTAGCACAGGACCCCGTAGCTAAGAAGTAGTAAACGCCGGACCATGACAGATCTCCGTTGGTTAGGATGGGGGCGCAGCAACTCCGGCCGCCCGGCACCGGGCGCTGGGAAAGTCGGGAACGCTCCAGGCAGTCGGCCCACTCGAACATCGGGCAGGCACGACAGACTTCAAGGTTTGCCTGATGGCTGGTCGAACCCAGGCCGACCTCGGGTGGTGAAGGGGTGATCCGCCCCAGCGAACGATGGGCGGGCGACCCAGAGACCGGGGTCGGTGAGCAGAAGGCACTCCTGGGCATCCAGGAGAGACGTAAAGCACGACCGTTCGTTTTTCCATCTACGCTTGATTATTACGACCGATCGTGCTATTGTCAAGTCATGAACACCGATTCAACCAAAAAAGCTGACACCCCCTCCGCCGACGATCACCATCCATCCAAAGGCCAGGCCAGCCGCGCCACCATCTTGCTCACCGCGGCGAAGCTGGCCACCACGAAGGGGCTGGACGGCCTGTCGATCGGCGACCTGGCTGCCGAAGTGGGAATGAGCAAGAGCGGCCTCTACGCGCACTTCAAATCCAAGGAAGAACTGGAGCTGGCGACGATCGAAACGGCCGCCGCGATTTTCGACCGTGAAGTCCTTCAACCTGCCGCGCAGGCGCAGGCGGGAACAGAACGGCTCGGGGCCCTCGCTGCTGCGTTCATTTCCCACCTGGAGCGCAAGGTTTTTCCGGGCGGTTGTTTCTTTGCGGCGGTTGCCTCGGAACTTGACACGCGCCCCGGTCCGGCGCGAGATCGAGTCGTCCAGATCCTTGGCCAGTGGCAGTCCTTGCTCCGACAGTGTATCCTGGACGCGCAGGCCCTCGGCGAGATCGATCCACAAGCGGAGGTGGCGCAGGCTGCTTTTGAGATCCAGGCCATGCTCTTGGCGGGGAATTACCAGTTCGTCATGACCAACGACCCGATTTGGCTGATCCAAGCGCGCAAGGGCGTTGACCACGTGTTGGCACGGCTCGCGGTCAAGGAGCAGATGAAGAGGAAACGCTCAACTCGGAGGTCGTCGTGACTTTGCTGGGCCGGGCAAGTTTCGGACGAGTCGGAGGCGTCTCCCTGGGTGGACGGCCGAGAACCGGGTACGGGCGTTACAATCCCTTTCGCTTGCGTTTCTTTTCCTGGCCGCGCGCGTCTTTCGCCCCGGTCGATCCCCCTTACCAGACAGCCCTCGTTCGCCGACTGCCTCCCTTCGCTGGGTTCGGCACCGCAGGGTAATGGTCCGGTTCCTTCACCCGCCGCCTCCGCGCCGCGCTCGCCTCCCTCGGCGGCTGCGCTGGAATCAGACAGTCGCAACCGTTCCCGATCAGATCCTGTCGCCCCGCCTGGATCAGCGCCTCCCGCACCGTGAAATAGTTCTCCGGCTTGAAAAACTGCATGAGCGCCCGCTGCATCTTTCTGTCTCGCAAGCCCTTCGCGACGTACACCTGCTCTTTTGTAAACGGGTCGATTCCCGTGTAGTAAACACATGTGGCGATGCGGGGGTGATGCGTACAAAGTGCACTTTACACAGAAGGCCCGGCGCTTGGCCGTTTCATTTCAAGAGATTCAGTACGTCCCGACACGCGGATTCGAGTTGAGTTTCCGTGGCCGTCGGCATCTGGAAGGCCAGGACTCGTCGCAGTGCGGATCGGAACTCGTCGCGGGCGGTCGCGAACTCGTGGTGCAGTTTCGCGGCGTCCTCATTCCACTTCGCCGCGATGTCGCGGATCGGCATTCCCTCCTGAAAGCGAAGCCGCAACAACTCGACGCGCCGTACGGCCCGTTCGCCGGACTTTGCCGCGTTTTCGGCCTGCACGCGGGCGGCTTCCTTCAAAAGAGTCCTTGCCCATGCTTTGTCGAAGGCGCGAGACAGGCTGGTGTCCTCTGCGGGGTGATCGTCTTGAATCGGGATGGCAGGCCGATGCTTCTCTTCGTGCCGCCGGGCGATGTTCCGCAGCACTCCATGGAAGAACGCCCGGAACCCCTCCGGCTGCGACTGTACGACCTTGTCCAATACGCCGTTGGCCTTGAAGCATTCGACGAACACATCCTGCACGGCGTCATCGAGCTTGGACAATAGCGGCGACCGCTGCCACCGGCTGACGAGGTACCCGCGAGCGATCGGTTGATAGAGGCGTGCGAACCGGTCGCGCGCGGGCTGATCGCCGGCGGCCGCGGCGTGGATCAGCGTCCAGCAAGTGGCGTCGGGGGGCGTCACTTCTTCTCCTTCGGCATCGGGGCCACATCCTTTGCCGCCGGGTATTTCGCTCGCAATTCGCGGTACTTCTTCGCCTCATCCGGCCTGTCCGTAGCCGTGTACAGTTCGATCAACCGGTCGAGGGCTTCGGGGATGCGGGTGTTGCCCTGCGGCGGGATGGTCTTCTCGCGGGCCTTCATCCCCTCGTAGCCCTTGAGCAGTAGCGGCTCGGCGTCGGCGTACTTCTTCTGGCCCAGCAGCGCCCCGCCGAGCCGCGACTGCGTGTTGAACGTATTCCACGCATCCGGCTGGGTCTTCTCGCGGATCGCCAGGCACTCGCGGAGCAGCGGCTCGGCCTCGGCGTACCCTTTCATATCCAGCAGCGTCTGTCCGAACACGGCCATCATCCCGGCCAGTTGCGGGCTCTCCTTCGGCAGTTTCTTGCGGACGTCGGCGAGCAGCTCGTCTATCAATTTCCGGGCTTCGGCATGCTTGCCGGCCTTCGCGTAGCCGTCGAGCAATTGCACGCCGACCCAGGAGATGGCGGGGTACTTCTTGGACGCCCGGTACGCCTCCTCCAGAAGCGGGAGCGCCTCCGTCACCCGCCCGGCGTCCTTGTAGTTCACTCCCAGGTTGGCCACCGTCATCAGCGTGTCTGGGTGGCCTCGACCGAGTTTCTTCTCCCGAAGCGGTAACACCTCTTCGAACAACGGGATAGACTTGTCCAACCGCTTTATCCGCCAGTAGCTCGCCGCGAGGTTGTTCATGCTGGTGAGCGTGTCGGGGTGCTCGGCCCCCAGCTTCGCCTTCATGAGCTTCACGGTTTCCTCGAGGATCGGCAGGGCCTTGTCCAGCTTCCCGGCGGCCTGGTAGGCCATGGCGAGGTTGTTCATGCTGGCGAGCGTGTTGGGGTGCTCGGCCCCCAGCTTCGTCTTCCGGAGCTTCAGGGTTTCCTCGAAGAGCGGCAGGACCAGGTCCAGCTTCCTGGCGTCCCGGTAAGCCATGGCGAGGTTGTTCATGCTGGTGAGCGTGTCGGGGTGCTCGGCCCCCAGCTTCGCCTTCCGGAGCTTCAGGGTTTCCTCGAAGAGCGGCAGGGCCTGGTCCAGCTTCCTGGCGTCCCGGTAAGCCATGGCGAGGTTGTTCATGCTGGTGAGCGTGTCGGGGTGCTCGGCCCCCAGCTTCGCCTTCGCCAGCTTCAGGGTTTCCTCGAAGAGCGGCAGGGCCTGGTCGAGCTTCCCGGCGTCCTGGTAGGCCCCGGCGAGGTTGTTCATGCTGGTGAGCGTGCTGGGGTGCTCGGACCCCAGCTTCGCCTTCGTGACCTTCAGGGTTTCCTCGAAGAGCGGCAGGGCCTGGTCCAGCTTCCCGGCGTCCTGGTAGGCTGCGGCGAGGTTGATCATGCTGGCGAGCGTGTCGGGGTGCTCGGCCCCGTGTAGTCTGGTGAAGGTCTGGCGGGCCTTGGCGAACAGTCCGATCGCCTCCCGCGGGTAGCCCAGGCTGATGAGCGACCTACCGAGGCGATTCTGCAGTTGGGCCACCGCCAGCGGGTCGCCGACCGATTCCCCCTCCAGTTGCTCCGCCGCCCTCACCAGCCGCTTCGCCAGCACTGCCTCCAGCGGCTCAGTCCCCTGCTTCACCTTGCGGATGTCCAGGTCGGTGAAGATCGAGGTGATGATGTCGTTCCCCTTCTCGATCTGCTGGAGCCGCTTCTGCGCCTGCTCGTGGGCCGCTTTCTCGGCCGTCGCCGCCTGCTCCGCGGCGTGACGCTGTGCCGCTTCCGCGGCGCGGGCCTGCTCCTTGGCCTGAGCCTCGTCGCGGGCCAGCCCTTCCTGCCGCTTCGCCTCGGCTTCCTGCTTCCGCGCCTCGACCAGGCCCCACGTCGTACCGGCCATGCCCGCGAGCAAGGCGAACAGCACCAGACTCGCGGCGATCACCTGCCCCCTGTGCCGCCGCACGAACTTCTTCACCCGGTATGCCGTGCTCGGTGGATGAGCCAGCACCGCCTCGCCGCTCAGATAGCGCAGCACGTCCGCCGCGAAGCCGTTGGCCGTCTCGTACCGCCGGGCACGGTCCTTCTCCAACGCCTTCATCACGATCCAGTCGAGTTCGTTGCGGAGCAGACCCGTCAGCTTCTTCGGCTCGGTGCCGCGGCTCGCGGACAGGCTCGGCAGGGCGTCGGCGGTGCTCAGTTTTGTGCTCGGCCGCGGCGGTTCCTCCTCCCGCACCACCCGCAGGATTTCCAGCAGCCCCGCCTTCTGCAATTCCTTCCGGGAGAATGGTGGCGAGCCGGTCAGCAGTTCGTACAGCAGCACACCGAGCGAATAGACGTCACTTCGCGTATCGATGTCCAGGTTGTTCAGGCTGGCCTGCTCCGGGGACATGTACTGCGGCGTGCCGACCACGCCGCCGAACGCCGTCTCGATGGTCTGCTCGGTGAGCGTGCCGCCGGTCGCCTTGGCGATGCCGAAGTCGATCACCTTCGGCACCGGTTTGTCGTCATACAGCGCGACCAACACGTTCGACGGTTTGATGTCCCGGTGGATGATGCCCTTCTGGTGGGCATGTTGGATCGCCTGGCACACGGGGACGAACAACTCCAGCCGCTGCTTGGGCGTGAGTTTGCAGGCGTCGCAGTACTCCGTGATCGGCACACCTTTGACGAGTTCCATCACGAAGAACGGCCGGCCATCGTGCAGCCCGCCGTCGAGCACCTTGGCGATGTTCGGATGATCCATCACGGCCAGCGCCTGCCGCTCGGCCTCGAACCGGGCCAGCACGCTCTTCGAGTCCATGCCGGCTTTGATGAGCTTGACGGCCACCTTGCGCTTGACGGGTTCGGACTGATGGGCGACCCAGACGCTGCCCATACCGCCCTCGCCGATGCGTTCCGCGAGGCGGTACTTGCCGGCGAGGATCGTTCCCGCTTCCGGATCGGCAGGGGGCTGGTACGAACCTGTTTCGACCGGGCCGAAGGCGGCGGCCATGCCGGCATCCCACGCGGCCTCGGAGGAGTCGCCGGATTCCTGGGGGGTATGGGCGGACGTCGGGTCGTTCGGGATCATGACAATCTCCGGAGCGGTGGTCACGAGAAGACATCCGGCGAGCCGCCGATTTCGCGGAAGAATTTCGCGAGAATTTTCGTGCGCCGCCGCCCGACTTGCTTCGATGGACCTACTTCTTCCCCGGTCGCCGTTGCTGCGACTTTCGGCCGGGCCGGTAGCCCTTCTTCTGTCCGTGTTGCTGGAGGCCGCGCTCGCCCGGCTTCTCGCCACGCGACGGGTTGGACGGGGTGTGGTAATGATCGCCCTCCACTTCCTCCCCCCGCGCCTGGTGGTTCGCCCGCTTCCGCCGCGCCTCGATCGCTTCCTTCGGTGGGTTTGCTGGAATCAGGCAATCGCAACCGTTCCCGATGAGGTCCTGGCGCCCCGCCTGGACCAGAGCCTCCCGCACCGTGAAATAGTTCTCCGGCTTGAAGAACTGCATCAGGGCCCGCTGCATCTTTCTGTCCCGCAAGCCCTTCGCGACGTACACCTGCTCTTTTGTAAACGGGTCGATTCCCGTGTAGTAAACACATGTGGCGATGTCGAACGGCGCAGGGATAAAATCCTGCACCTGATCGGGCCGATAGCCGTTGCGCTTCAGGAAGAGCGCCAGGTCGATCATCGCGTGCAGGTCCGAGCCCGGGTGGCTGGCGATAAAATAGGGCACCAGGTATTGTCTGGGCTTCCCCGCCTGACGCGACGCCTTCTGAAAGTCCTTCGCAAACGTGCCAAAGTTGTCGATCGCCGGCTTCTTCATCAGCTCCAGCACGTGCGGATCGGTGTGCTCGGGCGCCACCTTCAGATGTCCGCCCACATGATGCTCCGCCAACTCCCGGACGTACTCCGGCGAGAGTTGCGCCAGATCCATGCGAATTCCGCTGGCAACCAGCACCTTGCGAATCCCGGGCTCCGTTCGCGCCCGACGCATCAACTCCAGCAGCGGACCATGATCGGTGCCCAGCAACTTGCAGATGCTCGGGTGCACACACGACTGGCGCTTGCAGATCGCCTCCACCTCGGGCCGCGTGCAGCGCATCTGGTACATGTTCGCCGTCGGTCCGCCAATGTCACTGATCACCCCGGCAAATGCCGGGTCGGCCGCCATCTTTTGCACTTCGCGCAGAATCGAGCCTTGGGAGCGCGACTGGATAATCCGCCCCTGGTGCGCGGTGATCGAACAGAAGGTGCAGCCGCCAAAACAGCCGCGCATGATCGTGATCGAATCCTTGATCATCTCATACGCTGGGATCGGCTCCTGGTAGCGCGGATGGGGCCGCCGGGTGTACGGCAGATCGTACACGGTATCCATCTCCGGTTCGCTCAGCGGCAAACTGGGCGGGGTAACCACCACCGCCTGACGCTCGTGAAACTGCACCAGCGTGCGGGCATTGAAGGGATTGGTGTTGAGATGGATTAACCGCGTCGCCTCGACAAAGGCCATCCGGTCCGAGCGCACCGCCTCGTAGCTCGGCAGAACCACCGCCTCGCCTGGGTTTCCCCGCAGCTGCTCACTCTCCTTCGCGCCGAGCAGACAGGCCATTCCCCGCATGGAGCGCAGCTCGCGTACGCTCTTCCCTGCCGCCAGGGCACGAGCGACCGCCACGATGGCATGCTCGCCCATCCCGTAGACCACCAGGTCCGCCTTGCAATCCAGGAGAATCGAGCGGCGAACGGTGTCGCTCCAGTAATCGTAATGAGCCAGACGCCGGAGCGAGGCCTCCACGCCCCCCGCAATGATCGGGACTCCAGAAAAGGCCTCGCGCGCACGATGGCAATAGGGCAGAGTCGCGCGATCGGGGCGCAGGCCAATCCGGCCCCCCGGCGAATAGGCGTCGTCGTTGCGCACCTTGCGACTGGCAGTGTAGTGGTTGATCATCGAATCCATGTTGCCCGCGCTGATCGCGAAGAACAGCCGGGGCCGACCGAACTGACGCCAGGGTTCACAGGAATGCCAATCTGGTTGGCTGAGGATCGCCACGCGAAACCCGGCGGCTTCCAGGGTGCGCCCCAGAATCGCCATGGCAAAACTTGGATGATCCACGTAGGCATCGCCGGTGACAAACACCACATCGACCTCGTCCCAGCCGCGCTCGGCCATTTCGGCGCGCGACATCGGTAAGGGCGGCGAGGCGTAGCGTTCGTTCCACAATGGCAGCGCGAGACGTGCGGATTCCCTGGTCATGGCGAGCAATTTCCCCAAGAGTTTTCCCCGCGTTCATTGTAGCAGACGCGTCGGGAAAAACCCTCGGGGAGAAATCACCGGCAAAGGGGAATCAGGAGGAGGCGTCTTCCGCCTGGCGCTCCTTGAGACGCGCCAGGACAGCACGCACATCGACCCGGCGGGTAGCGGGCGGAGGCACTTGCGGGAAGGAATTGGCTGGTTTGGGATGACCGAAGAGAAACCCTTGCCCCAGCTGGCACCCCAGGCGACGACACATCTCCGCCTCGGCCCAGGTCTCCACTCCCTCAGCGATGATCTTTACACCCAGGCGGGAAGCTACCGTGCCAAGCCCGCCAATCAAATCCTGGCGCGCGGGCGATTGATCAATACCGCGCACCAGTTTCATATCGAGCTTGATAAAGTCTGGCGGAACCTCGGTCAGTTCGGCCAGCCGCGATTGCCCCGCTCCAAAATCATCATAGGCCAGCGCTACCCCCAGTTCGTCCAGCCGATGTCGCAACCGCTTCATGGTCGTGGTGTCGGCGACCACATTCTCATGCACCTCGACCACCAGATGCCGCCCACTGCGGAAGGCCGCCACCACCTCGCTCAACGACTGCACGAAACCCTGGTCCTCCATCTCAGACGGATGGATGTTCAGAAAGAAGTAGTACAACCCCGGCAGCCCCGCCGTCTCATGGATCGCCACCAACCGGAACAGACGACTCAGTTGCGGCGCCAGCCCACACTTCTCGGCGAGACGAAACAGATCCGCAGGGTTGGGGCTGAACTCGTTGTGCGTACCGCGTCCCAGCGCCTCGTACCCGATCACCTCCTGAGTGTGGAGATTGATGATCGGCTGAAAGGCGATGCGCACATGATGCCGTTCCAGGATCTCGCCAAGGATTTCGCGGCCATAGATCACGCTCAGAGGCAAGTCCGTACGCACTGGATCGGTCTGGATCTCAGCGCTCTCCGTACAACGGTTGCTGGTGAGGTTATCCTCGCAGGTAAAGCGAAACTCCTTGTGCGCAATGTGGACAATATCATTGTTCCGGAGCGGGGCATCCTGAATCCGCACGCGATTGACAAACGTTCCGTTCGTGCTCCTCAGATCGCGGATGCGAAACGAGCCGCCCTGGCAAAAAATCTCCGCATGGTGTCCAGAGACTTGCCGCGAATAAATCACAAATTCAGAGAGGGGATTCCGTCCGATCCGATACGGAAAGCGATCAATCAGGATTCGCTGGGGAATGGCGTCGTTTTCAGGGTAGTGCTCCAGGGCTGGTTGGGCAACCATCATATCAAGTTCCGAGGGTGCTTGCATCGAATGCTCTCGCGCAGAGGAGAACCTTGTGGGCACAGTTCACGACTCTGACGTCGCACTGTCTCAAGGTACCATTTGCCCTCCTGCACGCCCAGCCACCAGAAGTTCCTCTGGGCGTCGGGCGCGGATTCCACGTCAGAGTGGTACCTTGTCCCAACTGTAGCTCATACCGCTGATGGGCGGAGCCAAAAGAGAGGTGGGGCTGATAAATTTCTGTGTAAGGAAAAACCTGGAATTGGATTGCTAATCCGAGCATGCACCGAAGATCGGGCCCGCGGATCCCCGCGCTTCTCCGGCATGCTCGGACGGGCGAAGGTCGCTACGCTCCTCTCACAGCAACAGGGGAGGAACGACCCCCTTGCAACGCAAGCAGTGCCGCAACTGCTCCACTGCAAGCTGTTTGCGACGAGTGAGCGTGGGTGTGCTCAGCTTCAATAACGCGGCCACCTCTGTTTGCTTCAGCCCCTTGTCAAAGATCAGTTCACAGACCTGGCGCAGCTCCTCGGGCAGCTCGTCCATGCAGGTGCGGAGGACCGCCAGCAGCGCCTGATGCTGCAGGATTTCATCCGCAGACGGGGTCGGATCAGCTGCCAACGCCAGGGGCGAATCGGTCTCCTCGGCATCCCCGGAGTGCAGATCACTATCCGCCCGAATGCGCGAGGGTTTGCGCCGCAGATAGCTAACCGCCACGTTGTGCAGAATGCCAAACAGCCAGGGATGCAGCGGTTTGCGAGCCCGGCTCCAGCGCGCCGAGGGACGCCCCTTGGTGTCGGCGGCCTTGAAGAGCGCCTCGCCAGCCAGTTCCTCTGCCTTCTGTTCCACCCCCAGCATCTTGTGCAACTTGATAAACCTTTTGTTGTACCCAGGAACCAGCAGCGACATCAGAAACCGCGGGCGATAACGACGATCGATCTCGGCAAACGCTTGATTGGCCTCCTCCTCATCTTCTTCTTCGTAATAGGTTTCCATCAGGTCCTCATCAGTCATCGCGGCGTAGCGTGTCATTCTGGTTGCCACCCTCCGGACCTTGAAATGGGCCTCTGTGCTTCGGGGCCTGCGCCAGCGCCCTGGCTCCGAGTGCAGCTTTTCCGGGCGAGCACCGGAACGCAAGCGCACACGCTCGGGTCGCGCTTCAGGTCGCGCCAACCAGGGAGCGTTCCAGCGCGGTTGGACGGCAAGGTCAACGATCAACGAATCGGTAAGCAAATCGTTTGAGTTAACGTGTGGAAAGGATGCCGGGGCGCGACGAGCAGTTGTGAGCCGATCAAGGAACGCCTCCTGGGTGCAGAGAAGGAATTCGGGAAACGTCTTCGGGGTGGCCGGATCGAGACCATCTCCGGTCGTGGACGGGACGGTCTCCCGCCAGATCTCACGGTCTGCTGGTGCTCTCCTGAGGAGGGGTAAGGGAAACTGAGATACTCAAAGTTTATTCCCGCCTGGGCGCGAATTCAAGGGGCTCTCCCCGACCATGCAATCCTGTACCTGCCGGGATCAACTGCCCCAGAATCACATTCTCCTTCAGCCCCAGGAGCGGATCGACGCGCCCGGCCAGAGCCGCCTCGGCCAGCACGCGCGCGGTCGCCTCGAAGCTGGCAGCCGACAGAAAGCTCTCCGCCTGAAGAGCCGCTTGCTTGATCCCCAGCACCACCGCTTCTCCCTGGGCCAACGGAGGCGCATTGTGAGGCGACCTATTCTGGACACCCTCCTGGAGGCTCTGGTTCGCTCTTTCCACTTCCAACCGATCAACCAGCATGCCCGGCAGCCAGCCGGTGTCCCCTCCAACCCGAATGCAAACTCGCCGCAACATCTGGGCAATGATGATCTCGAAATGCTTGTTGTCGATCTGCACTCCATTGTCTCGATAGACCGTTTGCAGTTCCCGCAGCAGGTAGTCGTCGACCGCCTCACGTCCGGCCAGCGACAACAAGCCATGCAGCGACAGGGGGCCTTCCGTCAATGGCGTGCCCACCTCGACCAGGTCTCCCTCCTGCACGCGCAGCGCCTCCCCATGGGGGATCCCCTGCCAGACGACCACGGCACTCCCCACCTTCTGAGATGGCTGGGGATGGATGCCGACAATGCAGGTTCCCTCGTCATTGCGACGGATCTCCACGATTCCTCGGCAGCCGGCCAGGAGCGCTGCGTTGCGTGGGACACGCGCCTCGAAGAGTTCCAGCACGCGCTCCAACCCACTCACCATGTCCCCCGCGCCCACCACACCCCCGGTGTGCTTGGTCTTCATCGCCAGCTGGGTGCCGGGTTCCCCGATCGACTGAGCCGCCAGGACCCCCACCGCCGTTCCTCGTTCCACCAGTCTCCCCGTGCTCAGATCGCGTCCATAACATCGTTGACAGATCCCGCGCCGCGCCCGACACGCCAGGGGACTGCGAATCACCACACGACGGCTGGCACGTCGCTCGAACAGGGGGAGATCGTGCTCGTTGACCAGGTCATTGCGACGCAGCAGTGGCAATCCCCTGTCATCAAGAACATCCTCTGCCAGGCACCGCCCCCGTAGTTCCTCTCCCAGTAGATACGCCGTTCCTTCGTTTTTGTTACGCAACGGAAGGGACAATCCGGCCAGTGTGCCGCAGTCCTCCTCGGTCACGATCACATGGTGCGCCACATCGACCAGCTTGCGCGTTAAATAGCCAGACTCGGGCAAGGCTGCCTTGTCGGCGCCCGCCTTGCGCGCCCCATGTGCGGAGAGAAAATACTCGACCATCGAAAGCCCCTCGCGCAGGCTGCTCTGAATGCAGTGTTCCAGCGTTCGGCGCTCGCCGGAGGGGCGCGCCATCAATCCCCGTAACGCCGCCAGTTGCCGGATCTGCTCCCAGCGACTTCGCGCGCCAGAATGTGCCATCAGATAGATCGGATTCAGGTACGGCTGCCCTTCCTTGACATCGTTCTTCAAATCGACCCGCAACTGCTCCGTAATCTCCTTTTGCGCGTGCGTCCACAGAGCCACCACCTGACGATAACGCTCCGCCTCGCTCACTTCCCCCCGTTGGTGCGCCTCCTGCACCGCTTCAATCTGGCGGCGCGTTGCCTCCAGCACCTTGGCCTTGTTGCGCGGCGTGCGCAGATCTTCCAGCAGAAAACTCAGCCCGCTACGAGTGACATGTTCCAGCCCGAGTTCCTTGATCTGATCGAGCAATCGGGCAGCCCTGGCGCGCCCCTGGACCGCGAAACTGTCGCGCATCACCCCCGCCAATGCCTTCCGACTGAGCGCCACGTTGTAGAACGGCATCGCGCGCGGCAGGAGTTCATTGAAGAGCACCCGTCCCACGGTGGTGCGCACCACTCCTCCTGCCGTGGGCCAGTCCCCCGCGGTTTCGTTCGCCTCCACGGAACGCCCCACAGGCAGCGGTTCTCCGTTTCCCTCCAACCAGCGGCATTCGCGGGCGAAGTCGGCCGCTGTCACCACCTCGCCAACCTCAAACCACGAGCCCCCAGCTGCGCTGATGATCAGCCAGTCCAACTGCGCCGGGCGCTGTTCCTCCTCATCCCATGCCGGCACCCGCACTCGTTCCTTCTTTCCCCGCCCTTCGCGCACCATGATCTTCCCGGGCGTAAGCCGCACTCGAATCCTGGTGTGGATCCCCACCTTGCCATGGGTGTACGCTTGCCGCACCTCCTCGAAGCAGGCAAAGAGCGGTTCCCGCGCCCCACCCTGCATCGGCCGCGGTGGACCAAGGGTAAGATAGTAGCACCCAAGAACGATCTCATTACTCGGTGTGAGAGGCTGTCCGTTGGCCGGACTGAGCAGATTCAGCGCGGGCTGCATCAGCAACGCTGCTTCGATGCGGGCCTGGTCCGACAGCGGGAGATGGATCGCCATCGTATCCCCATCGAAATCTGCCGCGAATCCCTCGCATACCAGCGGTGACACACGCAACGCCTTCCCCTCGACCAGCACCGGGGTGAAGGCCTGCACATTCATTCGGTGCAGACTGGGCGCACGGTTGAGCAACACCAGATGATCCTGGAGCAACTCCTTCAACAGATCGTGAATCAGTTCTTCCCGGTGATCGAGCAGCGTCAGAGCCTCGCGCAGGGGGGCCGAATCGCCCGCTGAGTGCGGGGTGCCTCCGCTCTTGCCACCCAGCAGAGTTTCACGCAGCAGGCGGCGCGCAGCGGCATCGCGATGTTTGCTCACCATCGTCGCCAGCAGCAGCGCGGGCCGCGTTTCCAGCCCCAGTCGTTCCTCGAACAACCGTCGCAACCGCCCGATCAGAAATGGCTGAAAGAGTTCCTCGGCAATGCAACGCGGCAGCCCACACTGATGCATCTGCAAACGGGGATCGACCACAATGACCGCCCGCCCAGAGAAATCCACACGCTTCCCCAGCAGATTCTTGCGCAGGAGGCCCTGCTTGCCGGCGATGGAGTCGGTAAGCGATCGCAAAAGACGATTTTTCTTCCCGGGCAGTGGAGTGACCGCGTGGCGATTGTCCAGCAGTGCATCGACCGCCTCCTGCAAGCGCACGCGCTCATGCCGCAGAATCGCCTCGATTGCCTTGATCCGCGTCCAGTCGCGAATCTTGTTGCTCAGGGCCAGGATTTTCTGATAGTGAAAGTTGAAATCGCTGGAAACGTGGGTGGATGTTGCTCGGCCCACTTGCGGATCGAGGACCACAATCGGCCGCAGATCGGGAGGGATGACCGGCAAACACTCCAGCACCATCCATTCCGGACGATTTCCGCTGGCGCGCAACTCCTCAACCAGGCGCAGACGACGCAGCAGGTCCGACGGATTGTCCCGCGCAAGTTGCTCGCGCAGTTGCTGGGCCAGTGCGTCCAGGTTGAGCTGCGCCAGGAGGCGCTTGATCGCCCACGCCCCCATCTCCACCTGAAAGCCCGTTCCATAGCGAAGTCGTGCCTCGCGATAGCCGTCCGCATCCAGGAGCTGGCCGGGACGCAGAGAAGTGCCTGCAGGATTGATCACGGCATGCGCTTCAAAGCGCAGGATCCGGTCGAGATCCGCGCGTTTCATGCCGAGAAGGATCGCGAGTGGAGAGGGTTTGGCACGCAGAAACCAGGTGTGGATAACGGGATAGGCCAGTTCGATGTGGCCCAGGCGCAGCCGCCGCACCGCACGGCTCGCGATGCGCACCTGGCACCCAGGACAGACGCGCCCTTCGTGTTCGGGGCCCCAGTAGCGTGGTTCGTCGTTGCCATGGACACAGGCGCAGCACCAGTCGCGCACCGGCCCAAAGATGCGCTGACAGAACAGCCCCTCGCGTTCCGGGCGATGGTGCCGTTCACTGATGGTGCTGGGGCTCGTGACCTCGCCACACGACCACTGACGAATCTGCTCGGGACTGGCAAGCTGGATACGGACCGAAAGCGCAGCGAACGGAGAGGGGGAAGTCGGTTCGGCCATGCACCGTTCCTCGGAGGCACCACGAGGGAGAACTTGTGCCTCCATTATCGACATTGCACCCCGGTGAATGCAAGTCTGCGACCGACGGGGAGTTGTTCACCGATCACTGATCCACTTTTCTCGCTGGGCGTCTTCCCAGCCATCATCCCAGCTGCGCCGACAGGATTCATTGCCGCCCTCGCGATACGGGTTGGCGTCCCGCATTGTGCCGTCGAGAGCCATCAGATAGCCGTCGTAGTAAGCCTTGACCATCATGGGCGTCACTCCTCGCTCGTGTCGCCGGGTTGCCGTCATCACTGTCCTCTCCCTCTCTCCGCTCCATGTACGCACCACCTCCCTGAGTGTGACACCGATCTCAGAAAAAAGTTCTCTTTGTGCAAAATGGATCGGCCGCAGTGACGAAATAACCACCTCACTCCTGCGTGGTTCCCGTCAGACCCCTCGGTCAGCTGGCTTCTGGTTCAGTTGCAAGGTGATCGAATCCCGCAGACTTTCGAGGAGTTTGTTGGTGATCAACTGGATGCGGAAGTACAACCCGCCTGCAAACCCGAGGAGAACGGCAATCGGAAAGCCGAGGCTGCCCAGATCAGTCATCGCCAGGATCGCCGTGCCGAGGAGGACCAGGAGCGGACAGAGACAGAGTCCGTACAGAAGCAACATGCGCGCCTCGTGGGCTTCGCTGGGACGATCAATGGCGTTGGCAAGGCGATGGACGAACATCAGGAACAGCGCCCAGGAACAAAGTCCACTTCCCCACGCGGGCAAGGTCATCCCTTCTCCCCGCGCCGACAGGGCGGCCAACACCAGAGCAGCCACGTCAAAGCCCAGGGCCAGGATCAGCGGCAGTCGTGCGCGCGAACCGCGGGGTACCCAGAGACAAAGGATCGAGCCGGCCAGACCGAGAATCACGCTCAGCAGAGATGCCCCCACCCCGCCGAGGAACACCACCGTGAACCACAGCGGTGGACGGAATGGTCCCACCCCACGCGTTGCCGAGAGATACATCATCTCTCCCACCAGGAGAACGGCAGCCAGCAACGTCAAAAGAATGCGCGCGCTTTGAAACGTGAGCCCGAGCCGCACAGAACGAAAACCAGCAGGGAGTGGGCCACGCCGAGGACTCGCTTCCTCGTGTTCGACAACGGTGCTTCGGACCTGCCCCAGGCGAAAATCATAGCCACAATCGATGCACAGAACGGCCTGCTCGGCCAGGGGGGCATGGCACTCCGGACAGCGCCGGTTCTCGGGAGGCGTCTCCACCACGCCATACTTTGCCTCGGGGGCGGGACCTCCTGCCACAATGCCCGTGCTCGGGAGAGGTGGGATCACCTTCTCCGCGACTTTTGGCCCGCCATCTGCCACCTGAGATCCCAGATCTGCCAGTCGAAAATTGCACTGTAAACAGCGACTCTCATAGGGAAGTGCTGCTTTTCCACAGATCGGACAGCGCACCGGACCGCGTCCTGGCATAGCCATGGTCACAACCCAAGCAGGAATGATGGAACCAGTGTAGCGTTGACAATACGCTCCACCGCAGCGCTTTGCAAGAGTTGGCGCGAACCTGAAATGCATTCATCTCTGTCACGTACACAGAGGTAGAGCGCCTCTCAACTCTCTCGGTCCTCCTGACCACCGCAGAAGAACCCGAGAATCGAAATCGGCACACTCTCTGTCGGAGCCTACGATGTCCACTCTCTGGACCGAACAACCTGGCGGTAGCTGGAGCGCGCTTCCGTTACCCGCCGAAAGAGAATCTCCTCTTCTTCTCGAGACGGGCGTTGCCGTGCTTCACCAGCGACACGGAATGGAGAGCACCACTGCCCTGCTCGTTCGCGCCGGACAACCAGTGCGTGTGAACGGCCTGCCTGTCCCTGGCGGCTTCCGTGTGTTGCATCATCGCGATGAAATTCTGCTCGGCAGATCTCGTTACTGCTACTCGGCGGAATCGACCCCGGTTTGTCAACCGTTTCAGCTCTCGAGCGCGGGTCGACGGCCGTCCTGTCCAGTGTGTCGAGGTCCGCTCCAGGATGGCGATGTGGCGGTGCAGTGTCCAGGGTGCGGACGCTGGCATCACCAGATTGCCGCCACCGAAACCCGTCGTGCCCGCACCTGCTGGACGTATACCCCGGAGTGTCGTTTCTGTCGGCATCCCACCTCCCTCTCGGGGGAGCCCGTTTGGACCCCGGCCCAGGAGGAATCCGATGGTTGACTCACCGGTGCCCGCGCTGAACCCCTTCCTGGGTGTGGCGACTCTCGATCACACACGCCTGCAACGCTCCCGAGTGGTGCTGGTGGGGGTGGGCAACATTGGCTCTCCCCTCGCCCACTTCCTGGCCCGCAGTGGACTCGCCGCGCTCACTCTGATCGATCGGGACCAGGTTGAGGCGAAAAACCTGCGCACCCAGGAGTACCAGCCACAGGACGTGGGGTGTTTCAAGGCGGAGGTGCTTGCCGCGCGCCTGCGCGCGCAGATCCCGGATCTGGAAGTATATGCCTTCGCCGCAGATTTGCAGGATGTGCCACGGGGAGTGTTTGCCGTGGATCTGATTTTGGGGGCTCTCGATTCCAGACGCGCGCGACAACTCCTTGTCAGTGAGATTGCCTGGCCCCTGGGAATCCCGGTAATCGATGGCGGTGTCGGGGAGGGATGGCGCGGACGTGTGCAAACCTTTCTCTCCCGGCCTGAATGTGCCTGTCTTGAGTGCACCTGGGGTGAGGCCGACTATCGCCAGCTGGCGATTGAGTATCCCTGTCTTCCGGGGAGCACCATCGAGGCTCCTGCAACGATGACTCCACCCTTTGTGGGTGCCATGGTAGCCGGATTGATGACCGCGGAGGCGCTTGCTCTGCTGGGCGGGGGGATTCCTGAGCACAGTCGAGAACTCGCCTTCGATCTGGTTCATCAACGTTTCTTCCCGGCACGGTTACGCCGCGCGCCACGGTGCCGTTTCGATCACCAGGTGGTAACGCGACGGATTCCCCTTGCCACTCCGTTGGAATCGGCAACCTTCGGGGATTTGCTCGCTGTGCTCGGAAGAGAGAGGTTGGAGGACACAGTGCAACTGGAAGCGCGCCGCTCGCTCCTCCCGCGCGATGGGTTTGGAACCCCACGCCTGCTCACTCTGCAGGATCTGCACGCGCGAAGAGGAGAACCCCTTCTCGACGCTGGCTTTCATCGGACGGATTGGCTTCGAGTCCGCACCCAGGGAGAGCACTCCTTCCTTGTGCTCGACCTCGCAGCGACAGGGAGGACACCATGGAAATGATCGACCGGCAGATTCGTCACATGGCCGGGGCAGAACCACACTTCGACGAGGTGATGGCTGCCTTTCTGGAAAATAGCCGTGGAGAGTTTGTGGCGCGGGTTCCTCCCGGGGGGATCCTGGAGTACGCCGACCTGGGTGAGCACGTTCCCTGGCTCTGGCGGCTCACGTTTCACACGCACGGTCTGGTGAAAGAGGCAGAGGGCGTCATACGCCCTTCCAGCCACCATGTGGTAGCAGTGCGCTTCCTCCCGGATTATCTGCGCCATGTGGATCGCTTTGCCACGCTCGCACTCCTGGAACCAACCAACGCTTTTCACCCGAACCTGATGCCCCCGGGGATCTGTCTGGAAGTATATCCCGGCGAAACGCTGTTGGAGTTGGCGGAGAGCTTGCACAATCTCTTCTCCTGGCGTTTGCGGCAGTTGGCGGAGAATGATGCCCTCAATCGCGAGGCGTGCATGTGGGGGCGTGCGCACCTCAAGGAATTACCGCTCGACCCACGTCCACTGCTGGGTCAGTCCTTCACCCTGTCGCTGGAACCTCTGGAGGAACGGGCATGAGCGAGATCGCTCCGAAATCCGTGGAATGCGACGCGGTGGAAAGCGTACTTGAAAGTACGGGGCTGGAATGGACGAGGCGTGCCAGTGCCTGGGCCCTCCCCGCCAATCGGGTTGTCCCACGTGAGATCCTGCTAACCTGCGAGGCCGACGGGATTCGCCTGGAGGCAGTACTTGCTCAGTGGGAAGAGATCGACGCCAGTTGTGCCCGGGCACTGGATCACTTTCTCCATCAGGCTGAGAGCGGATTCCACTTCGTACGGCTGAAACGTTCCGCCGAGCGTGCAACGGGGTTTGCCCTGGTTCCAGAAGCGCACCTGGAGGAGGACTTGCCGGTTGCCCTTGTTGGAATGTCTGCCGCCTGTCAGCATCTGCCTTGCGAGGTGGAAGCACTGCTCCAACCCGAGATTGCCCGGCAGTTCCTGACCTTTCACACGGCAGACCACGGCTCACAGTAATTGTCTCCCCTATCCAACAACCAAAGGAGAAATCGAGATGGGTGCGACCGCAACCTTGAATCTGCGCGTGGAGGATTCCACCGGGCAGATCCGTCGACGTGCACGCGGCATTCCACGCGATGCCACCGTGGGTGATTTCATGAAGAACCTGGTTCACGAGCTGCGATTGCCAGCCAATGATTCTCAGGGACATCCGCTCACCTACGCCGCCCGGGCCAATGGCGCCAGCCTCCTGGAGAGCGATAAGGTGGGCGACGTGCTTCAGGAAGAAGATACGGTGACCCTCACGCAGAATGTAACCGCGGGGTGAGCGCCGGTCGTCGGACCCCGGGTGCGGGGCGCGCCCACCCCGCATTTTTGAAGGAGCCTGTGCATGTCCGCACCAACGGTGTTACGCCCAACCTATCGCTACCGGCTGGAATGCTGGCAAGATCGCGCGCAGCGCGTTCTGGAAATCCCCCTGGAACGTCGGCATTTCGACCGCGCCATTCAGGCAACCTTGTTCGAGGGGCTGCGTCGAGGACGATTCAGCACGTATCAAGCGCCACCGGAAGGAATACGCATCGAACCCACGTTCCCCGGTCGGCATCCTTCGCCACTTGCATCGGGATTTACCATCACTGTTCCAACCCCCGACGGGGGAGAGCATTCCCTGACGTTCAGTTCCAGCTATTTTCACAGCAAGGCACGACGCCAACTGGCCGCTCTTGTGGTTCAGAATCAGCTTGCGGGCGAGGGAGTGCTTGGATATCGCCTGGCCGCGTATCTTGAGGAGGATCAACCCCGACACCCCCGTTTGGGTGGAATGCTCCTGGAAGACGATTCGCCTGCGATTCCCATCAAGGACCGTTCGCTGAGGCACCTTGGAACCCTGGTCGCGTGGGATTCCCCCGTCGAGGAAGATCTCAGAGTGGTGATTCCGCACGCGGTGCTGGAAGATGCGATCGGGGAAGCGCGGGCATTTCCTGAACACGAGGTGGGTGGATTCTTGCTTGGACACCTGTGTCGCGACCCCGAGACGCGCGAACTTTTTCTGCTCGCCACCTGTCATCTTCCAGCTGAGCATACGGAAGCGACGGATACCAGCGTAACCTTCACTCCGGAGAGCTGGACTCGCGCAAGAGAGGTGATTGCCCTGCGCGGCGAGGAGGAAATGTTCGTGGGCTGGGTTCACAGCCATCCGTTCCGCTTCTGTGCAGAATGCCCGATGCCTGCACGACCAGAATGCCAGAGCAAGATTCTCTTCTTCAGCTCCGACGACGTCTTTTTGATGGAGTTAACCTGTCCGCAACCCTTCATGGTCGGGTTGCAAACTGCCGTTGAACCACGCCTGGAGCAGGCACTGGGCCATCTGCCGGTGCGACTCTACGGCTGGCGTCAGGGCGAGGTTACCCCGCGCGGATTCCATGTGATCCCTGAGTAAGAGAACCCGCTCTCGCTTCGTGTCCGATCAAGCAAGCTAGCGGCAAGAGGAGTTGTGCACATGACCGTTACCAGACCCGCACCAAACGGCCACACCCCCGAAAGCAAGACCGCGGAAAGCACGGCCCAAACGTTGGAGGAACGGCTGGAGTGGGTGCGCGAAATGCATGAAGACGGAGTCAACCTCCTCCCGCTTACCGAGGGGTTGCTCCGAGAGAACGAGCAACTCCAGCAAGCACTCGACGTGGTCCGAGTGCGCCAGGCAGAACTCCGTGAAGAGTTGGAAGCACTGCGTGCCCCGCAGCTCTATCCGGTGGTCATCACCGAGGTCCATCGGGCACGGGGAATGGTGGAGGTGCATGGCGGGGGAATTACCACGCGGGTTACGGTTCACCCCGATGTCCCACGCGATCATCTCCGAGTTGGTCGTCGGGCGATCCTGGCACGCGAGCGCAACTGCGTCCTGGAAGTCCAACCTGAGCCAAACACCTGGAACGAAGTTGGAACCTTCGAGAGCTACTTTGAGGAGGGGAAAAGACTTCTCATCCGACATCAGGAAAACCTGCTCGCCGTGACTCCCACCGAGGAGTTGCGCCAGATTCCGCTGAAAAAGGGCGATCTGGTTGGATTTAACCGCGACGGGGCAGGGCTGGCCTTTGCCCGGGTGGAGTCCCCGTCGCAGGAGCACCTCTTTTTCGAGGAAACCCCTGCGGATCGCTTCGAGGAACTGGGCGGACTGGATCGCGAAATCGCCCTCCTCCAGCGCTTGGTCTGTTTCCGCCTGCTGCACTCCGACGTTGCCCGGCGTTACAAATTGCCCGTGAAACATGGCATCCTCTTCGAGGGTCCTCCTGGAAACGGCAAGACCAAGCTGGCCCGCTGCCTGGCTCACTACATCGCCGAACTGGTCCCCGCCGGCAAGTGCCGTTTCATGGCGATCGCCGGCAGCCAGGATTACTCGATGTGGCTGGGGCAAAGCGAACAGCGCATCATCGCTCGCTTTGAGGCCGCACGCGCTCTGGCCAGCGATGGCAACGTCCCCGTGGTGATGTTCTTCGACGAGATTGATGCCCTGGGACGCCGGCGTGGCGCCGACGTGGGGAGTACTGCAACCGATCGCATTCTCTCCACCTTCCTGGCTCAACTGGATGGGATGCAGCGAATCTCCAACCTGATCGTCATCGGCGCCACCAACCGCGCCGATGTGCTCGACCCGGCACTGTTGCGGCCGGGACGACTTGGAGACGTACGGGTGCGCATCACTGCTCCCAATCGCCAGGGTGGGCGTGCGATCCTCACCCGGTATCTGGCCGAGGGTCTCCCCGTGGTTGGAGAAGTAGCCAACCTGGTCGAAACAGTGTTGAGCCGCATCTACAGCCCGCAGAGTGACTACGCCGAACTGGCACGGGTAAAGTTGCGCGACGGGCGGATGATCACAGTTGGAGCCCGCGACCTGGTGAGTGGGGCGATGTTCGAGAAGTTGGTCCGGATGGCTGCCGAGGAAGCTGCCGAACGTGAAATGGTGCACGGCCAGGGAGGAATCACCGAGGCCGATCTCATGAATGCTCTGGACCGTGAACTTCGGAGCCTGGCCGGCCTTCTCTCTCCGGGGAACGTGCGCAACTACACCACGCGTTTGCCCCAGGATGTGGATCCCGTGACAGTGGAACCGTTCACCCGGCTCCACACGGCCGCGGCACTACGCTCCCTCTGACACCGTTGTTCAGGATCACCGTGCCAGTAATCGGGTTCCACCGCCCAAACGAACGGAACGTGGAATCCGATCTCAAACATCGGCTCGAATTCCTGGTCCCAGCGAAGAGGTGTTCTTGTGGAACCATGCATCAAGGTCCTCGGTGCCGACTTCGAACTGGCCAACGCCATCGAATCGGAGCACCACCGGCGCGGAGATGTGGAGATGGCGGCCCGACGGTTGCTTCAGGAAATCCCCGGCTACCCTCAACGGGAAATCTGGGGTGGGACCTCGCTCGAATGGGGTCGAAGATTTCTCGCTTCCACGGGCGGATCGGCATACATCGATAGCGATCACCTGGAGCTCAATCTTCCGGAGCATACGCGCGCTGCGGATCACCCTGCCCTGGTTCATGCCAGTCTGCGCCTGGCGCGCGAAGCCCAGGTGGCTGCCACGGCACGGCTTGGCGACGGGGAGCGTATCAACGTCACCACGGCGGTGAGTGATGCCAACCACTCGTGGGGGCATCACCTCAATGTCATGGTGCGCCGTGAACTGTTCGACGAGATGTTTTACCGCAAACCGCATCTTGCCGGTTGGCTCGCCACTCACCTGGCGACCGCCACGCTCTTTACTGGCCAGGGCAAGGTTGGGCCAGGTTTCAAGGCATCCGCGTGTGAGTATCAACTCTCGCAACGTGCCGACTACTTCGAGGAGCTGGTTGGACTCCAAACAACCTACAGTCGCCCCCTGCTCAATGTCCGCGATGAGCCCCATGCGGCGGCTCCCTATGCCCGCATGCATATTATCTTTTTCGATCGTGTCCTGTGCCCAATCGCCAACTATCTGATGACCGGCACCACGCAGCTGGTTCTGGCGATGGCAGAGGCCGGGTGGATCAACGTGGGTCTGCTTCTCGATGATCCCCTGGATGCCGCCCACGCGGTGAGCCGCGATCTCACGTTGCGCCAACCCCTGCGCCTGGCGCAACGCGGGAAGTCTCACACGGCCGTCGAGGTGCAACGGGGACTCGCCGATCTCGCTGGCGAATTTGTCCAGTCCGGGTTGGCCGACTCCGTGGTTCCTGGTGCCGCTGCCATCGTTCAGTGCTGGCAGGAGACACTCGCCCTGCTGACCAAACGGGATTTGCTGGCGTTGATGCGTCGCTGCGACTGGGCGCTCAAGTATCTCCTCCTGGATCGTCTACGTACCCGGCAAGGACTTGGTTGGAGTTCCCCGGAGATTCGTGCGCTCGATTTTCGCTACTCCAGCCTCGATCCAGCGGAGGGGCTGTTCTGGCAGATGGCGGCAGCGGGGCAAATCGACCAGATGCCCACGCCCGCGGAAGTAGCGCGGTTCTACCACGAACCACCCACGGACACGCGTGCGTATCTGCGAGCCCACGTCCTGCGTCGCTTTGGCGAGGAGGTGACCCTTATGGACTGGGAAGCCCTGCGTTTTCGCCTCCCCAGTGATCGCTACTGGTGGTCGCATGCGATCCTTGGTATGCCCGATCCCACCGAATGGGGACAGGCGATGAGCGATCCTCTCCTGCAGACCAATCCCTCGTTGCAGGAACTGGTGGATACGATTGGGGATCGTGGCGTCAAGAGTTCAGAAATCGGCCTCGCCAGTTGGAGCAACGCGGGCTGGGGTCGACGGGGGAGCGAACTCGTTGTCTCCTCCAACTGGAATCGTTCTTGAAATCCTGGGGGCAGCCTGTGTGCTCTGCGCGATCCCCCATGTTACTACCTGCCACCTGAAAGGAGTGTGTGCCATGGAACTCGAACGAACTGCACCGCGCACCGCGGCACCCGGCGGGAGCGGTCCCGACCTGAGCGACGAAGGACGCGACACCTTGCGAGCGGAGGAACTCCTGGCGGCAGCGGACCGCATCCTCGATTCGCTCAAGCCCATCAATGCCCAGACGTACCTGGAGCAGAACCAGCAGCGTGGTGGTGAGTAATCTACCGGTTCCCCTCGTTCCCATCGGTGCGAGGGGAACCCGTGGTGGTGTCTCTCGTTCTTCCCCCGTCGCTCTTTCGCCGAGGATCACGATGAAGCCCTTCTTGATGGGGTCCGAGATCGAGTACGCCGTCTCGGGACGCACCCCCCACGGCCCCCTCTCCGCGCGTGAGGTCCACACCCTGCTCGAAGATGCCTTGCGCAGCGAACGGGCGTGTCTCACCGACGCCGGAGCGATGCATGCCATCTACCTGGAGAACGGCGCTCGCTTCTACCTGGACTATGGAGATCATCCGGAGTATGCGACTCCCGAATGCATGACCCCTGTCCAGGTGACTGCCCACGACAAGGCCAGTGAACAGTTGCTCCACCTGGCCCGACAGAAGGTCCTGCTCTCGCACCCGCAGCATCAGATCACCCTGGTGAAGAACAACCTCAGCCCAACTTTCCCGGATGACGTGACCTGGGGGAATCATGAATCGTACACCTGCTGGATCGATCAGCACCGGGCGGCTCAGGCGCTGATGGCGCACATGGTCAGCCGGACCGTTTACTGTGGTGCCGGCTGCCTCTCCGGTTTCGAGGGATCGTGTGCATTTGAACTCTCCCAGCGGGCACGCCATGTCTACCACGCCACAGGGTGCGACACCACCTCGGATCGTGCCCTGTTCGGCACCCGATTGCGGAAGTCGAGCGATCGTTCGGACCACGGTTGGACCCGCGCTCATTTGATCACCAAGGATTCTCAGCGTTCCCCGCTTGGAATCTACCTGACCTTTGGGACGACTGGTCTCCTGTTCCTTCTTCTGAACGAAGGTTACACGCTGGGGAAGGGGTTGGAACTGCAGGATCCAGTGCAAGCGTTGCGCGCGGTTTCGTGCGATCCCTGGCTCCGTCGCGAACTGCTTCTCACGGATGGTCGGCGTTTGACTGCTCTGCAACTTCAGGAATGCTACCTGGCGGAGTGTGAACGTGCCTTGCCTGGGAGCGATCTCCCCGACTGGTGCTGGGAAGTCGTGAAGCACTGGAAAGAGACCCTTGCCCAGCTCTCCAGAGACCCGTTACGCCTGGCATCCCGGCTCGATCCGTACTACAAATTGTTCGTATTCGATCATGAATTGGGACGTGCCAATGTCAGCTGGTGCGAGCTGCGGGATGCCATCCAGTGGCTGCAACGGCTGCGCCAGGATGTCTCCGGTCCAGTGCTTGGTGCCCTTCTTCAGGACGATGCCACGGGGTTGAATTTGGAGGAAGAAACCTCCCTGTGTGCGATCCGGCACAACCTGGGTTCACACGCGGAGAGAACGTTGGATCGTCTTCGTCTGGCGATGCGTTTGCAACATTATGATCTGCACTATCACGAGATCGGCGGGATTTACGATCAGATGCTGGCGGCGGGTCATTTGCAACGGGTGGTCACCACGCCACAACTGATTGAGGAGGCGACGCGCGAGGCTCCTCCCGGAGGACGGGCCGCCCTGCGTGCAGAGTGCATTCGCCTGTTTCAGGACGAGGGTTGGCTCTGTGAATGGCGCTACCTGTATCACAGGGACAAGAACGACTTTGTCGATCTCCGTGATCCATTTGGACACCAGTTTCACCCGGTGCACTGGCCCACACTGCTCCAGGAGCACCCCAACGATCACGACCTGCTCGAGATCTCGCTACAGCTTGGTCGATACTAGTCGGAAACGCCAACGCTCGCCTGCACACCATGCCGTCCCAATGGTGTCCGGGCGAGCGTTTTTCTTTGCCTCGCGCGCGCTCAGTCCCCCAGACATTCACGAAGTTGATCCATCATCTCGGCCAGCCAGTATTGAATGGTGCGCACCGAACGGCCGGTTCGCTGCGCCATCTCCTCGCGTTTGAGCCCCTCTCGCCACATTTCCCAAACCTGACGCCATTCCGTGGAGAACCGCGAGACCACCTGCTCGATTCGCTCAATCGTTTCGTGGTCGGGCAAAT
>JAKOSN010000074.1 GCA_029777335.1 Planctomycetota bacterium
CGCGCAGGTCTTTCACGTTCCCCGCGACCTGCCCAAGTTCCTCACGAAAGACCTTCGCCTTGCTGGCATCCCGAAGCGCGACGAGCGCGGCCGCGTTCTCGACGTGCACGCTCTGCGTACCACCTTCGGTACGCTGATGAGCCGGGCAGGGGTAGCGCCGCGAACTGCGCAGGCTGCGATGAGGCATTCCACCATCGACCTAACGATGAACGTGTATACAGACCCTCGTCTGCTGGACGTGCACGGCGCCGTCGAGGCCCTCCCCTCACTCCCCCTAAAAGAGACAGCACAGGTAGCTAATGAGGCGACAGGGAGCGAAGGGCCAGCGCGAAAGTTTGCACAAGAGTTTGCACAAGATTTGTGCAAACCGAGACAGTCGCAGTCATCTTGTGACCAAATGACCAGCGCAGAGATGAACAGAGATCGCATGAACAGTATAGACGTAACTTCAAGAAATGACAGCAGTAGAGAACTGCAGGCAACTGCAGACAAGAGTAGGCTTAAGGGGTGGCTGGAGGGAGTTGAACCCTCACCCTCTGGTTCACAGCCAGGTGTGCAGAAACCGCTACACCACAACCACCATCAGTACCCCGACCAGGATTCGAACCTGGAACTGCTCGTTCGAAGCGAGGGATGATGTCCCTTTCACCATCGGGGTAAGAGCGGAAGGCAAGGGAGTCGAACCCTCATCTCCTTGCGGAGAACTGCCTTTCCAGAGCAGCCCGGCCAACCGTATCCGGCTACCTTCCTTCGCAGTGGACTCACCGGGAGTTGAACCCGGATCTCCTGCACGCCAGGCAGGTATCTTCCCGTTGGACGATGAGCCCTCCAGACAATGGACCGCCGGGGAGTCGAACCCCGATTTCCGGTGCGCGAGACCAGCGTCTTCCCATTGGACCAGCAGCCCTGTCAGTGATCCCGGATGGAGTCGAACCATCACCGCCTGGGTGTAGGCCAGGCACCCTCACCGTTAGACCACGGGATCATGCCACGAAACGCAGCCGGCGGCAGGCGACAATCGCTCGGTTTGTCGGGATCGAGCTGTCTTTACTGCCGACCGCTGGGATTCGCCAACGGCAGTGACCGAGGTGGGAGTCGAACCCACACACGCCAGGCTCTCGACCTGACCGCTTTGCCGGTTTGCGTACTCGGCCGTTGCAGTTGCGGTCCCAGGAGTTGCACCTGGCTACCGGGCTTATGAGGCCCAGCCGAGCACTGGCTCGACCGCAATTTCCAGTGACCAGAGGTTGAGTTGCACTCCCACACCCTTGCGAGCACAGGCTGCTGACGCCTGGGTGTCTGCTGATTCCACTCCCTGATCACTCCAGTTGCGGATCCAGGAGTCGCACCTGGCCTCCAGGCTTATGAGACCTGGCTGAACACTCGCCCATCCGCACAACTTTTCTCACTTGTCCCTGCGGCGCGGCTTCTGTGCGGCCGCCTGTCGGTAGATCTTCACCGCTTCGTCCTCTTCAGAACGCGGTTGAAAGGTCGAAACCAGCACCGCTCGCTCCGGGCCCGGTCCCGGACGCCGATGCAGGGTGCCTGGAATGCGCACCGCACGCGTCCGATCCTGGGCAGTCATCAGCAGTGTTCGTCCCTCGGGAACGGGGAACTCCTGCCGATTCTCGCGATAGATCGTGCTCGCTCCGTACAGGGTGTACACCGCCCGCAAATACGCGGCATCGGCGTGCAGCCGATCGACTTCACGATTCACGTGCCCCGCCGGCTCACGGCGGAACTCCAGCCCGATAAAAGACAGTTTCTCCTCGGGCAAGGCTCGGGTCACCAGGTCCTCCAACCAGCACGCGTACCGAGCCAGGTGCGGGTACTTCATCCAATGCTTCGAGGAGAAGAGCAGCAAGGAAGATCGCTGATTCCATCGGTTCTGGAGGCTCTCGTGAGAAAAGGAGGGGGTTTCGACCAGGGAAAAGCCGCGCCCCAACATCTCCCGACGCACCCTGTCGATGACTTCCCCCGACAGTGGCCGCATACGTCCTTCTGCTTGCAAGAGTGACAATCCTCCGGGGTCCTGGCCGGCCCTGGGTGGCCGGTGCCTTCAGACGTCAGTCGCGAGGGCCGGATTTGAACCGGCGTGAGACGGCTTATGAGACCGTGCTGGAACCAGCCTCCAGTCCACCTCGCGAATAGCCGAGTGACCAAGGGGAGAGTTGCACTCCCATGCCCCGTGCCGGAGCGCGAGGGTTTGAGCCTCGTGTGTCTGCTGATTCCACCACTTGGCCAGACAATGACCCGTAGGGGAGTCGAACCCCTCTTGCCTGCGTGAGAGACAGGCGACCTCACCGAAAGTCGAACGGGCCGTGGAGAAGTGGGTTGTGAAGGAATTGAACCTCGCGTCGACCACCCCAACGTTTACCGACAGTGGATTTACAGGCCACCATGGGGAACACAACCCTGTTGACTGCAGCGCCCCCAGGGGGATTTGAACCCCCGACCTTCTGGTTGACAACCAGACGAGCACTCCCGGCTGCTCCATGAGGGCGTAACACTGGCTCGAGTGGGAGTCGAACCCACAGCATGTCTGATTCTAAGTCAGACTGGTCTGCCCTTGCCTACCGAGCCGTTGCACAGTGCCCAGCGTGGGAGTCGAACCCACACTCGCTCGGGTTTAAGCCGAGCCGCTCGGCCGGTTGGCGTAGCTGGGCCGACCTGTCTCCCCGGAACTCCTGGGCGAAGAGTTCCTGGTGTTGATCGCAGTCGGGATGGCCGGATTTGAACCGGCGCTCTCCAGAACCCCATTCTGGCGGATTCAACCAAGCTTTCCTACATCCCGAGTTAGGCAATCGCACAAGTCGCAAAAGCGTGTTGGTTAACGACAGGATTTGAACCTGTACCCACAGCGTAGGAGGCTGTTGCTCTACCCAAAGAGCTTCGTTTGTAAGCTTCTGCCGTAAGGCGCGATTGCCAGAGCATCCAGTCGGAGTCGAACCGACACTTCCTCCATGGCAAGGAGGTACGCAACCGTTACATCATGGATGCCTCGTTGCCCCGCGGGCGCACAGTGAGACCAGAAGGACTCGAACCTTCACCGTCCGGGTAAGAGCCGGAAATGCTGCCTCTAACACCTTGGTCCCGTCGGATAGTTGCAAAGCGTAGGAATGGGTGTCTCGCGTGTTGCTTTCGTCCGCTTCTGAAAAAAAGAGGCGCCAGATGGGGGAGAGGTTCGCGGAGAATTCCTTGAAAAAGAAGTCCACGCGTCCCGGTTGGAATCGATGCTCGCGCCACGGCCTCCGCTCAGCGGCGATGAGCCCGGCGGGTGAAGAGATCCTTGCACAGCATCTTGATCGCAAACCAGGCGTTGCTAGTGTAGCGAGAGAGCAACCGTTTCGGCTCGCGATACAGTCGATAGACCCATTCCAGTCCGGTGCGTTGCAGCAGGCGGGGAGCCCGCGGAACTTTCCCGGCGAGGAAGTCGATGGTCGCGCCCACCTGGACGCTGACCGGGACGCCCAGTTCCTGCGCGTGTTGGTAAATCCAGAGTTCGCCCTTGGGCTGCCCAAAGGACACAAAGAGCAGATCGGGATTGGCTGCCCGGATCTTACCGACCAGGGCGGCATGTTCCTCGGGAGTCAACGCCCGGAAGGGAGGCGACTCGACCCCGACAATCTGCAGGGTGGGCAATTGTTCGCGCAAACGGCGCTCGGCTTCCCGCGCCACCTCGGGAGCCCCGCCCAGGAAAAAGACGCGATAGCCGCGCTCCGCAGCCCGCGTGCACAGGGCGGGGATCAGATCCGAGCCGGTCACGCGCACCGGCAAGCGCCGCGTTCGCCAGCGCGAGGCCCAGACAATCGGCATCCCGTCCGCCACGATGAAATCGGCCGCGTCATTGAGGGGCCGCAAGCCCGGATCGCGATCGGTCAACATGCAGTAGTGCAGATTGGCGGTGATAAAGAAGCGCGGCGTGCGGCCCGCGATCAGTTGTTCCACGCGTTCGATGGCCTGCTCAAAGGTGAGCGGAGCGAAGGGGACGCCCCAGACCCAGATCGGTTCCACAGCCGTCGGCGCGAGACTGGTAGTCATGATTATCGACCCGGATTCAGGGATCACTGAACACTCGTGCTGGAATTGTGCGTCGTGCGCGGGTATTCTGCAATCGCAAAAAACTTCCAGGCAGCTCCCCCCTGCCGCCAGGCCAGGAATCGCCGATGAGCAAACTGAGCATCGTTATTCTCAACTATCGTACCCCAGGGCTGGTCATCGATTGCTTGCGCTCGCTGATCCCTGAGGTAACCGCGCTCGCCCCCTGTCCTACGGTCGTCGTGGAAGGCGGATCCGGGGATGATTCGGCCCAGCGCATTGGCGAGGCGATCGCCAAGGAGGGCTGGGGCAACTGGGCCCAGTTGCTGGTTCTCGAAAAGAATATCGGCTTTGCCGGGGGCAATAACGCCGCCATTCGTCCGCTGCTCGCCTCCGCCGATCCTCCGGAATACATCCTTCTGCTCAATCCGGATACCGTGGTGCGCCCCAACGCCGTCCAGGCGCTGCTGCGCTTCATGGAGGAGAATCCCACGGTGGGGATCGGGGGGAGTCGGCTCGAAGATCCCGATGGCACTCCGCAGCGCTCTGCCTTTCGCTTCCCGGGCATCCGCAGCGAGTTCGAGGAGGGGGTGCGCCTGGGAATCATCTCGAAATTACTCAAGAATGCCCTGGTGGCCCCGCCCGTCGACTTGCGCCCCCATCCGACCGACTGGGTGGCTGGCGCGAGCATGATGGTGCGCAAGGCCGTCTTCGACCGCATCGGATTAATGGACGATACCTACTTCCTCTATTACGAGGAAACCGACTTCTGTCTCCGCGCCGCTCGGGCGGGCTTCTCCTGCTGGTATGTGCCGGAGAGTCGCGTGGTGCATCTGGTTGGCCAGGCCACCGGAGTAACCAACGCCAAGACCGTGGCCAAACGCCGACCGAAATACTGGTTCGAGTCGCGCAGTTACTACTTCAAGAAAAACTACGGCCGGATCTGGAAGTTCTTCGTGGATCTGGTCTGGACGCTGGGGTTCGCCAGCTGGCGGGTGCGCCGCGTCCTCCAGCGCAAACCGGACCCGGATCCGCCGCACATGCTCAGCGATTTCATCCGGCACAACTTTCTTCCCTTCTAGACCCCTGCGTGGAGACTGACGATGACGGAGAAACCGCCCCCGACGACCAAGGCGCCGCCCCCGCCACTCTCCCGGGGGGATACCAACCAGAATCCGAAAGATATCGGTTTCCTCGCCCTGCTGCGCGAGGATCTCCGCACCCACGGCAACAACCCCTTTGAGCAGGGCTTCTGGGCGCTGGCCGTCCATCGCTTTGGCAACTGGCGCATGGGCTTCCCCAAGCTCATCCGCGCTCCGCTCACTCTCCTCTATCGGTTCCTCGAAAAATGGGTGGAATGGACGTGCGGGATTCATCTTCCTTACACCGTGAAGGTGGGCCGACGCCTGCACATCTGGCATTTTGGCTGTCTCATTCTGCACGCTCGTTCCATTGGCGATGATGTCCACCTGCGTCATGCCACCACCTTTGGCGTGGCGCGCACCTTCGATAACCTGGGCATTCCCACCATCGAGGATCGCGTGGATATTGGGTGCGGTGCGGCCATCCTGGGCAATATCACCGTCGGACACGATAGTGTCATCGGGGCGAACGCGGTGGTGGTTCACGATATTCCGCCCCACTCCATCGCGGTGGGCATCCCCGCGAAGGTGGTACGCACTCTCAAGCCCGCGGAGACGAGTGCGCCCCCTGCGACGGTTCCGGAATCGACGGTCTCGTCGTGAGAGGGAAACGGCCAACGGGCGTCGTGGGTGAAAACCACGACGCCCGTTGTTCAATTCACCCGTTTCGCACTATTTGCCCTGGGCCGCCTCGACAACCGCCCGGTACTTGGGAGCCTTGTCGATCGGCTGATCCTGGTATTCCAGCACTCCCCACGACCCCCACTTGCTCGGCTTGCCGACATAGCTGAACACCACATAAACCCCAGCACCCTCGGCAAACCAGTTCTTGAGATGGGTGCGATAAAGATCGGCCATGCGCGGATCGCGATTCGCCGCAATGAACAGGTCCGTGAGTTTTGCGTTGTTCTCGGCGCCGCCATGCCCAACGAGGTGTTGCCCTCCTTCATAGGCGATGAGTTGCACCTTGAACCGGCGCGCCAGCTTGGCCTGTTCCTGAATCATCTTGTGATTCTTTCCCTCCACCTCGGCCTTCAGTCCCGCGAAGAGCTTATCGAGCGACATCTGCGCGGTCTGCTCCGCCTTGTTGGGATCGCCGAATTCATTGCCAAAGTACGGCGCGATCGCCAATGCATCGGTGTGCTTGTAGGCATCGCCAAAAGTGAGAACCTGCTCGCTCGTCCAGGAATTGGCGGCCTGCGCACTCATCACCCGCACCAGGCGATCCTTGCCCCCAAATACCTTTTCCCAGATCTTGAAAATCTCCACCGAACGCATCGAGAAGTAAAAGAGCTGGGCCTGGTAGGCATCGTTGCTCAGCTTGTACTCCTTTCCCTGGTTGGCCGCGTATTGCGCCTGCGGAAACTGACTGTTCCACACCTCGTTGGAGTACTCGATGTACACCTTGCGTTTGGGATCCAGCTGCTTCTTGACCAGGGTCGCAAACTGCTCGACGTAGTCGTTGTCCGCCAGGTGCGGCATGCAGAACCAGGGATCGGCTCCGCGTTCGTTGGCCAGTTGGATCATCAGTTCCACAGGCACGCCACTGTCGGTGGAGTAGCGTGCATCCGTCATCTTCGGCCGATCCTTCCAGCTTTTGAGCGGATTGCCGTTGGTGCGCTGCCAGTCCATGAAACGAAGAACGGGGAAAGGTTCCAGCCGTTTCATGAATTCGGGGTGGAAGGGAGATTTGGCCTTCTCGAATCCCGGCATCCACACATGCAGGTTGCGAATGGGGTCCTTTGGATCGCTCTCGGTGATGTCGACCTGAATTCCGCCATCTCCGGGAGTTACCTCGACCTCGATCCGCCCGGGTTTGTCCACCAGGACCCTGGTCACATCCCAGCGCTTGATCTCGACCTTCCCCGTCCCCTCGTAGGTCGCCACATACTTCCCGCCGGGATAATGCCCGTTGATTTCGCGCACCAGGAGCGTGGAAACCGCCTGCCCCGGTTTCAAAAGAGGATAACCCTCGGCATTGTAGGCAATATTCTCCTTGTCGCCGACGATCCAGGGACGCGAAGCCTTGAAGGTATCAACCAGGTCCCATTCCCGGGAATAGTCGATGACACTGGCCAGGTTCATACCCAGAACGGGTTTGGCCGGTTCCACCTTGTCCTCACCACCGAGCGAGGCAAGCCGCGCGCTGCACCCCACGCCGAAGCAAAGCGTGAACCAACCGATCCCGAGAATCAGGGAACGACGATCAGCCATGACCTTCCTCCTCCTTTCGGGGAGTGCGTTCCCAGCCTTTTTGCCGACGAACCAGGAACGCAAACAGGATGGGAATCTTGGCCAACACAAAGAAAGGAGCCTTGAGCAAACTGGCAAAGGGCAACATGGTGCGCCCGTAACGTACCCAGACCAGAAAGAGCGAGGCAAACACGCCCACACCAAAACCAGCCAGAGTCAGGGCGGGCCAGGCCGATTCACCCAGCAGCCAGCAGAGAACCAACCCCGCCAGGAGGGCGCCCCACAGGAGGAACAGAAGCGATTGGGGCAGAACACTCAGTTCCAGCGCCAGCCCCAGGAGGGTGGGGCGAAAACGGATCACGCTGGCCGTTAGAAGCCGGGGCGCCTGGGTGAGGATCGTTTGCAAATGGCCATGCACCCAGCGCGTTTGCTGCTTGCGGGCGGCCTGTTCGCCAATCGGCAATTCGCTGACCACGCGGGCGTCGGCACAGAATTGCGGCGGGGTTCCGGCCAGGGCGAGGTCGATGCCCAGTTGCATGTCCTCGACCAGGTTCCCCGTCGCCAGCGGGGCGTCCTTGATCAACGCCCAGGGGAAGGCCATCCCCGTCCCGGTCAACAGACAGGGCATGCCCAGTCGCGCCATCCCCAGGGGACGAGCCACGTTCTTGAAAAAGAACGTGAACGCCGACAGCTGCGCCTTCGGTCCGCCCGCCTCGGGCGCGGTCATGGTATAGGCCGCCTGGATGGGACACCCCGTTGTCATCGCCGCCTGCGCCATCTGCTCCAGTGACCCCGGGACCACCTGGCAATCGGCATCGACAATCACCACCACCGCGGGGGGGTCTTTCTCCAGATGACGCACTCCAAAATCGAGTGCGTACCCTTTGCCTCGTTTCTCGGCATCGGTTCGTTCGATCACCTCGGCACCGAGGGAACGGGCTATTTCTGCAGTGCGATCCCCGGGGATGCAATTATCGGCCACCACCAGGAGACGATCCCCAGGAACCAGTTGTGCGCTGAGCCCCTTCACCGTAGCGCCTATGCCATCCTGTTCGTTGTGGGCGGGGACAAGGACCGCGCAGCGTGGCCGCCTCGCTCCCGGAGCGGGCTTCTGCGGGCGTGGCAGAAGTGCCAGGAGCGACTCAAGGATGAGCACTCCCATGGAAACCGCCACGGGCACTGCCAGCACACAGAGGATCATCTGCACCCAGAACATCATCTTGTCCCCTGCGAATCCCTGAAAATCTCTCTATCAACCTACGAAATCGACTCGCTGCGTGCCCCGTGGCCTCCCGCCGCCTGTCTTCGTCGCACGCGCTGACGCCACGACCATCCCAGCAGCAACAACAAGCTAATCGTTCCGCCAATCAGGAACGCCGTGCGCACCTTGTACACGCGCACCCAGGTGACGACCTCACAGTACAGCCGCGTGGTCCAGGGCGCTTCCCAGTCGGTCAGCGCCGGAAACGGCTCCTTCGACCGCTGCAACCCGGTGAACCCCAGGTTGACTGCCACATAGCGTAATGTGCCAGGGGTGGTCTGCAACCCCGCCGGACGATTGATCACCACGGCTCGGCCATCGCCTTCGCGGCCGACCAGCGTGGAACTTCCTCCGCCATCCAGAACGATCGCCTCGGTGGCTCCGGCGGCCTGAAGGATACGTGCGCCATCGTACAAACTTAAGCCCACACTCACACCAGGATGATAACCGTCGGCGATAACCAGGATAAGCACACGTCCCTCGTCGGCGCTCCCGGCGAGAGTCCGTGCGTGAGCCGGTCCTGGCTTCAGAGCAGTTTGCCCCGCGCTGAGGAGGATTGAAGTTTCGGGGGGATCCACATCGACAAAGTAGAACGACCCGAAAGCGATTTCGGGGGAGGCATCGCGCACTCGTTCGGGGGACGCCATGAACGCGCGCCCCTTGCACAGGCCAAACATCCACGTTCCGGGCTTCGGTTCGGCCTGGCGATCCTGCCCTACCCAGACCGGCTCGCTCAGAAACACTGGCGAGCCGTTGGCGGCCGGAAAAGGCCAGTAGGCCACCGTGTTTACAGCCAGTTGCACGTCCGCATTCTGCTCCAGAAAGGAGCGTGTATTCTGAGCAGATGCCGCCTGGATCGGATTGCCCCCAGGTCCCGTGCGCTGATGAATGGGGCTGACGCGATAGCCGATCCCCGGTGTTTGCAGATCGATCCAGACGACCAGCCAGTCGACTTCTTCGGGAGACTCGCGCCGCCAGCGCTGCATGCGCACCCCCTCGAAGGGATAACCATCCTGGGTGAGGCGACCAAAGGGCGGAGCCTGTACCATCCTCGTTTGCAGATAGGCAGTCCCGACCGGCGCGGGTTCTGCCGACACGTCTCGTCCTCCCAGCAGCAAGACAAGAAACACGAGATGGGCCTGGACGATTTTCGCCATGACGAGGATCCTTTTAGAAACCCTTGCCAGTGAGGAGTGGGTGCAGAATCGGACCGATCTTGCTGTTCAGCGTTTCATACCCGGCGGCCGTGAGATGGAATGCGTCGCGCGCATAGGGCGCGCTCATGCGACCCTCGACCGCAAAGAATGGGTCACAATCGACAACCGTCAACCGTGCTCCCTGCCGAGCGCGCAACCAGCGATTCACCGTCTCAACCGCGTTCAGGGTCTCGTCAGACCAGACGGGCCGACGTGCCAGGGGAACAGGCCCAACAGGAAAGATGGTCAGGACCACCACGTGGACCGGTTCGGAGGCCAGTCGGTTGAGAATCCTCTCCAGATTGGCCTGACAATCCTCGAGGATCTCCTGCTTGCGGTGAGGAAACGACCCAATCCCTTTAAGATCGTTGATGCCCACCTGAAGCACCACCATGTGCGGGTTCAGGGCCAGAACATCGCGTTCGAGCCGGAGGAGCACCTGAGCCGTGGTATCGCCACCCCGTCCACGGTTGATCCACTGCGTTTGCTCGATGGACGGTAAGGACTCCCACTGTTCGATCCGTGAATCGCCCACCAGCACGATCCGCTTTTGCCCGGACTCGGGAGGTTGCTGCACCGCGTTCAACGATTGAAAATGCCGTGCACTTGTGGGATCCAGTCGCACCGCCTCGGCGTCGTGGTAGTAACTCAGCCCCAGATGGTAGAGGCGAACGTTCAACCACACCGAGAAAAGGAGCAGGAGGGTGAGCAGGCAGAGTGCCACGCGAATCTTCCAACTCATGACCGTTCTCCTCTCCTCCGCACGGGTTGGCGAGGACTCGAAGTCGCGCAAGGGCAGCAATGATCTCTCATCCGCCGCCCCGCGCTGGCCGGAGCAGGCGAACGGCAGCCCCGGCGCTCACTTGTATTCGATGAGGGTTGCTTTCTCCGCACGCCAGCGTTGCTGATGGTAGCGCACCTGCCCGAACATTTGCGGAATCTTCCCCAGCACCGTGAAAAAGGCATACACTCGCGCTTCAGGTGATCCGTCGCCATGCCGACGGCGAGAGCGATAGATGCGGACCATTTGCAACGGATAGAGCAGCACCAGCAGAGCGCTGAGACCACAGGTGAAGGGAGCCAGGGCCAGGGCAATGAACGGCAAGAACAGGAGACCAAGGCCCCACACCCAGTTGCTGCGATATTCCTTCCCCCACATCGGCGCTGGACCGCTTCTGGTGAGCTGGTAGTTCGAGGCAAACGCCCAGCCGGCCCGCACCGAACGTTTCCACCATTGACTGAAGCGTGTCATCGCGGCATCGTGGAGGGTCATGTCGGCGTCGATGCGCATGATCTTCCACCCGGCCAGGCGCAGGCGATGACACAATTCGGGTTCCTCGCCCGCGATCAGTTCGGGCCGATATTTCCCCACACTCTGAAAGGGCGCGACACGCATCAGCACATCGCCGCCACAGGCATCGGCCTCGCCGACCGGCGTATTCCACTCCAGGTCGCAGAGCAGGTTGTATCGCGTGGCCGTGGGAAAACGCTCGCGCCGGCGCCCGCAAACTGCCGCCACCTGGGCATTCTTTTCCATCGTTTGCAGGGCACGTTCGAGAAAGCCGGGGAGCACCTCGCAATCCCCATCGACAAAGAGGACATATTCCAGTTGCGGCTGCGCCTGGAGCAACCGATCAAATCCGCCGTTGCGCGCGCGGGCCGCCGTGAATGGCACCGAGAGATCCAGCTGCACGCATTCCACCCCCAGACCGCGTGCCAGGTCCACGCTACCATCGGTCGAGTTGGAATCAACATAGACCACAGCGCGCACCTGTTTCACGACGGATTCGAGGCACCGACGCAACCGTTCGCCTTCATTGCGGCCGATCGCCACCACGCCAACTTCTGCCATAGTACGGGTCTCGTGTGCACCACTGCTCCGCACATGGCGGATATACCGGGGAATCCGATTGCTGATTGTCCACCGAGCACCTAGAATCTGCAAACAGAATTCGGTGCCGATCCCAACCACCAACTCACGGGTTGACGATGAGCGAACCGTTGACGCATCAAGCCTATCTTGCGCGCAATTATCTGCCGGAACTGGATGGGATGCGGGCGCTGAGTGTTCTCATCGTGGTCAGCGTCCACATGCACGATAAACCGATGCTGTGGCACTGGCTGGGCGGATGGCAAGGGGTCACCGTTTTCTTCGTGCTTTCGGGATATCTGATCACCACGCTGGCACTTCGTGAAGAAGCCGAACGGGGGTGGCTGTCCCTCAAGGCGTTCTACATTCGCCGCTCGTTTCGCATCTTTCCGCTGTACTACTTCACTCTCGCCCTGTACTGCTTCCTGATTTTCACCCCATTGCCAGGGTTGAGCGGTTTCGTCAAGGAGAAGGTCCAACCCCTCAAGGAGGCGCTGCCCTGGTATCTGCTCTACATGCAGGAAGTACCGCATTTTTATGGCGTGGACATCACCCAGGAAGACGGCACGGTCACTCATACGCACACGAACATTCCGTTCTACCAGAGCTGGTCGCTTGGTATCGAAGAGAAATTCTACCTGGTATGGCCTCTGTTGATCTTTGTGTGGCTGCGCGGTCAACCCCGAGGGCGTTACTGGGTGACGGTGCTGCTCGTTGTCTTTTTCGCCCTGTTGCGCCCGCTCTTTTCGCCCTTGCAGGAAGAGGCGGGCATGCGTGAACTGGCGGAATGCCTGGCGCCCTATTATTCGATCATCATCGGGTGTTTGCTCGCTTTGATGATGAATGAGAAGCACTGGTACGAGCGGATGCGTTTCCTCGGCACGCCGTTGTGGACCAACCTGGTGCTGGCGCTCTTCCTCTTTCTGCACTTCGCACGCCCCGAGATCCCTGAACAACAACAGCTGGGGAAGTTGCTCGGCTATCTGTGCGACACCTTCTACATCATTGTGACTACCATTCTGCTCGCCTGTGTGCTTATGGGCGAGGGCTGGCTCCAAAAGGCGCTGCGCTGGCAGCCGCTGGTGTTTATCGGCAAACTCTCCTATGGCATCTACCTGATTCACATCCTGTGTTTGGGGGTGGCGCAGGCAGTCATCTGGAAGATCTTCGGCACCGGCAAGTTCGCGCAACCCGACGATTACTACAACAAGCTCGTCCCCTGGCAACGGCTGATCGACCTGGGTGACATGCTCGCCAACCGACCTCTGGCGGTCCTGGCCAGCGTTCTTGCCTTTGTGGCTGCCTGTGCGATGGCAATCGGCGCCGCGTGGGTGCTCAATCACCTGATTGAAAAGCCCTGCATCACCATGGGACGCAAATGGTCGAAGAAGGTTCTGACCGAAACCAGGGTGCTGGTGCCCAAGACGACCTGAGGAGCGAGGTGGAGCGTGCGTTTGCGTGTGCTGTTGATCGCGGAAGCTTGCAATCCCACCTGGACCAGTGTGCCGCTCGTGGGCTACAGCATGAGCCGCGCGCTCGCCAGCCACCCAGAGCTGGAGGTCACCCTGGTCACTCACGTCCGCAATCGAGAGGGACTGAAGGGCGATCCGCTCCACCACAAGGCCGACATTGTCTACATCGACAATGAATGGGTCGCCAAACCCCTGTATACGCTGAGCAAACTGATCCGCGGCGGGCAAACGCTGTCGTGGACGATTGACACGGCAATGTCCTGGCCGAGTTACATGGTTTTTGAGCTTCAGGTGCACCATCACTTCCAGAACCAGTTACTCCGCCGCGATTTTGATCTGATTCATCGTGTCACCCCGTTGACACCCACGCAGGGCAGCCCGCTGGCAGCGCGCACCCGTGTGCCCATGCTGATCGGTCCGCTCAATGGCGGGCTCCCCTGGCCGCGCGAGTATCCCGAACTGCGCCGACAGGAACGCGAATGGCTGGTGCCTTTGCGCGGCGCCTACCGCTACGCCCCCTTTTACCGTTCGACCTATCGTCATCTGGCCGGGGTGATCGCGGGCAGTCGGCACACCGCCACCGAGATCCCCTCGTACTTCAAGGGGAAGCGCTTTTATCTTCCTGAAAATGGCGTGAATCCTGAGCGGTTCCCTCTTTCGCACGACTGGCCCGAGCCCCAGGGGCGTTTTCGCTTTGTCACCGTGGGCCGACTGGTTCCCTACAAGGGGACCGACCTGACCATCGAGGCGATCAGCCAGTCGCCGTTATTGCGCAGTTGTGAATTTGTCATCATCGGCGACGGTCCGCACCGGCCCGAGCTGGAACGGCTGGTCCAGCAACACGGGCTGCAGGATTGCGTCTCCTTCCCGGGCTGGGTCGACCAGACCAAACTCGGGGCGGAGCTACGCAAGGCCCAGGCGTTTGTGTTCCCCAGCCTGCGCGAGTTTGGCGGCGGCGTGGTTCTGGAAGCCCTCGCCAGTGGCCTGCCCTCGATCATCGTGGATTACGGCGGACCGGCAGAGCTGGTCACACCAGCCTGCGGAACGCTTCTGCCCCTGGTGCCCCGGGTGGAACTCGTCCCCCAGTTGCGTGCCGCGATGGAGGACCTGGCGAGCAACCCCGAACGATGCCGTCAGCTGGGGGCAGCCGCCTGTCAGCAGGTGCGCGACAACTTCGTCTGGGAGGTGAAGGCGAAGCGCGTCGTGGAGATGTATCGCGAGTTGCTTGGCTGCCAGGAGACGGGCGCGACGGTCAATCAGGTCGCGCCCGCCTCGCGGTGATGAAACACCCCTATTGCCCCGGGAGGCGCCGACGGAGCAACCCCGGTTTGCGTGGCGCCACATGAGGCGAGCCTTGTGGAGGAGGTGCCTCGCCCGGACGTGGCGGCTCAGGAGCGGGCACCGGCGGAGGCGGGGGCGCCACCCCCAGGCGTCGCCCCGGATAGGGCTGCGGCATCGGGCGGGCCTGAGGCGCCATCTGCTGGGCGCTGGCGGTTGCAGACGGCAGCACCTGCGGTCGCCCCGTGGCGGTCAACCCGGCTATCCCTCCCGTGATCACCACAAAAAGCGGATTGAACATGTTATTGCTCACATTGTCGACCATCCACAAGGCGACAAAGACCGAGGCGACCGCCGCGGGCGCAAACGCAGGATGACTCCAGAGCTGACGCGGATAGATCCAGGCAAAGCGTGCAATCGGCAGGAGCATCGCCAGGTAAAGGAGAAAGAGTCCAACCACCCCGCGGTTGGATAACGTGATAATCCACAAGGCATCGGCGACCACCAGGTTCTTGAGCGGATCATCCGGATTCTCTTCCACCCCGATCTTATCGCGTTCCCAGCCGCCCCAGCCAAACCAGACGCGATCCTTCACCTTGTCCATCAGGCGGTCCTCGTTCACCAGTCGAAAACGGAACGATCCGCCACGATCGCCGCCGATGACATCGATCAACTCCCGGCTCGACCACCATCCCCAGCCAAGCATGCGCTGACCCAGTGCCCTGTCTTCGAGCTTCTTCAGTTCTTCCTCATCGTCCCAGCGGCTGTAGGTGCGCGCGAGCCACCCGGTGCTTTCCGATCGGCTGGTGACGCGACCGATCATGTAGAGCGGCGCAATCATCAGTACCCCCGCCATCACCAGCCGGGGACTGAACCGGCGCATAAAGAGCATCGCCACCAGCCCCGCCAGGCCGAGCATCAACGCCCCGCCCGAGCCGATCAGGACCGACGTCCCGATCAGGACAAAGAACACCAGCATCAGAGGCACCCGGATCTCGCCCGACCTGGTGTGCAGATCCTTGAGCGTGCCCGTGAGCCATAACCAGAAGGCCGCCAGCATGCTCACCGCAATCCACATACCCACCGCGAGACCGTGTTCCATGAAGACGACGGGACGCCAGTTTGCGCCACGCTGGGCTTGCCCTGGTTCGTGCTGGGGGAATCCGTAGACCATGGTGTGCAGCAGGGGGCTCATCTTCCACTCGAACAGACAGAGCGGAACGTAGGCGATCGCCCCGAGGATCATCGCCACGACCAGTTCATACATGTTGCGCGTATCGCCAAAGTAAAGCCGCCCCACCAGATACGGGACTCCCCAGTTGAGCGTTTGAATACGCGCCTGCGAGAAGCCATCGTAGAGCGGACCGATGTAAATCGGTCCGAACTTGCCGTAGACATCGAACGGATCCTGTTCGCGGGTGGGGGGATCATTGAAGATCGCCGAGAGAAACGGACACAGGCACCAGAGCACCATGGGAAGGTCGAACCAGCGCGGTCGAAAGGCGAACAGCCGTTTCTGATCAAAGATGACCGCACCACAGAGCACCGACAGACAGATGATGTTCTGTTTGGTAAAGGGCAAGAAGGGGAACGGAAACGAGTTGGGTGCCTCCGCGTTGATTTTCTTTTCGAGCAACCCGGGGAGATACATGAACCCTACCACGAAGGCGACGATCACCGCGCGGTGCTTGGGCAACTTCCAGAACAGAAAAATGACAATCGGAATCCACAGGGCGATCCCGACCGGAACGATCTGTTTCATGATGATGCCAACTTTCGCGTGGACCCCAGACGCATGTCCTCTCGTTCATTCTGCGCTGAACCATCTCGGCTCGCCAGTCGAATTGTTCCCCCGCTTCCCCCAGAGGAAATCCGATTGCTCCCCCTGGCACGGGCACCAGCGCCCCGCAGGGAGCAACCAGCGTGCTCAGGCGGTTTGCCGTAAACCGCGAAACAACCCACGCTTCCAGCCCACAAGAGCGGGGAGAAGCCAGGCCACGGTCACGAGCCCTCCTTCCAGCCCGCCGCGCGTAATCAGGTGCACCCAGGTGCGCTTGGCGTCCTGGGGCGCCGGCACCAGCCACTCACCGACCACCATCGCCACCCCGGCACTGACGATCACCCCCAGCGACAGCAGGGTGTCATAAGGCAACACGGTCACCCCCCGGTTGCTCACGGCGCGCATGGTGAAGGCGTAGCGAATGCCATCCGCAATCACAAAGCCAAGCAACATACCGTGGAACGCCATGTCGTAGAACCCAAAGAAATAGCTTCCCAGTGGCACCAGCACAAAAAGAGCCACTACCTTGGCCAGATTGCTCAGCGTTGGCGCGCGCGTTTCGCCCTGTGTCCACAGGATCGAGCATTCCAGCACTTCGAGCGACTGAAACCACACGCCCACCGCCAGAAACTGGAGCATCCAGCCGGCTTCCTGGTAACGCGGATCGTAGAGGAACCGCACCAGCGTGGGTCCGGTTGCCACCAACCCGGCCACCAGGTAGGCGGCAAAGGCGCTCACCAGCGGGTGAATGCGCGCAAAGTTCTTGCGGATATCGCGTCCCTCGCGGTGAAGCCGGCTGTAGAGCGGAAAAACGAGCTGCCACCCCAGAGTGTTGAGCATCTGCGCCGGGATCATCGCCAGGTTGAACGCCACGGAGTAGATACCCAGTTTTTCCTGATCCACCCCAACGATGAACTTGTCCGATTGCATCGCCAGGAAGGTGAGCATTGTGCTAATGAACACCCATTTGCCAAAGTGAAACAACTCCTTGACGGCGGGCCGATCCCAGCAGAATCGATTGCGGTAGTTGGGGATCAAGAAATGGCTGATCACCATCTGTACCACGGTGGAAAAGAGATTGCTAATCACCAGCGCCCACACCGACCACCATTGCTTCTCGGCCTGGCTAAAATGATCGGGGATCAGCCACACCCCGGTGATGGTGAGAACCATCGTCCCCAGATAGGTCGCGACCTCCAGGATCACCCGCCGGGCACGCAGCATGCGCCGCTGCAAGGTGTAGATCGACGTGGATTCAAAGCCATTGATCGCCGCCGACAAACTAACGGCTGGAAGAACCAGATAAAGAGGAGGGAGATAGTCCGCATACATCATGCTCATGGGTACGGACAGGAAACAGGCGCAGACCCAGAGGAAAACCCCGCGCACAACCGTAATGGTCCAGGCGGTGTTGAGAAAATCGGGATCCTCGCCGCGTTTGTTCTGCACCAGCGAAGGACCAATGCCAACATCGGTGAACATCTGGATCCCTTGCAGGACCGTGTTCACCAGGGTCATCACCCCAAATACTTCGGGAAACGCCAGGCGGGTAAGGATCAGGTTGCTGATAAAGCGGATGAGCTGCATCGCCACAAATCCGCCCATGGTCCAGGCGGCATTGCTTCGGGCGGCACTCCCCACGCCAGGTTCCGCGACCGGAGTTGACGAGGCAGATGGCTCGGAACGGGCAGACGCATCGACATCCTGCGGGGTGGTCATGGCGTGGTCTCGATGGAAGTTGTCACCCTTGCTTGTGGCCAGCCAAGCGAATCCCTCTCCTCCCCATCCGACGGGAAGGAGAGGAGAGGGATTGGGCCCGGCGATCCACAACACAAGTCGGGAACCTGACAACTTCTATCCCACGAATGGGGCTCACTTGTCAAGCTGGGAGCGGGCCTGATCCTTCAGATGCTGGAAACGCGGCTGCCAGGTGCCCTCGGCCAGTTGCTGCAGCACGCGCCGGGCCTCGACCGTTTTGCCCGCCTGACGCAGGTTCATCGCTCGGTCCCACACCATCTGGGCGTTGGTCGGTTCCGATTCACAGGCCGCCTGATAAGCGCGATCGGCCAGGACCAGATCGCCCTTGCGCTGGAGTTGCTGCCCCAGGGCGTACCACGGTTGCGCTTCCCCTGGGTGCAGGGCGATCGGCGTGGTGAGATAATCCCACGCCAGCTTCTTTTCGCCAAACCGCTCCAGAATCTGCGCGGCCTGGGTGCAGGCGCGCTCACTCCCCTCGGGATCGAGGGCGCGCCAGCGATCCGCGGTCCGCAGCACCTTGCTCAGAAACTCCGGGGGCGCCTGCACCTTGAGCGTGCGCATCGCCGTGGTCAGTTCCTGATAGCGATCGAGCAGATTGCCATAGTGCTTGCGAACTTCCTCCAGGTTAACCACGTCGGCAACGCTGTGGAAATCCAGATCGAGCGCCTTTTCCAGGCACTCCAGTCGCCGTTCCGGCATATCGCGTTTCTCGGCGAGCTCGGCGGCCAGATACCACAGATTGGCGTTTTTCGCGGCCTCCGCCCCCTGCAACAACGTGCGGAGCATCTGGTCGGCCGACTCCAGCTGACTGGTGCGCAGATAGAAGTCCAGCGCCAGCAGACGCATCCCTTGCAATTCCTGGGCATCATGAACATCAGCCAGCGCGATCTGGAGTAGTTCCCCGGCGAGCGGTTGATCGTCCAGTTGCCAGCACTGCTCCACCAGCGTGAGCACCCCCTGACGCCGTTTCTTCTGAATCAACTCACGAGCGGTCTCGTTGAGCACCTGACTCCAGGTGGTCCCTCGATCCGCACCACTGGCCAGGAGAGCCGAGCGGAAATCCCCATCGATCGCCAGCAATCCTCCCTGCGCGAGCGCCTCCTGGTAGAGCTTGACGAAGCGCTGCTGGGCCTCCTTCTTCTGTCCCGATTTCCACAGCGCGCGTGCCTGCTCGTAGCGGGCCACCGTTTCCATCCCAGGCATGGTGGTGAAGAGTGGCCACAGTTCCGCCAGGGTTTTCTGGCCATTTTTGATGGCGTTTTTGCCTCGCTCCAGGCTCTCGATGCGTTCCTGCATCACGGTGAGCAACGCCCAGCCAAAGCGAGTGCCCTTGTGGCGCTGGATGTAGTCGACCGCACGTTGTAACTCCTGCTCACGCTGCGCCGACGAGGCGGTCTCCATGGCGCGCCCATTCTGCCAGCGCTGCAACAATGCGTGGGTGAGGGCCAGATGTTGCAAGAACCCGGCGTTCCATTGATCCACGCCCACCGCCCATTGTGCCGCATGTTGGCGGAGCACCGGACTGCTGTGCAGCGCCAGATACTGCGCCAATGGAGAGCGCAAATGATTTTTGAGAACGTCGAGATTCTGTGAATCCAGGTTGTGCCCCACCGCGGCCAGCAGCACATAGAAACCGATCTGCTCCTGATCCCGCTGCAGAAAGACGCTCCGCACCACCTGGAGCAGTTCGTTGGCGTTGTTCGCCGCCAGCGCCGCGCCCAGGAGATGCAGGCCATCCTCGAAGCGCATCTCGTTCAACCCGGTCCGGTCGAGTTTGCGCGCCTGCAGGACATGAGCGCGCGTGCGATAAGGAAGCGGGAGCACCACCAGCTCCTTCGTCTGGGGCTTCAGTTCGGGAATCTTCCCTTGCGCCAGGCTGCTTTTGCGGACCTGGAGTTCCTTCCCCTCCCCGTCGAGAATGCGGAAACTCCCGTCGGCAGCGCACACCTGACGTTGCACCACCTTCTTCGCGGGCATCGAGAGAAGCAGGCGTTCCGCAAGCCTCCCCTTGTCCGCGAAGCGAAGGTGCAGAACCGCATACGGGATCGGCTTACCCTTTTCGTCCTTCCTGCCCTCGGCATCGTGCGGAATCAGGGCGACGGTATGCTCGTCGATCTTGCGCAGGTCCGCACCGTGGGCGAGGTCCTCGGGAGTGGGGAGGAAGCCAGGGAGCAGATCCTGCAGATGGATGCGATGGAAGCGACTCACCGTTCGCTTCGCGCCCAGGCCAAGCTCGGGATACAGATGCCAGAGCGTTTGCCCATCGCAGATCACCTGTTCGCGAATTCCTGGGCGGATGGTGCGTTGATAGGCGTGGCGCCCCTGGCCATCGAAGACCACAGTGAAACCAGGGTTTTCGCCGCGCGCGGGGATGCTCAGCGCTTGCCAGTTCCCGGACCGCGCACGCTGAAAGAGTTCCTTGACTCCGTCATCAATCGTGCCGCGCCGGCTGGCAGCGCTGGGAACTGCCTCGGCCTCGATCACCGCCTGGATGTCCGCTCGACTGGTGTTCAACCCCGGCGCGTAGCCGACGAGATCGAAGAAGAAACGATCGGAAGGTTGGAAACGCGGCCGAGCGTTGAGGACTCTCAGCGCCGCCCCGGACTCGCTCAGCCGGCGGTGTTTGCGCAACTCCTGCAGGGAGCGAAGGTCTCCGCTCGCTTCTGTCACCCCTGCGAAATCTCCCAGGGTCATTGGTGCCAGGGGCGCTCGTTCCTCAGCATCCAGGAGCCCCTGAAGACCCCGGAGTCCCTCTCTTCGCTCTTCTCGTGGCACCTTGCCCGAAACGGAAACGGCTCGCTCGGCGCTGGTGAGCCGCACCCCATCGGTAGAGAAGACGGGGGAGTTCCAGGCCGGCGTAATCGAGTGTACGGGATCGCTCTGGAGGAGGAGCCCCAGTTCGGTCAGTGCTTCTCCGCTCACGGGCGTTGTCGCTGCCAGGTGCTCAAGGGCGTAACTCTCTGGTTCCTTTTTTTCCGTGCTCCTGGCAGCACGAAAGGCACCAGACCAGGGAATCGACTGCCGCTCATAGAGCCTCTTCTGGTCCTCCTCGTCCAGAGGCTGGAAAAACGGCGGCATACCCCGAACGAGGATCGTGTTCAGCACCTGCTGGCGGGTGGGTTTCGTCCCGCTTTTCGGATCGGGGTCGGTTCCTTCGAGTGGTTCGTAGACCACCTTGATCTTCTTCGGCGCAGGATAGGGAGCCCATGCATCCTTGCGATTGCGCTCGACATGGAATTGCTGGTACATATCCTCATTCTCCAGCACCAGCAACGAGGTGAACGGCGTCACCAGGTACATTGCTTTGGCCAGTTGGATGATTTCCGCACGATGTTTGCTGGCATCCTCTGCCAGGAGACGTTCGATCTCCAGACGTGCCCAGTGGCGCGGCAGATAGTCCGCCCTGCTAGCTACTTCGGCGATCTTGATTGTCTCCTCATAAGGTTGTCCCTGGCTCGCTCCGCTGATCGCAACCGAGGCGGGGAGATCCTGAGTGCCGATCAACCGGGCACAGGCACAGAGTTCCTGTCCCTGCGCCAGCATCGTGGTGGTGCTGAGAAACCGTACTTTGCCGCTCGGATCGGTGACCTTCAGGTTCAGCAAACGCGGAGTGTTCAATGTCGACGCGACCTCGAAGGTGCGCCATGAGGTCGGCTCATCCGGGTTGATCTGGGTGAAGTAGCCGCCGGTGTGCTCGGCAGTGGCCTTCATCAGCGCGCGATTCCAGCGTCGTCCCACGCCGATCCCGACATATCGCGCCCCCTCGGGAAGCCGCTTACTCAGGACCTCAAGACGCTTCTCGCCCATGGCGGGGATGCCGCTGCCAACATGTACCAGGTACGGATTTTTCGCCCCTTTCAGCAGGGTGCCAACCTCGTTCAGGGCGCGACCCAGGTCCAGCGCGCCGATCAGATGCGCCCCTTCCAGATAGGAAATCGCCGCCTGCACATTCTGGGGCGTCACCGGCTGCATCTGCTCGGCCAGGGAACGGGTTTCGGTGCCGGCCACCACCACCGCGAAGGTGTCCTCCGGTTCGGCACTCGCCAACAAACCACGGATGATCTCCACCTGCGTCCGTGCCAGCAGCGGATTGCGATCGCCCGACGACTCGAAGAGAAAGACCCAGTCACGCCGTTCTCGTTGCGGCGGCCCTTCCAGGGTGGGACGGTAGCGCACCAGGAGATACTTTGCGCCATCGAGTTCGGCCACCGAAAAGCGTGCTGTTTGCTGCTGCTGGGTGGATTCGGTCCACTCAACAACGACATCACGATCCAGCCGGACGTTCCTCCCCGACCCCGACAAAAGAAGATCGTTCTTCTCGCTCTTTGCCTGCAGCGTGTGCGAGGGCGATTTCCACTCTCCCCCGCCAGCGTTCTTCAACCGCAACTGCAACGACCACTCGGCGACGGTGCCCAGGCTGTGGCCCACGGGAAAGCGATACTGCCCCTGGCCGAGCATGGTCGAGAGTTGCTGCGTGTAGCTGAGAATGATGCGCTTCTCCTGGCGGGCTTCGAGCGGAAAAACACGCATCTTGAAGGTGCTGCCGTCGAGCCACTCCAGCAGCGCCGGATCGCGCTGACTGGTGACAATCCGTTCGTAGACCGAGCGGCCATAGTCGCGCTCGACGATCCCGCCTTCCATCAGATCGCCGCCGACGTACATCGCCAGATGGGACAGCGACGCGTCAGGCGGCAAGGGAAAGTAAAAGGTTCCTTCCAGACGACTGGTATGATGGTTGAAGTAGGTTTGATCCACCGTCGTGCGGGCAAACCCATCCTCGATCACCACATCAACATGGTAGCGGCGCAGACTGAGTTTCGCCTGTTCCCCGGCGGGATCGACGGCAATCAGACTTCCGCCGGCGTGCTTGCTCTCGGGGACGAGGGGAGCCTCGGCTGCCACGCGCAGGTCGCGCGTCCACCCAAGGAGATGCGCGAGATTTCCCGCTGGCTGAGGCTTGTTCGTGCCGATGGGAAGTTGTTGCCCGGCGTGGAGGGCGTTCGCCACCTCGCTGACCTTGACAGTGCCGCGCGCCACGAGCACCCCTGTGCCGGCCCGGGTCACCTGCACGGCGAAGCTGGTGCCGACAGCGGTCACCTCGCGATGGGGGGTTTTGACCACAAACTCCTTCTCGGATTTCTCTGCGGCCGGAGCGACCTCGACCTGGATGGCGCCATTGCTCACCGTCAGGCGCCGGGCCGCAGTGATCTTGACCGTTGTCTGCTCGTTGACAAGGAGGAGCGAGCCATCGGGAAGTCCCACGCGACGGCGCTGGCCGGTGGCGGTCTGGATCTCTTCGCCGACGGCCAGTGGTTTCAGGGCCTGCGGCGCCGGGCGCGGCCGACAGGTGAGTCGTTCTCCCGAATCGGCACCCGAAAGGAGCGTTGTCCAGCAGAGCCAGCAAGCAACGCCGGCGAGCACGAGACGCTTCATTCTCATGGCGGTTTCTCCACGATCCGTGTTAGGAAAGCGCGGGCGGCGCGGAGACATCAAGAAGGGAAGGGCTAACCGCGCAGGCCAGGCGCTCCGAGGAGTTCTCCATAAAGACGATGGACGAGAGCCAGTTTATTATCCCAGCGATGCGATTGCAGCGTTTTTTTTCGGCCGCACTCGCCCAACTGACGACGCCACTCCGGCTCGCGCTCCAGCCGGAGCAACGCCTGGGCAAGCGCGTCCACGGCTCCGCACCGCACCAGCAAGCCGTCTTCCTCGTGGCGAATCACGCTGGCCACGCCTCCGGCACGATAGCCGATCGTCGCCGCTCCATTGGCCCACGCTTCGAGAAGTACCAGGCCAAAGGAATCACTGCGACTGGGGAGCGCGAGCACATCCACAGCGGCGAGAAAATCGCGTTTCTCCGCCTCGGTGAGCACCCCCAGGTTGAGCACGCGCGCCTGGTGGGGATAGCTCGCCCAGAAGGAGCGAAACGCCGGCATCTCTTCCCCGGCGAGCACCAGGCGAAAGCGCCCTCCCTGCGCCCATCCCTGCGCGGCCGCTTGCAGCAGATCGATCGTGCCCTTGAACGGACTCTTGTTGGCGAGGTGTCCGACCAGCATCTCGTCGTCGGCAACGCGCCAGATCCGCCGCTGCCCCTGACGATCTCCCCCGGTGACCTGCTCCGCATCGATCCCCATCCCCTGCAACACCAGTTTCTCCGGCGGAAAGCCGTTCTGGAGCAAACAGTCCCGTTCGACCTCGGTCTGGACCAGAATGCGCTGAGCACGCCGCGCCAGCGCCAGCAGATGCGGGCGCGTGTAGCCGCGCCGCATCGCATCATGCGGATCTAGCGGATCTCCTGTGTGCACAAAAGGAGTCAGGACAAACGGGACGCCGCGCCGGTGGGCCAGGCGCCAGGCGCAGAACAGCGGCCAGGAATAGGGGAAGGCGGTGGCGTGAACGAGATCACACGGCCCGTCGTAGCGTTCGGCGGCCAACCAGAGCGCGGGTGAAAGGGGGCTGAACCACTGGGTGAGACATTGCCAGGGACGTACAGGCAGCAGCGAGAGCGGTTTGAGCAGCCAGCGCTGCGCCGGAAGACGCACCAACGGAAAACGCCGCACGCTCACTCCCTCGACCATGGAGGTGCCCGCCTCGACACAGGCGCCTCGGCGATCCCAGAATGCTTCCAGCGCAAGCCCGGTGGTGGTCCAGACGGTGACCTGTTCGCCCTGTGCGACAAGGTAACGACTCAGGCGGGCAAAATAGGCCTCGGAGCCCCCCAGCGCAGGGGGATAACGCTGAACCACATGAACCACATGCATCCTGCTCACTCTGGCACTCTGGCGAGGAAGTCGGCGAGGGCCCGGGTGACTGCCTCGGGCGCTTCGATGGCCGAGGCATGTCCCACACCGTCCAGCAGCAGTAACGAGGAACCCGCGATTCCGGCGTGCAGCGCCCTCGCTCGGGAAACGGAAATCGCCTGATCCTCTGCCCCGGCGATGATCAGCGTGGGATGGCAGATCTTGCCAATTTCCCGGTGCAAGCCCGCGCGGCGACAGACGCCGAGGGTCGCCTGGCAGATCCCAAACCGATCGATCCTTTCCAGTTGTCGGCGGCATTCGGCGCGCAAGTCGCTTCGTGCCGGATTGCTCATGAAGTGTGGCGAAACCAGAACGCGCAGCACCTCGTTCAGAATCGGGCGCACTCCAAAAAGCTGACAGAAACGTGCCATCAGCCGATAGCGCACCTGCTTGACGATCGCCTCGGGTTCTGCAGTGGCATTGAGCAACACCAACGACCGGAGCAACTCCGGACGACGCAGCGCCAGGCGAATGCCAATCATACCGCCCATGGACAGCCCGACCAGATGACAGGGGGCGGCCTTCAGCTGGAGGATCAACTCGGCGGTATCGACGGCAAGGGTATCGAGGTCATAACCAGTTTTCGTAACCTGACTTCGGCCCTGTCCCCGGAAATCAAAGGCGAGGCAGCGGTAACGATCCTTCAAGACAGCAATCTGCGGATGAAATAGCCAGGTGCTCCACCCCAGGCCATGGGCAAAAACAACGGTCTGGGGTCCGGTGCCGCTTTCCTCATAATAGAGCTGCGCCCCGTTGACGGAGATGGTGGGCATGATTCCCTCTCTTGCTCTCCCTCTCGCGGCCATCTTCGTTAGAATAAAGAACGTGAACTGGGCAAGAGGCGACCGCGCTTCTTCCCCTGAACCTGTTGCGCTGACCTCACGGAGATCCTGTTCATGTCGAGCGGCAGTTCGCCGATTACTCTTTCCGCCCTGGCCGCTGCGGTGCAACCCTCGGCGACCCTGGCCGCCGCGGCGCTGGCCCGGCAGCTCAAAGCTCAGGGCGTTGTGGTGTACGACTTTAGCCTCGGCGAACCCGACTATCCCACGCCGCGCCACATCTGCGAGGCGGCCAACCGGGCGATGGCGGAGGGGCACACGCATTACACCCCGGCGAACGGCATCGTCGAGTTGCGAAGCGCCGTCGCTCGGTGGTATCAGAAGACTTACAACATTGCTTACACCCCCGACCAGGTAATCATCTCCAGCGGGGCGAAGCACTCGTTGCACACGGCCCTGACCGCCATCTGCGGACCGGGGGATGAGGTAATTATCCCCACTCCCTACTGGGTCAGCTACAGTGATCTGGTGCAGATGACCGGCGCGAAGGCGGTCCTGGTGCCGACCACACTGGAGAGCGGCTTCAAGATGACCCCCGAGCAACTGCGCGCTGCCATCACGCCGCGCAGCAAGGTGCTGATGCTGAACTCGCCCTCCAACCCCACGGGGGTGGTGTACAGCCGACGTGAACTGGAGGCACTGGCCGAGGTGGTGCTCGAAAAGAATCTCGCCGTCATCAGCGATGAGATTTACGAGAAACTGACCTTCGGCGATTGTACGCCAACCTGCTTCGCCACGTTGCGTCCCGGGCTGGCCGAACGCACCCTGACCGTGAGCGGAGCGAGCAAATCGTACGCGATGACCGGCTGGCGAATGGGATGGACCCTGGGCCCGGGCCACATCATCAAGGCGATGGGGAACGTCCAGAGTCAGCAGACCGGCAATCCATGCAGCATCAGCCAGTATGCCACGATCGCGGCCCTGGAAGGCGATCAGGAATGCGTGGAAGCGATGCGTCGGGAATTTGAGGTGCGACGCAACCTGGTCTGTGGCCGGTTAGCGGCCATGCCAGGGATTCGCTGTCCGCTCCCGGGGGGCGCCTTCTACGCCTTCTTCGACATCTCGGCCCACTTTGGCCGTCGTCTGGGCGGGAAGGAGATCACCAACTCGGCCGAGTTTTGCCAGACCGCGCTGGGTCAGGTCCATGTCAATCTGGTGCCCGGGTCAGCCTTTGGAGCCGAGGGCTATGCTCGGCTCTCCTACGCCACCAGTCGCGAAATCCTGCAGCTCGGCCTCGATCGGTTGGAGCAGTTCCTGCGCGGCTAACCCCGATGCAGGATGGCACCAGCAGGGTTGTCGGACTTGCCCTTGACCAACTTGAGAAAAACCGCTATCGCACCTCCCTCATAAGAGTTGGAACTCACCCGAGGCACCCCCGGTGCCTCGTTTACTGGAGGGGAGGCAGGAACATGCCTGGAAAATGGTGGTGGCACGCGGTTTTGGGGCTGATCCTGACTTCCACCATGGGCTGTTGTGCCTGGTGTGATCGCTGGTGTGGGCACCAGTCGCAGCCAGTCTGCTGCTACCCGTCGGCGCCGGTGTGTTGCTATCAAGGGCAAGGGACGACGGCAGCAGCGCCGGCCCCGGCGAACACTGGATGGAATCAACCCTGCGCCCCGTGCCGCTAAGGTCAGGTCATCACCTTCTGGCCGTGATGCTGATCGTACCAACGACGCAGTTCCCTCTCGCACTGGTGCAGAGAACGGCGTGCCACCCAGAACGTCAGCATCGCGGCCAGCAGCGGTCCCAGCACCCACACCCCAGCCGGCGTGCCGATCGGGTGTGGAAGGCTCGCGACCGCCTCCTGCCGTGTTTCCACACTACTCTCACGAAAACCAAGCGGTAGGCGCGACACAACCAGCAGCGTGGCTCGGGCATTCAGCCCCAGTGGAATTGCTGCAATGTCAGACGCGGCCCCTTCCTGCCAGGATCGCACCGGGGAGAGAATGTTGGATTCTGTCGAGGGAAAGCAAACGGACCTCAACTCGTGGAGGTGACGTTGCTGCGTCAATCCGCATTTGAATGACAATAAGAGGACAACGTAATTCTCTCCTGCCACTGTAAGGAAAACTCCATCCTGTGCATTTTCCGCGCAGTGCTGCGCGTTAGCGACACATCGATGTCCAATTGACAATTAAGCGTCATAATCTGAGTGTCAATCCTGTTCGCCACATCTCATGGAGCCCACTCACCAACCTTCCATCTTTTTTCACTCCTTCATCCCTCGCCCCACGTGCAGGACCGATGAGAGTCCCCGCCTCGCTCCAAACCGAATCCCCAGCAGTGCTTGCCTCCTCGGTTTTGAAGAAACACCAAAACAACGTTTGCACGGCATGAGATATGCTTAATGATATTTCGTTCTCATTATTGATCCTTACCGATTTGTCTGCCGGTTGCGGAACGGATCACCCAGGCCGCCTGATACATCCCTTCCAGGACATTCACTAATCCAAGAAGCTCCAAGCTGTGGGGATAGCCCCACAAGCAACTCTTTCTTCGCACTCTGGTTAGGAGGAAAAATCAACAATTTGAGTTCGATTGAACTGCCTCAGCTCGCCCGATCACTCACTGCATGAGGGAGGTCCATCATGTCGCTTCACTGGCCCAGGTGGGACCGAACTCAACGACGCCTACTATTTCGAGACGATTGTAGAGGAGAACATCCTCGATGTAGGTCGCGCGTTTGGTTCGAAACGCTCGAAGACCGAACAGTGCCAACCGCGACACCGCTCGGCCCACAATTCCTGATCAATGCAACATTAGCAGTGGCAGAGAGCCCAGCTCCCGTCGCGGTTCTGTACGATACAGGACCGGACGCAGGTGCTTTTGTAGTTACCTGGCAAAGTTTCGAGGACACCCTCGATTCCAACGGCTATGGCATCTATGCCAAGCTGTACCACGCCGATGGAAGTTACGTCGATCGGAACAGCAACGGCCTCGACGACGACGCCTTCCTGGTTAACACCATCACCGCCGGAAATCAGCTCCAACCAACGGTGGCCAGCGATCATCAGGGCAACTTCATGATCGCCTGGCAAGGGGAAGATCGAACCAATGGAGGGTACGACATCTATTATCGCACAGGGACTTTCACTGATGGCCTGTCGACAGGCATCGAAACGGTGGTGAATTCCCTGACCGGCTCGCAAACGGCGCCCGCGATTGCCATGGATCACAGCGGCAACTTCGTCATTGCCTGGCAAGGAGCCAATCCAACCGATGCCACACTCGGGCAGGAAATCTACGCTCGCCAGGGGACACTGAGTGGCGGGCTGGGAGCCAGCGAGTTCCAGGTGAACGACACCCTGGCAGGGGATCAAACCAATCCCACGGTTGCGATGGCGGGAGTGACGAACAGCCTCTTTGTCATTGGCTGGCAAAGCGCTGTGGGGAGTGGGGAAGAAGCCAGTGTGGAGATTTTCGCTAAACTGTACAATCCAGACGGAACTCCCATTCTCCCCGGAAGCACCCCTGTCGGCGAATTTCAGGTCAATGCGCTGACGTCTCAGGATCAGGTGAATCCCTGCTCAGCGCTCTATTACGACGCAGGAACCGGTAAATACGACGCCATCGTCGCCTGGGAATCCGCAGGCACACAGGGAACCGGGACCGACATCCGCGCCGGGTTCTTCACAGGAGACGGCACGATCACCTCAACGGACCTGCTGGTCAACCAAACACAATCGGGTCAGCAACGCAGCCCAGCCGTGGCAGTGGCCGAAAACACGGGGCACTTCCTGATCACCTGGCAGAGCAACCCCCAGGATGGCTACAGCTGGGGCCTGTACGGGCGCTCGTTCCAGAATCCCACGACGGCAGGGTCGGAATTCCAGATCAACGATCAGATCCAGATGGGACCGCAGACATCCGCCGCCCTGGCAATGACAGCGACTGGTTCCACGGTCGTCACCTGGGTGGGACCCGATGTTCCCTCTCACGGCGAGGAGGTGGTTGAAGAAGGAGATGGAGGACACAAACCCGCCGTTCACGCTCGGCTGTTCAACGACGCGGGGGTCAGTCCCGTCGGAAGCGAATTCGTGGTCAACCTGGTGAGCGGACTGGAGGAACGACCATCGGCGACTGCGTCGGATTTCGATGGCAACTTCGTCGTTGTCTGGGAAAGTTGGGAAGATACCGGCGATGGGAGTAGCCTGGGTATCTATGGCCGACGCTTCTTCGCGAACGGCACCCCCAATGGAGACGCCTTCCTGATCAACACCACGACGGCGGGCAACCAGGGCGCGCCAGTGATTGCCATGGATCGCAACGGCAACTTCGTGGTGGTCTGGGAGAGTGACCAGGGAGGGACGGGCACCACAGGTTACGACATCTACGCACGCAGGTACGACGCCACAGGTAAACCCACCAGTGGCGAGATTCTCGTCAACACCACAACGACGGATGCACAACGTGCTCCCGCCATCGCCATGGATGCCGACGGCAACTACGTGGTGGTGTGGGAGAGCACCGACGGCGACGGGCAGGGAATCTACGGACAGCGTTTCCTGGCGAATGGCACGGCCAATGGGGGGGAGTTCCTCGTCAACACCTTGACACAGCTGGACCAGGTAAGTCCAACGGTTGCGATGAACGCCGCGGGAGAATTCGTGGTCGGCTGGGTGAGCGACTATCGAGCCACCTTCGACCCCAACGACACGGAAAAGAGCATCTTCGTGCGCTGGTACAACGCCAACGGAGTGGCCCCCGCGAAGGAGTTCCTCGTCCACAAGTATGTCAAGGATGCTCAGGAATACCCGAGCGTCGCCATCGCCAAGAATGGCAACTTTGTCGTTGTCTGGCAAAGCATCAATCAGGAGCGACTCGCCGAAGGACTGGGGTCCAGCTGGGGTGTGTACGCACGGCAATTTCGGCCCGATGGAAGTTCGCCTCAGGAACAGGAATTCCGGGTGAACGAGACCACCGACGGACCGCAGCGTTACCCCAGCGTCGGGATGGATGACGTCGGCAACTTCGTCGTGGCGTGGCAAACCAACAAACAGGACGGCAGCAGTTGGGGGATCTACCAACGGGCGTACCGGGCCAATGGAACACCCATTGGAGGCGAGGAACTCGTCAACACCTGGACGAGTGGCCCACAGATCCTGGCCAATGTCTCAATTACACCAGCCGGAGATTACGGCATCTTCTGGACCGGTCAAGGTCCCGGCCATGTGGACGGGATCAACGGGCGTCTCTTCGCCGGCCCGACGGTTCAGCACCTCTACGCGGTGGGAACCGAGGTCGGCGCAGCACCCAATGTCCTGGCCTACGATGCAGACACCGGCGCTCTGAAGTACAGTTTCTGGGCCTACGCTCCCACCTTCCTTGGGGGAGTTCGGGTTGCCACGGGTGATGTCAACGGCGATGGCACGGACGATATCATCACCGGAGTAGCCAGCGGGGCAGGTCCCCATGTGAAGGTCTTCAACGGAGCCACCGGAGCGGAGATGTACAGCTTCTGGGCGTTTGCTCCGACCTTCCAGGGAGGGATCAACGTGGCCGCCGGAGACATCAATGGCGACGGCTACGCGGATATCATCGTCGGCGCCGGGTCCGGTGCGGGTCCGCACGTTCGAGCGTTCAGCGGGGTCAACCTTGCCGAACTGAGCAGTTTCTGGGCCTACGCACCGACGTTCCTGGGTGGCGTCACGGTCGCCGCGGGAGACGTCAATGGCGATGGCCGCGATGATATCATCACCGGGGTGGCCAGTGGAGCCGGTCCTCACGTCAAGGTTTTCAACGGCCCCACCAGCACCGAGATCGCCAGTTTCTGGGCCTTCGCCCCAACCTTCCAGGGAGGAATTAACGTTGCCTCGGGAGACACCAACGGCGACGGGCATGCGGAGATCATCGTGGGGGTCGCCTCGGGGGCAGGTCCCCATGTGAAGGTGTTTGACGGAGCAACCACTGCAGAAACCGCGAGCTTCTGGGCGTTCAGCCCCACCCACACGGGTGGTGTGCGCGTGAGCACGAGCGATCGCACCGGCGATCATCGGGCAGACCTGATCCTTGGCACTGGCCCCGGATCGAGCGGGATGATTCGCATTCTGGATGGTTTGACCCTCGCGGATCTCGATAGCTTCTTCGCCTTTGGACCAGCCTTCACTGCTGGCCTGGCCGTCGGAGGAAGTGGCAAGTAACTCTCGAATGAGGGGATCGACCCCCTCATTCATTCGCCCCAGGGTAAATTCCGCTGTGAAACGTGTAGCGGCGGAATTTACCTTGCCCAATCTGAGCCAGAGAGAACTCCCTGCACAGGAGAGTCGCTCCTGGACTGCGCCTGGACACACAACTCGCATTGAAGACACTCTGTCAACGCCTGGATCAGGTCATCACCTTCTGGCCGTGATGCTGATCGTACCAGCGACGCAGTTCCCTCTCGCACTGGTGCAGAGAACGGCGTGCCACCCAGAACGTCAGCATCGCGGCCAGCAGCGGTCCCAGCACCCACACCCCAGCCGGCGTGCCGTAGGCGGCTCCATACACTCCTCCGGGGGGAAGCAACTGCGCGAGGGTGGGAACTCCAAGCCGCCCAAGGACACAGGCCGCCACGGGAAGACCCACGGTCAGCATTATCCCCAAACCGTTGGTCTGGGCTCCACGTGAAAACGCTCGAAAACCCAGGGCGAAGTAGAGACTCCACAGCAGAACTCCGCTCGCCGCTGCTGCCAGCACCTGCCCCGCACCAAGCTGTCCCCCCAGGGCCGCGGCTCCCAGCAACAACAGAGCCACGAAGAAATAGCCACGCCCGCGTTGCCAGGCCGCGGCCGCCGCCGCATTCCAGTAGTCACGCGCCCCCAGACGTGTGAGCAACAGCAGCTCCAGGCGGCGACAGCGTTCCTGGGCGTTGGCATCCCACAGCCCATACTGAAAGGCCGCCGGGACCGCCGCCAAAACCACCAGAGCCGTGGCCAGTCCGCCGATCCCCGCCACCCGATCGCAGAGCACAAACACCCCACGCCCCATCCACGCCGGCCAGTGCTGCCCGGCCAGGGTGTACAGCGCATAGAGCACGCAAAAGCCGCCCGCCAACCACAGGTTGATCTGGCCCCGATACTGCGACACCCGGCGCACCGCCCACCACGTCAACGGCTGGTTGGCGATCTCTCCCCGTTTGCCCGGGCGCAGATCGACTGCTGGAGAATAGTGCCGTTCGTGAAAGTGAGCCAGCAAGCGCGTCGCCCCACGCCACAGAAGCAACCCCGCCAGGAGCACGGAGCCCCCTTCCAGCCAGAGGAGGGCTTCCCAGCACTCCGCCGCCCCCCCTTCCAGGTAGGTCTTGAGCATTCCGAACGGGTTATAGAAGTGGAACCCCCGAAACAGCCGGAAGAGGGGATATCCGATCGCGTCGGGGAGAAGCATCAACCAGCTTCGCAACTTCTCCCCTGCGAGGACCCCCACCACCAGATACAGGAGCACCAGCAGCAGCATGCCCCGTTCCCCCCAGCGCCGTACGCGCAGAGGTTCGTAGGCCCAGATGATCAGCGCCAACCCGGTAATGACCGCCCAGGTGAAGGGAAGGAGAAGCAGAGGCAGCAGATCCAGAGGGGCGAGCAAGCCGAGAGCCGCCAGCAAGGCCAGCAGCGGAAGCCCTGCCAGCGTGACCAGCCCGATGCGCGCCACGCCGACAGCTACCTCGGCCAGAAAGAACCACCCTGGCCGCAAGGGGCTGACCAGGAGAAATTCCAGCGCCTGGCTCTTGGGCAACTGGGCCAGACGCCAGCCGAGCAACGTCGCGCCCTCGAGGATGGCCAGCACCAGCAACACCTGACCCAGAAACATCCCTGGAACCGGACTGGGCATCGTCCAGGTGAGTGCGAGAGCCATTGCCCCAACGGCCAGAATATGCGCCACCACAGCGCGACGGAACGCGAGTTGTCGCCCCGGGGATTGCGCCGCCAGCACGAAGAACGACGTGACCATTGCCCTTCCCAGTTCCCGATCCGCGCTGCTACCAGAATACCTCTCCAGGAAGAGCATAGGTCACAAACGACCTTTGCTGTGGCAAGGCGATGCGATCTTGGCTAGGATGAGGGATGTTGATGGGTGCACGAGTACGGACGCACCGTACACGGGATCGCAAACCTTCACGGGTTTCGAGCGGAGTTCGATTTATGCGTGCGACGAGGTTCCTTTCACACCAAGCAATCCTCCTGGTCGCGATGGTCCTGACCTGGCTGGCTGGGCCGGTGACGGCAGCCCCTGTCCCGCTCAAGGGGGAAGAGGCCGCTCAACGCGAGCGCCTGCTCAAACTCAACGATATCACGGGCACCGAGCCCATGACCGCCCAGATCATGACCTTCCTCGACCACCCCGCCGAGTCGAAGAAGCTCCTGGCGGTCGCCTCCAAGATGGCCAAGGAAAAAGACCAGCCCTTCAACGTCAATGCCACCTACATCCTGGGTCGGACGGCGCATCGGCTCAAGATGGTCGATGTCAGCGAACAGTTCTACCGCCTGCATGCTGAACAGGGACTGAAGCTCGGCAGCACTCAGAAAGTGGTCGATGCCTACACCGGGCTGATCGACATGTACTATCAGAACCTGATGTTTGCCGAGAGCGAAAAAGTCTGCAAGGAATTCCTTGAACTGCGTGGCGACGAGAACGTGCAGCGCCTCAAGATGCTGGTGCTGCGCCGACTGGTGCAAACCCAGGCCAAGCAAGGCAAGATCGACGAGGCGATGAAGATCGTCGATAACCTGATCAAGGCGCAGCCCGAAAACTGGCTCAGCCGCGAGTTAAAGGGGCAGATCCTGCGCGACTCCGGCAAGTACGAGGAATCCGCCAAGATTTACGAGGATGTGCTCGACCGGATCAAGAACGACAAGCGGCTGGACAAGGAACAGAAGGACGATTTCAGCACCGATATTCGCTACACGCTCAGCGGAGTCTACGTCGATATGAACAAGATCGACAAGGCCGCCGAGCAGCTGAAGGTCCTCCTGGACAAGGAGCCGACCAACCCGACGTACAACAACGATCTGGGCTTTATCTGGGCAGATCACGGCGTGAATCTCGACGAGGCCGAGAAGCTGATCCGCAAGGCGCTCGACGAGGACAAGAAACTTCGCCACAAGTCCAATCCCAAGATCAAGCCCGAGGAAGACCAGGACAGCGCCTCGTACCTCGACAGTCTCGGCTGGGTGCTGTTCAAGAAGAAGAAGTACAAGGAAGCCCTCACCCCCTTGCTGGAGGCGGTCAAGCAGGACGAGGGGCAGCATCTGGAGATTTACGACCACCTCGGCGATGTTTATAAGGCTCTGGGCCAGACCGAGGAAGCTCTCTCGGCCTGGAAGAAAGGGCTGGCCTGCAAGATCCTTGGCAAGCGCGACGAACAGCGCAAAGTCGAGGTCGAGAAGAAGATCAAGAAGTTGTCCGACAAGAAGTGAGCCGCGACCCCATGAGCACAAGGCGCTGACCACCAACAGGCGATCCGGCCTCGCTTGTTCCTGGCGAAGAGCGAGGCCGCTCGTCTTTGCTCCGGCTATCCGCCCACGCGCTGAAAAAACCGCCAGATCAACTCGGTCGCCCGCACTCGCTTTGAGGGCGGACCAAAGAGTCGCCGTGAGAGTTGCCCGCGCCCCCCCGGCCAGTGATGCCCCAGCCCGGCGATCTGATAAAAGAGAAAATCGATCTGCGGATGAGGAAATCGCTCAACGAGAACGCCCTCTTCCTCGTCGATTCGCTGCGAGAGGATCTCTCCTCCCATCGCTTCGCTCCAGCGCCCCAGCATCTCACGCACCGGCGTGCGCTGCTCCACCCATCCCCACAGGGTGCGCACCACCCCGCCTGCCAGGGGGACCAGGGGATCCTCGGTCCCAATCAGGTAAAGGGTGGGCACAGGGCGAGCCGGGCGAGGATGCTCCAGACGACAGGTGCCCGATACCGGAGCGATCGCCGTCAAGCGCTCGGCGTGCGTTGCTGCCAGACAAAACGTCATCCCCGCCCCGTTGGAAAAACCGGTCACAAAGACTCGTCGCCGATTCACGGCGAATCGATTCTGCACCTCGTCGAGAACCGCCAGGAGATAGCGCCCATCGTCGACCGCCGTTTGCTGATCGCGCTCGGGCAAGTGCCCATCACGCCAGCGCGTAGGGTTTTTCCAGAATGACATCGGCTGCCCTGGATCAAGCGGGAGTGCTTCGGGCACAACGAGCAGGAACCCTTCACGATCGGCGAGTTGATCCCACTGCGTTTCCTGCACCGTCCACAAGGCGGTCCCTCCCATGCCGTGCAGCACCATGACGATGGGCAAGGCCCCCCTGTGCTCGTGATCGGGAGGCACATGCACCAGGAATTGCCGAGGCCAGTCGTTCTGCGCCAGCGGAAGCAGATGCGGACCTGCAAGGGGCTGGCTCATCCGACCAGTTCCTTCCACAGAGCCTTGTAGTAATGCAGAAATTCGATGCTGGAGGCGACATCAGGCATCCCCTGGCCCAGTTCAATCAGGGTGACCCGATCGTATCCCTGAGCGCGAAAGAGATGAAACAGCTCGCGATAGGGGTATTTGCCGGTGGCATCCAGATGCAGGCGGTTGATGTGACAGGAGCGAATCCACGGCCACAGGAGCTTGAAATACTCCGCCACGCTGCCGTTCTTGATGTCGGTGTCGTTGGAGTTCCACGTCAACCCAACGCTCTTGTGGCCGCAATGGTCCATGATCGTCTTGATATGGGGCGGATGGGCGGTCCCTCGGCCATGGACCTCGACATGAATCTCCACCCCGGCGTCGGCCGCTGCCTTGCCGCACTCGGTGAGTGCCTTGCCGATCGTTTCCAGGGTTTTCTCGACCGGGACCTCCTTGGGGAGCGCGTTCGGTCGAACCTTGACTCCCCGTCCGCCAAGGTCTGCCACCAGGTCGATGAACGCTTGACAGGTGTCGATGTTCTTGCGGATCACCGCGCGGTCGGGTCCATGAAATTCGCAGACGGTGCCACACCCCCAGATCTGCACTCCCCCGTCGGCGAACTGCTTGCGAATCTCCTTGCGTTCCTCCTTGCCCAGCGTGGGCTCCACCTTGTGAGCGTGAGTCGTGCGGAACTCCACCGCCGCCAACCCGGTCTTCTGGCAGACGTCAAGGATTGTTTTGCGGTCCCATTTGGCGGCCAGGTTGTAGGTGACCAGCCCCAGCTTGAACTTTGCGGGCGGAAGCGTTTCCTTCTCAGCCGCCAGGGCAGCAGCGAGGGGAAGCGAGCCGGTGGCCAGGGCCGCGGTCCCAAGAAAAGCACGACGAGGCAAGGCAACCATGGGTGTGAATCCTCGCAGGGATTGTCGGAAGAGTCGGCGTCGTCGTCACTATCCGAGGGCGGATCACTGCTGTCAAGGATTTCCAGCACGGGAGAGACTGGAAACTCACCCTGGCTTTCGCTATCATACAACTTCATCATCGGTTGCACCTCCTCCGGCGAGATCCTCTTCGCTCTCGCCCTCTGGGAGAGTCTCTCCGTTCGGCCCGCACACGGCTGGCTACGGCCTCCTGCCTGGTGTGCACTCCGTACAGGTTTAAGCATGAGCAATGGTGTTCCCGATCCGGACGATTTCTTTGCTGAAACGCGCATGAGTTTTGGCGACCACATCGAGGAGTTGCGTCTCCACCTGTGGCGCGCCATCATTGGTTTCTGCGTGGCGCTCTTTTTCAGCTTCTTCATAGGCAAACCCGTGCTGCGCTTTATCTCCGCGCCGGTGGAGGAGCAACTCGCTGTCTTCTACAAGAACCGCCAAAAGACGATCGAGGAAGAGAAGGACAAGCAAGAGGAGCTGGTCAAGGCGAACAATCCCACCGACTGGGTCGAGCTGGCAGTGGTCCCCGATCAGTTCAAGGACCTGCTCAGAGGCGATATTGCCGCTGTCAACGATCGAACCAAATACCCCAAGCCGCACACCAAACTGGGAGAGAAGCCCACCGAGGAAGAGAAACGCGCCGCCAGGGACGAGGAAACGAAGTTAGCGCGCATCTGGGTCCGCTACGAGAGGCCGGTCGATACGGTGTTGCAGACTCAGGAAGCGCAGATGCTGGTGGGCCGGCGCCCGGCGCTTTCCACCCTGAACATCCAGGAAGCCTTCATGGTCTACATCAAGGTCAGCCTGGTATGTGGCTTTGTGCTGGGCAGCCCGTGGATCTTCTGGCAAATCTGGTCCTTCATTGCCGCCGGACTCTATCCGCACGAGCGTCGCTATGTGAATGTCTATCTCCCCTTCTCGCTGGGACTCTTCCTCGCCGGGGTGCTCATCTGCCAGTTCCTGGTGATGCCACGAGCCATCGAAGCGCTGTTGTGGTTCAACGAGTGGATTGGGCTGGAGCCGGATCTGCGTTTGAATGAATGGCTCTCCTTTGCCATCATGATGCCGGTGGTCTTCGGCCTCTCCTTCCAGACCCCGCTGGTGATGTTGTTCCTCAATCGGATTGGGATTGCCGAGGCCCAGACCTACCGGGACAAGCGGCGCCTGATCTGGTTCGTCCTGGTGGTCTTCGCCGCGATCATTACCCCTTCGACGGACCCGTGGTCGCTGCTGCTGTTGTGGGTGCCGATGTGTTTGCTCTTTGAGCTGGGCATCATCCTGTGCGTGATGAAACCACGCCATGAACTGGAAGATGAGTCAAGCGAATCGGAAGAATTGATCGGCGTGTAAGCACGCAACGAGAGTCAGAAGCGAGGCGTCGCCTCGCTTCTGATCGGCACCCCAAGGAGCATTCCCATGGAGCAAGTCCCCCTGGTCGCACTGGTTGGTGCCGGACCGGGCGATCCGGATTTGCTCACGCTCCGTGCCGTGGAGTTACTCCACCAGGCCGACCTGGTTCTGTACGATCAACTGGTTCCCCCCCGCCTCCTGGAGCATGCCCCCCAGGCCGAACACCTCTGCGTCACGCAGTTGCCCGGATGCCACCCCGAACGCTATGCCGCCATCCACGAGACGATGATCACCGCGGCCCGTGCTGGGAAACGCGTGGTACGGTTGAAGGGAGGCGATCCGCTGATCTTTGGTCGGGGCGGAGAGGAGGGGGAGATTCTAACCGCCGCCGGCATCCCCTTCGAGATTGTCCCCGGGGTAACCTCGGGATTAGGTGCAGCGGCGTACGCGGGGATTCCGCTGACGCATCGTCACCACGCCAGCGCCGTGGCCTTTATCACGGGTCACGAAGATCCCACGAAGGAGAGCAGTTCTCTCGACTGGGCAACTCTGGGGCGTTTCCCCGGGACCCTGGTCTTTTACATGGGGCTGGGACACCTCGACCGCATCCTGCAGGCCCTGATCACGCATGGGATGGCGCCGACCACTCCGGGGGCGGTCATTCACGCCGCGACCCGCCCCGAGCAACGGGTGGTGGAGGGCCCACTCGACAATCTGGCCGCGCGCGTGCTGGCGGCCGGCCTCACTTCCCCCTCCTTGGTGGTGATCGGTTCGGTGGTGCAACTCCGTCCGGTGCTGAACTGGTTTGAGAAACGGCCCCTCTTCGGGCGAAGGGTGCTCGTTACCCGGCCTGCACATCAGGCGATCTCTTTTGTCCGCGATCTGGAGCATCAGGGAGCAAGTGTACTCACTCTCCCCACTGTCGCGGTTGGCCCCCCTGCAGACTGGACCCCGGTCGATCACGCTCTGGCCCGATTGCGCGACTATCAGTGGCTGGTGTTCACCAGTGTCAACGGGGTGCACGCCTTGCTCTCCCGCTTGCGTGCTGGGGGGCGCGATCTGCGTGCGCTGGGGCATGTGCGACTGGCAGTCATCGGTCCAGCCACCGCAGACGCACTCCGCGGTTATCATCTGGAGCCCGATCTGATTCCGCCCGAGTTCTGCTCCGAGAGCCTGGCCGCGGTGCTCAAAACGCAGGCCAGGGAGCAACGCCTTCTGCTGGCGCGCGCGGACCGTGGGCGCGACCTCCTGCGCGAGGAACTGGCCACGTGCGCGGTGGTGGACCAGGTGGCGGTCTACTCTCAGGTGGATGCGGTGGATGCAGAAGCCGAAAGTCTGGCCCGGCTCAATCGCGGCGAGGTCGATTATCTCACCTTGACCAGCGCCAACATCGCCCGCGCGCTGGCCCGCGCTGTTTCACCCGACGGGCACAAGGCCATTCGCACGGGGCAGACAAGGATCGTGACCATCTCGCCCGTGACCAGCGCGGCGGTGCGTGAACTCGGCTGGCCCGTCGCTGGCGAGGCGCGTGTCTACACCTTGCCAGGGGTGCTGCACGCGCTCATCGATCTTAATCGCATGGGGCCGGTCAGGACGAGGGGTTGATCCATCCGCGGTCAACGCTGGACCGGCGGCGGGCTGAATTCGAGATCGCCGCGCGAATGCGGGGTGAAGTGCTCGATGGCGAGGAGTTGACGGTAGGCCTCCTGCCCCAGCAGTCCCAGGTGGTCCATGTCGACGAGGGGGAGATTGCACAACTCGCGATAAAAGACGACATCGCCGGTGGTGGTGGTGGTGACCAGGTCGCTGTCGGTGAGAACCCCCCGTGCCTTTTCCTGCAGGGCATTCCCACTTTCTCCAGCAGGCACGGCCAGAATGGAGATCTCGCTCCGGGCCCGGTTGGAGTTGATTCTTCCCACAGAAAAATCGGGCATGGCCTCTTCGAAGAGGCTTTCAATCTCCCCGTCGAGATTTCCTTCCTGTTCGTACTGCTGCAGGAACAACTCGGCTGCGTCGGTACTGGCCAGAAGGGTATCCACAAACCGCGCCGCCACGTCCTGCATATTGCTGGCAACCTTGCGCGTGATGTGAGCAGAGGTCAGGCAAACATGCACCAGAGCGCGATACTCCCGCTTGAGCATCTCCTGAATCTGGCTATCCAGTTCGAGTAACTGCTCCTCGCTCAGTCCGGCCTGGGTCATTTGCACGGCCTGTTCGAGATTTTCACAGCCAATGGGGAAGAGAAGGCGTCCCCACCCATGCAGAGCGAGCCCTTCCGCGTGTAGCGCGGGCTCCGGTTCCTGATCCTCGGAGGGAGGGGCCAACCTGGGATCGCCCGCAGCCAGAATGTCACGGAGTTCCTTCAAGCGGGTGCGACAGAAGTTGATCTCGCGCAGGGTGTCGGAAAGGTGGCCGCGCAGGCTAACGTAGACCCCCACCACCTGCCCGAGCACCAGGCTGTGATAACGCGTCTTGGCATAGGCCGCCAGCAGGTCGATCACATTCTTCGAGGTTAGTTGCACTCGTCGCCAGGAGCCCTGCTGCTCGACCTGCGAAAGGGTGGTGCAGATCTCGGTAAAGATCTCCCCGGATTGTTCCTGAAGCCGTTTGACAATCGGCTCATGCGTTTCCAGGATCTTTTCCAGCAACTTGACCGCCTGGCGAATCGCTTCCTCGGCCCCGGCGAGCCGATAGGTGGGCTCCTCGATGAGCCGAACTGCGACCTCGGCCAGTTTTTGACTCCACTCCGCAGCCAGTTTCTCGGCGGCCTGGTGCAGTGCTTTTGGCAGCACCCGCGGAGAGTCACTCAGTTCCTCCGAGGGTTTGCCAACCAGCTGTTCGAGTCGTCGCAAGGCATCCCGCAGATCGAGGACTTCCAGTTCAGGCGGAGGACTGGAAGGACGTCGGCCTGGATCGGCGAGCAGCGCGTGCAGCCGTTGTGTCACCCCTTCCAGGGCATTGGCGAAGGCTGTCTCGGGAGCCTTGCCCAGCACCTTCTGGCAGTGCTCCTGCACGCGCCCGATGAAGTGTTCGGCACCCAGTTGCAGTTCCTGCCAGCGTTCCTGAACCCAGGACTGAACAATTTCTCGCAGTGCAGTAGCGTCCTTGCTCATCCAGCGCATGACCAGGGTATGGCACAAACGCCGCGCCACCCCCTGCACCACCTCGGTACGCGGAAAGCTGAGTTGATGGAGCCCAAATGTCTGGAAATAGCGTCCGCGTTCCGCCCAGGGAGGGGCTGAGACCCCAGCGCGGGTGAGATCGCTCACCCGCCCCAGCAGCGAGCAGATATCGCGGTGCAGATACTGCCCGGTCATGCCAAGAACCTCCTGAAATCCCTTGGCATCGCTGCTGTCCGGGTGCGGGACAATGACACAGCGATTAAATGGCGGGTCGGGGTCGTTCAGGACAGGTTCTCGCTCGACGTAGCGAGCGGTGAAGACCACTTCTGGATCGGTATAGGTGTAGAGTTCGGTCAGGGCGGCACAGGTGTTTCCCAGCGCCAGCACCCGCGCGCCGTCGCGCGCCGCTCCATGCCGAGAGGTTCGCTCCATCGCTGGCACCAGCAACAGGCCGGTCACATCGGGGTGGGAGTATCCGAGCCCGCGCAGAAGATCGCGCACCACATAGGTCAGATCGAGATACATCCCACTGCCGGTGCCCCCCGCCAACCCGGTCAAAATGTACACGCGCGGGCGGTTGGTGCGGATCCCCAGTCCGGTGTTCCGCGCGGCCGTCTGCAACGCCTGCGGATCGACAATCGCTTGCAACTCGGTAAGGATCCGTCGAGTGATGCCGCGGTAATTATCCACGAACGCCAACCGCCCAAGCGCACGAACCCCTGTCGTGATTGGCTCACGCGGAATGCGATAGAGCAAGCGTTGGTTGAGCCAGGAGTCACAGCTTAAGCGCCCGGCTTGAGGTTTCAGATAATAGCTCGGCCGATTGAGCCCGGCCAGCAACACCTCGGCAGGCGCAAGGGCGGCGGTGCCCAGCGCGCTACTGGCGGCTGCCTTGGTCGCTTCCGCATCGGTATCGAGCAGGAGCATACGCAGATGGGGGATCGCTGTCAGCGAGCCAAATTGCCGACAAAGCGACTGCCGGAGTTGCTGCAAGAGTTGGGCGCCCATCCCTCCCAGGCCGATCACCAGCGTCGGCATCAGGGCCCCTGAACTCGTCACCTCGATCGGGGCACTCCCCGGCGGCGACGATTCTGCCTCCTGCGCCGCACCTTCTTGCCGACCACGAATCGACCGAGTGGTCCCCTGGAAGGAATCCGAGAGCGGGTGGCTCGATTTCCCTCCTCCCCCAACGAGCGTCCCCGGCTGGCTCGAAGGGGTTTCCTCCAGATGCAACTCCGGCGAGGAGGGGGCATTGCGGACCGGCGTCCGGTAGACCGGCTCGGTCCCGGGGGGAAGAGACATCTCCCCACCAGAAGGAGCGATCTCCTCACGCTGATGGCAATTGCGCAGCGCTTGCACCAGATCGCGACAGGTGGGAAAGCGCTCCTCGGGCGTCTTGGAGAGCGCGCGGCCGATCACCGCACGTTCCGATTCCGCCAATCCGGAGAGATTGGGGGCGGCGCTCAGGTGCTGCATGATGAGTTGCCGCACACTCGTTCCCGAAAAGGGACGCTGCCCGGTCAACAATTCCTGATAGACGATCGCCAGGCTGTACTGATCGCTGAAGCGGCTGACCCAGCCGTCGAACGTTTCGGGAGCAGCGTAGACGGGGGTGATGCCCCCCGTGACCGACGCCTGCATCCCTTCGAGATCCTTGACCAGACCGAAGTCGGCGACCTTGACGTGCTGAAAGACAAGAAAGAGATTCTGCGGCTTGATGTCGAGATGCTGCAGCTGATAGTGAATGTTCATCAAATCGAGGGCCTCGGCGGCTTCCTCGATGTAACCGAGCAACTCCTGGCGGGGAATCCCCTGCATTCCCTGGGCCCGACATTCCTTGTAGCGATCCCAGAGATTGCGGTCGGCCAACTCCATCACAATGAGGAGTTGCCCCTCGATGATGTCGAATCGCTCCAGCGAAAGGATGTACGGATGGCGAACCGTCTTAACCCGGCTCAGTGCCTTGAGTTCCTGTTCGGCGCGCTGTCCCTCGTCCCCTCCTGCCAGTTCCAGATTGCCATAAACGAACTTGATTGCCTTGTGTAATCCGCCGGGGGCCTCACACTTCCACACCTCGCCAAAACCGCCCCCGCCAAGCCGTTCAATGAGCTTGTAGCCTGGGATCGGCTCAGCATAAGACTCGACACGAAACATGGTTCGTTCGGGGGTCAGGGGTCAAGGGCCCGCCGTGGCTGGGGGAGAGGAGCAGCTATGCTAGGGGGAAATCACGCCGCCAACCCCGACTCACAGAATCGGTCGGAGAACTCACCACCATCAGAGCAACCATAGCCTCCATACCGCCTCGGAGCAACTCAAACCTGTCCGGAGGACGCCTTACCTCCGACCGATTTCTCCTGGCACGACGGCGAACACCGGACAGACAGGGGTTCAGAAAGTACCGTTGTTTTCAACAGAATCGATTCTTTGCACCACGACAGAGCTGCCGGTACAATCACACCGGTTTGTTCTCTTCGCTCCCCTCCCTGGAGAACCGCTCATGGCACGCTCACTGCAACCACTCCTGGTGCTCCTCTTTCTGGTCGCCCCGCTCCGCAGTGCAGACCCGCCAGTCGTTCAGGTGGCCCACCCGGTCGAACGCGCTCTCGTCGATCGGATCCAATTCGCAGGACAGATCGTTGCTCTGGAACAGGTCGAAATCCGAGCCCGAGTCACCGGGTATCTGTCCCGCATCACGTTTCAACCAGGAGCACGGGTCAAGAAGGGGGACCTGCTGTTTCAACTCGATGCCCGACCAGCTCAGGTTGCTCTTGACCGCGCGGAGGCTAAACTCGTTCTCGCCCAGGCCCGCTTCAAAAGCATTGAGAAACAATTCGCCATCGAAAAAGCACTCTTCGAGAAAAAGGTCCTCCCGGAGGAGCGTTTTTTGGCCTCTCAACTGGCCCATGAGGAGGCCAGGATAGGGATCTTCGTTGCGCAAGCCGAGGTCATGGCCGGCAAGGTGGAACTCGAATACTACCGCATCTCTGCCCCGATCGATGGCCGCATTGGGCAAGCGCGCCTCTCTCCCGGGAACCTGGTCACGGGGGCGACGGACGAGAGTCCCCGCCTCGCCACCCTCATCGCGGACGATCCGCTGGCCGTTCAGTTTGAGATCGACCAGCAAACCTATCTGCATCTTCTCACGCAATCTGGAGGCGAGGGAACGCTGAAAAACACTCCCGTCCAGGTCTGGGTTGGACCGCGCGGGAAAGACGCCAAACCCCGCGAAGGTGTCATCGATTTTGTGGATAATCAGTTGAATCCCCAGACCCGGACGCTCGCCGTCCGAGCGAAACTCCCCAACAAGGATCACCTGCTCCTCCCTGGCATGGCCGCCACGCTCGAGATGGGGATCGGCAAGGAACGCAAGGGACTCCTCATTCCTCGATCGGCTGTGAAAAAAACCCTTTCTGGAACAGCGGTAGCGGTTTGGATCGTCAATGAGAGAGATGTCGTTGAATCCCGCTCGATCAAGGTGGGCAGGAATCACGACAACCTGTGTGAAGTCGAGTCAGGGCTCAAGGTGACAGACCGAGTCATCGTTGGGGGAGATACCGTGCGGGAGGGAGATCGGGTCCAGCGTAAACAAGAGAAGCCCTCTCGCCAGTGAGGGCTCCGACAATCCAACGGAGGAAGGTAAAGCCGGCCAGAAGACTCTCGGCGAAGCGAGGGGGGATCGCTCGCCGAGAGATCTTCCGACCGGGCTCGGCAGTGGTCAATGTTCCTCTCGGTGCAAGTGTTTGATCACATCCAGCGCGGAGACAATGCCTACCAGCGAGCAGGCTTCATCGACCACGAAGAGGTGATGCACCTTCAGCGCCAACATCTGTTCGATCACGTCCGCGGCTGGGGTGTCCAGCAACACGGTGAAGACCACGGGCGTCATGATGTCGCGGACCAGGGTCGGATCCACGATCTCGACCTCAAATCCCGCGCGCAGTTTGCGAGGTGGGGATTCCCACTCGGTGATATCCTCAAGGCCAGCGTGCCGCACCTGTTCCCGATCATGCACCAGGATATCGGTCCGACTGAGTACACCGACTGGGCGTCCCGCCTCGTCAATCACCGGTGCGATGCCGTAACCCCGGTCCGTCAACATTGCGACCGCCTCGCGCACCGTCGCGTCGGCGCGGATCGAGACGGGATTGGGCTTCATCAGGTCGGCAGCGCTGTTGGCCTGCAAGACCATCCGAGTGGGCCGTCTCAGTGTGTACATGGGGAACCTCCTTTATCATCCGCCAGAAGCGGAAGTCTCAAGGCGACTGGTGTTTGCTCTCTACAGTGTTGCAAACGAGGTGCCGCCTTCGCCAGAAGAACCCTGACAGAGGGAAACTCCTCTCCAGAAGGGGGAGAATCAGGCGAAATGAGGAAAAAAGGGCTCTCCCCGACCCGCAACCACGTGGTCGGCCTCCTCTGGGGTGTGCGGGATAGCGCACATCAAGGCGCCACCGCACAGGTGCCAGGGGGCCGACTCAAGCAGAGCCGCTCTGCGCGCGGAGTTTGGTCTCGATCCGCGTCCAGGCGTCCTGGATCACCTTCTCTGCTGCCCCTCGAATCAACCCCTGGGGAACTGCCTTGAGCAATCCGCCAAGCGTCTTGATCTCGGCACGCCAGTGAACTCGACACCCGCGCGCGCTCGCTTCGAGCCGCACGGACGCCTCGACCTCGCTGGAACTCCCAATGCCCTTGCTGGTGAGCAAGACCCGAACAACCTCTGCGGGGATGGCTTCCACGAGTTGGAGTGCCACCTCCAGGGTACCGCGCACAAACGAAAAGCCAGGCCGCAGAACACAAACGGCTCGCTCCGGGCTGGTTTCGTTCACCTTCTCGACATCGGGGATACACTGGACCAGAAAACGGGCATCGTGGAGGTGATGCCAGGTGTCCTCGGCCGACAGGGGGAAATCGCGTTCGCCCTCGAAGTGGATCATGGCATCTCCTTGGCGTAGAAGTGGCGACTTCCTGACCGTGGGCAAAACGAGGGGAAGTCACGGTTACTCCGGCGCCTGCGAGCCGCGGGCGGTCCGGCGTGAAAGTCGAATCGATCCGCCGGGACGGGTGCGGAAAAAACTCTCTGCCTGACGCCGTAACAACTTCAGTTCCAGTTGCTGCGGCCAGGACAACGGCGGCGGCGGGGGCAACGGTTCGGGATGCGAGGGGCTGGGACGTCCCAGCCAGCGATGCGTCCGGCGCAACCAGTGGCGCGACGCCCGCAGATTCCCGGCGCGCTGATGCGCCAACGAGAGAATGAGCCAGTCCCAGGGCGAATCCTGTCGGCTCTTCCAGGCGTGGCGTTCCAGCAACTCGATCGCCTCGTGCGTTCGCTGAGCCCGATACAGAGCCGCCCCCAGAAGCGTTTGAGCGAACTGCTGCAAGGGATTCCCCGGGGTGGAGCAAACCCCATGCGTTCGTTCGGCCAGCTGGAGTACCTTGGTCCAGTCCACCCCTGGATTCTCTCCCAAAACACACGTCCAGGCGGCCCAGGCGCCCTGATAGACCTCGCCGGTTTTCAACGCCCGGCCGAGTAACTTCTGGCAGAGGGTTTGATAACTCGCCCCGTCGCGCAACTGCAGGCAAACCAGAGCGTGCTGGTGGCGCAACCAGGGGCGATCGTCGCCCAGGCTATCGGCGCCGGCGTAATCCAGCTGGGCGCGCTTCCACTGCCGCATCCGCGCTGCGAGAAAGGCTCGCATCGCCAGGGCGCCCCGTGATTCGGGATGGCGTCGCAACACGCGCGCGAAATCATTCAGTGCCCCCTTGTATTGTCGCAGCTGCGCCCGGGCGATGCCAAGGCGATACCAGATGCGCCACGGGCGTCGATTCAAAAGGGCGGCGCGAGCCAGATCATGCGTGGCTCGCTTCCAGTGGCCCAGGTGGCTGTGCACCAGGCCCCGGCAATACCAGTAAACCCATTCCCCTTCCTGATGATGGATCGCCTGGCTGTAGTCCTCCAGGGCCTGCTCCCAGCGGCCCGCGCGACACCAGAGGCGCGCACGCCGGCCCCACAGAACGGCATCGGTGGGGTGCAATTGCAGCAACACATCGAGTTGCGCGACTGCTTCGCCCCACAAGCCGGCCGATTCGCAGAACTGACTGGCGCGTTCATGCCAGCGCTGAATCTCCTCGGGTTCGATCTGCACCGATTCCGGACACTGACGCTGCCATTCGTCCCAGTTTGCCACCATCAACCGTGGTTCCAGCGGCTGAGGATTCCCTTGTGAATCGAGACGACGACCACTGAGCACCTGCGCCAGTCGAATCAGGTCGCCCACGGGACGCGGATCCGGCGCCAGATCCCATTCCTTGAGCATCTCGCCGCGTGGCGAGGTGGCACGCAGGCGCCCGTCGGGAGTGAACGCGACCACGCAGTCTTTTTCCGGTAACGCGAGGGGAGGGGTCACTTCCTCGCAGGAGGTGATGTCCCACACCCGCAGGGTGCCCTCGCGCGTGACGGTAGCCCTTAACTTGCCGTCAGGGCTCATCGCCACGCCCTGGCTGACCACCGTCATCTCGGCATTGGTCAGGGCGCGTTCGCGAATCACATTGCTCCCCGGCAAACAGGGGGCGCGATCCCACACCCGTAACGCGCCATCCACTCCACATTCGAGCTGAATGCGCCCCCCCGAGCCGTACTCTCCATCGCCGCTGAGCAGAGGGCCAGGAATGCGACTGGTGCGCAAGGCGCCGGTCGCTACCTCCCAGACGCGCACCGTGCCATCGGCCGCCCAGGTAATCAGGTGCCGATCATCCTGGGTGAAAGCCACCCGGCGCACCGCCATGTCATGCTTGAGCGGCAACGTGAGCGGTTCGCCTGTGCTGACCTGCCAGATCCGAGCGGTTTGATCGTCGCTGGCAGTGACCATCGCGCCGCCTCGCTGTTGAAAGGCAGCATGGCGAACCCATCCCTGATGGCGCAACGGCGGACAGATCATTTCCCGGGTGCTGGTGTTCCAGACGCGCGCACACCCATCCCACCCGGTGGTCACCAGAGCCGTCCCCGCCGGATGCAAGGTAACCGACCAGAGCATTCCGCCATGATCCACGGGCGGAAGGTGCGGACGTCCGGTCTGGGGATCCCACAACCAGGCAGTTCCATCTGCGCTTGCGGTCACCAGGGTGGTGCCATCGTGGTTGAAGGAAGCATGCGTCACCCATTGGCGGTGGCGGAGCGGAGGAGAAACTGCATGGGCGGTGGCGACATCCCAGACGCGTGCCGTCCCATCGTCGCTGGCACTGACCACGCGCGCCCCTTCCGGGCTAAAACAGACGCGATTGACGTTCCCCTCGTGTCCCTCCGCCGAGGTCCGGACCTCCCCAGTCTGAAGGAAGAGCAAGCGGATTCGACCATCCTCGTGACCCGTCACCACCTTTTGCCCGTCCGGACTGATCTCCGCGCGCGTGATGGGACTGGGCGGATACCAGAGATGAACCAACCGCGGACTTTCCCGCAACAACGAGGCAATGCGCACACGATGCAGCGTTTCCTGAGGCGAGGCCCCCACCTCTCGCTCCAGGCGAAGGGCTTCGGTGAACCAGAGCAGCGCCAGGCGTCGTTCTCCGCGATCCATGCAGCGGATCCCCTGGGCAACCGACGAACTGACGCGCCCTCGTCGCTCCTCTGCCGTTTCGGTTGGTTTTCCCGTCAGACGGAGCGGCAGACCGAGCTGGGCAAGTTGGAGTTCCTCGGCGAGATCCTCTGCGGTGGCATAGCGCTCGCGCGGATCCTTCTGCAAGCACTTCAAACAGATGGCTTCCAGATCGGCGCTGATCTCGGGGCGCAGAGACCGAAGGGGACGCACCGACTGGGTGCGCACCTGTTCGAGGGTGTTCAGAACATTGTCGCCACGGAAGGGCGGCTGGGCGGTCAAGAGTTCATAGAGGATGGCCCCTAGGCTGTAGACATCCGTCGCGGGGCGCAGATCTTTTTTGCCGTCGGCCTGCTCCGGAGACATGTAACTGGGCGTGCCCAGGATCGCCCCGCTGATCGTGCAATCCTGAAAGGCCGAGCGCTTGCCCAGTCCAAAGTCGGCAATCATGGGGTTGCCCTGGGCATCGAGCAAGATGTTCGCGGGCTTGAGGTCGCGGTGCAGAATGCCTTGCAAATGCACATGATGCATCGCCCGCGCCAGCACCTCGATCAAGTGAGCGGCCTCCTGTGGAGCAAACCAACCGCGCGTGCTCAGGTGGTCCGCTAAGCTCCCCCCTTCGGCAAAGCGGAGCACCATGTACAGCCGGCCATCGAGTTCTCCGACCTCATGGATGCGGATAATATGCGGATGTTCCAGTCGAGCAAGAATCTGGGCCTCGTTACAGAAGCGCTCGAATTGCTCCGCGCCGGCCAGAATGCCATCGCGTAACATCTTGATGGCGACCAGCCGTTCCTCGTTGAGCTGCCAGGCCTTGTAGACCACCCCCATCCCCGCTCGCCCCAGTTCGCTTAGAATCTCGTACCCCGGCAGACTGGGGAGAAAGGCGCTCGGGGTGCGCAGGACGGTCCCCGGTTGTTGTTCATGAGAACTGGTCAGCGTGGCAGGGAAGTCATTCGGACCGGTGTTCGGAGGTACCGGCTGCGCTGACCCGTTTGTCCGAAGTTCCTCGCTCATGAACTCAGGTCCTTGCTGGGCGGGCGATGTGCTGAGGAGTGGTGCGGCTGTCTGTTCGACAGCCGTTACACGAACATTCCGGATATCAAAAGTGGCACGACTCGTTGTAATGGTGCCCAGGGAGCCCCAGCGCAGGGAGTCGGAGCAGTCAGAACCTTCCCTGAAGGGCACCCCAGAAGAATCGCTCTCCTCTGTCTCCGGGAATTGCTCGATGGATCAAGTGTTGGCTACGGGATCGTTTCAGCAGCCGCGCTGGCCGTCGAAGGGGACCGCGGTTTTGCTCGATCATTCCCCTTCAGACGCCGGCTTCCCTGCCCGTTTCCGAACGAGTTCCTGTCAGACAAGAATTACGGATGCCGAAGACCTTACCAGTTTTACTTTCAAGGGATTATGCCATATGCCAACCCGGCGTTCAAGTAGCCACCTGGGTCGAGAGAAAAATCTCCCCTCGCAAACTCACTCTCTCAGATAAAGGAGCGACTCGGGGGTGATCTCGAAACGCCTCAGCGGCTGGACCGGATTGTAGGTCACATCCATCAGCGCAGCATTGACCAGAACGACGGCCCCTTGCTGGTAGATCCCTGCGCCCTCGTGGATGTGCCCAAAGACAACCAGGCGCAGATGGGGGAGTTCCCGGAGACGCTCCCGCAACGAGACAGATCCAACCTGCAAGATATCGCCAGAGCGGCTGCCAATGACCTGATCGCCAATCCCATGCGGAGGGCCGTGTACCAGCAGCACCTGCGTGGTATCCGGAATGCGCTTCCAGCACGTGCGCAGTTCGTGCTCCGAGGCGGTGAAGGGCCACCCCGGCAGTTCACTTGCCCACGGACTTCCCCAGAACTCGATCCCCTCCCAGATGAGTCCGCTGTCCTGCAGATAGTGGCCAGGCCAGGGAAGATCGCTCACCCGATGAGGTTCCAGGGCGAAGACAAAATCGTGATTTCCGGCGATGAACAGTTTGAGGCGCGCCGGCACCTCCGCGAGCCAGGGGATAAACTGGTAGCGCAGCCACTCCGACTGAAACTGCATGTCGTGGTTTTCGATCGGACAGATGTCGCCAGCAATCAACAAGACGTCGCAGGAGGGCACCTCGGGGAGATGACCGTGCAAGTCGCTCGTCAACACCAACCGCATGAAACGCTCCCCTCGACCTCGGGAAGGGACGAACCGTCCCGCCTCACCTTTCTCAGTTTAGCAAAGCCGCAGAGCGCATACTACGCTGGCTGCGGTTGCATGAGACGCTGCGCAGACGTAGACTGAAAAGAGAGAGGGCCTCGGGTTCAGAATGCAACGAGCCAGGAACGCTTTCGTTCACTCCACCTGAACCGGCACCACTCCCGGGAGAGACGCAGGTGGCAACGGCTCTGCTGATTGACTGGTATCGCGAGTTGCCCGGGCGCCTCTTCGAGGAGACAACCGACGAGTGGTTGGCACGCATGCAGATGGCGATGGAACTCTTCCACCGTCAAGTCGCAGCTCGGTACGGCGAAGGCACCTTGCAGCGGCTTCTCACCCATCCCGAGGCCGAGATGCGTCAGGCGGCCATTCTCGCGATGGGAAAGGTGGGCACGATCGCGTCAAACGCAGCGCTGGCGCAGCGTCTGCATGACGACGATCCTGATGTGGTGGCCCTGGCCAGCGAGGTGCTGTGGAGCCTGTGGTTCCGAGGCGATAGCGAGGAGCACAGCCGCGAGTTGCAAAAGCTGGTGCGCCTGCGCGATCGAGGCCAGGCGCTGGCGGCCCTCGACGATCTGATTCTCCGCGCCCCTTCCTTCGCCGAAGCCTACAACCAGCGAGCGATCATTCACTTCCAGATGAAGCAATTCGAGCAATCGATCCACGATTGCGAAAAAACCCTGGCGCTCAACCCGCATCATTTTGGGGCGCAGGTGGGAATGGCGCAGTGTTACATGCAGTTGCGCAAGCATCGTGCCGCCCTGCGCGCCTTCCGCCACACTCAGCGCATCTTCCCGAGCATGGAAGGCGTGGCTGAAACCATCCGCGCCCTCGAACGCGCGCTGGGCGAATAACAGACACCACCAGGATCGCCCGCGAATCGCCGGCCTTTGTGCCTATCCATCCTTCACCAGAAGTGGGCAGATGCGCTTCTTTCAATGAAACCCTGTCAGGTTCGAGCCCTCTTTCCACATTAACCCTTGAGAGGGGGTGTGTAGACGTGGTTCGGGTGATCGAGCGAATCCATCACCCCCTCCCACGAATTCTGCCGCGGACCTCCGAGGCGATGCTGCCGTTGCAACCGCCAGGGGCACGTCTCTCCAGGGTCGCCCTGAATTCCTTGGCGGTCCGACGCAGCAACGACTCTCCGCCTTGTCGTGACACGTTTCTCGCAGGTGCAGAACTCGGATTGCTACAACCTCCCAGTGACGAGCGAGAGTAACAACTGTACACACGGAGACGAATGATGACCCATCTTGGCCGTTTGGCGCTGGCAGTTCTCCTGGTTGGTTCAGGAACCAGTTCCGCCGCAGAATACCGGCAGAGGTACATCCGCCCCAGCGATGGGAAGGTGTTGCTCGAGGTCAATTTCCAGGGACGAGTCACAACGCAAGCGATTAACCAGAAATGGGATAAGGATAAAACCAGTGGCGGTCGTGAGTTCTATGTCTGTCGCTATTGTGCCTATGACAGGAACGACAAACTGATAAACAACCAACTCGTCTGGTACTTCCCCAATCCGCC
>JAKOSN010000075.1 GCA_029777335.1 Planctomycetota bacterium
GTTTGCAGGATCAAGCGGGTGTCGGCGTCCAGCGCAATGCCTCGTCCCAGCACTTCCTGCAACCGGGTGCAGTTCTCGCGAAGCCCGCCGTTATTCCAGGAGTCCGGGGTGGTGCGTGCCAGGATGCGGAGACAGCGCTGCACCAGTTCATGGTGTTCGCGTTCGCCGAGAGTTTGCTTCACCTGCGGTTCACCCAGTTGCTGCAGGGCCGTCATCGGGCGGTCCGGGAGCGAAAAGAGGATCTCGCGGCGCAGGGAGGCAGGATCGGGCGGTTGTTGCGCAAACCCTTTTAGATAAAGGAGTAACACCACTCCTATCAGGATCAGCCGTGGGCGAGTCATGGACATCTCCGCGAAGGATGATAGTGTCTGGTCGCGGGCTTCTCTCGAAGAGACGTTCCCCGCGAGCCGTGGTTAACGCGCAGGCCAGCGATTTAGCCACGCATCCCGGCGAGCACAAGTTCGTGCAAAACGCCGTTGTCTGCCAGCAAGCCATGGTCCTGTTTGGCGCCCGGGCGACCGTAGACAAGCTCCTCCCCCTTTAACCCGGTCGCGCGTCCGCCGGCCTCGGTGACCAGGATATGGCCGGCGCAGATATCCCAGTCGCCAAACGAGGGGTAGGTGTTGACGTAGAGATCCGCCTCGCCGCGCGCCACGCGCGCCATCTTGACGCCGGCGGAGTAGCATTCCACGACACGCCCCGGCCGCAGGCGCTGGACGGGAAGCGAGGGCTCGCGCGAATGACTCTGGATCAAGGTCGCCGCGGCCAGCGTGCGGGTGGTCGTGACCCGACAGCGAGCTGGGGCGGTATCGTCGTCCTGGCGCCAGCATCCGCTCCCCAGGGCGGCGTAGGTGCGTTGACCTCGTGCCGGCTCCTGCACCACGCCGACCACCGCGACCCCCTCCACCACCAGTGCCACCATCACCGAAAATTCCCCATTTTTGCGAGCAAAGCCTCGGGTGCCATCGATCGGATCCACGATCCACATGCGCTTTCCGGTATCCGGAGCGTCCGCCAAGGTGGCTGTTTTCTCCTCCGCGCGCAGGGCATCGGCGGGGAAGCAGCGGTGCAGATGTTGCAGAACCGCTTCCTGCGCCTCGTAATCGGCGGCTGTAGTGATATCCGCGCGAGCGTCGGGAATCACGTCAAAGCGCGCGTAATGTTCCAGCACCACCGCGGTCCCCTGCTGAGCAGCCTCCAGGGCCACCTCCAATTCACGTTCGTAAGCCATCAACGTCCTCGTGCTCGGGATCGGGCGAACCATTTAGCGGGCCACGGTGCCATCTTCGCGCAGATGGTGCAGGAAATGGCGGAACTCTTTCTCGAACTGGGGGAGGGGTTGGTCGACCAGGGCGCGAAACGCCTCGTGGACGTCGGCGCCCTGGCGCAGGGCCTTGACGTAATCATCCAGCGCCCTGGTGCCGAGCACGCCCCGATCGAAGGTGAGATAGAAGGCCAGCGCCCAGGCGGCCAGGTAGCAACGATCCGAACTCTGCCGATCTCCGCGAGGGGCGACGACAAACTCGCGCGAGCCCGCTTGCAGCAACTCACGCAGCGAGAGAAGCTCGTTTTTGCGCAGCGCAGCGCGGACCAGGGCGAGGCGTTCGGGATCGGCGTGCCCCACGCGCAGCTCGCCGGCCTCGATGAGCGCGGTCTCGAAGATCTGGGCGAGTCCCTCGTTGAGCCAGATCGGAAAGCCCCCTTCTTTCTCCGGGTAGACCGCACTCGCCAGGTAAGCGTGAAACGCCTCGTGATACAGCCGTTGATGCAGCCGACGCAGCGAGGTGCGGAACCCCGTTTCGTTCTTCATCTCCACAAATTGCATCTTTTGCAGATCGTCATTGATCGGTTTGAGTAACTCCGCCGGCACGCGCGGCCCGTAGATCTTCGCCAGGTCGTTCTTGCGCGTGGTCAGCTGAATGCGCCAGCGATCGTGCTGTTGGCGCACTTTCTCCATCTCGCTGCACAGACGTTCCAGGTCACTGCCACAGACGACCTCGTTGCGGGTGGGATCGTAAAAGGCCGGGTTGAGGAGGTGGCGCCCCTGTTTGCGGACCAGGGCGCTGTAATCCTCCAGCGAGCGAGCCAGCACGATCGTCGTGGGTTGCGCGGGGTGATGTTTGGGGGGCAGACAGCGCACAAACGCCGCGTAGATCTGTTCGAGCTGAATCCCGGTGAGCTGGACGATGTCCTCGCGCGCATTGGATAGGAGATGAAAGTGCGTGGAAGTGTAAAGGACGGCCGACCCCAGCTTCCCCTTTTCCCCCCAGCGGGCGGGCTTGAGCGGGAGTTCCTCTCCGGGGGGGAGTTCGATCTTTCCGCCTTCGCGCAGGCGCATCTGGGCGACAAGCAACTGTCGTTCGCGCGCCAGGGCTTCCAGACGTGTGATGAGCTGCTCGCGTTCTCTGGGGCCCAGCATCTCCACGCGCGCCACATCGGCGCGCGCCAGGCGATCCTGCATCACAACGGTGGGCGAGCCGGGGCGACGAAAGACACGCTTGAGGATCAGGTGGGTCGGCGTTTGCTGAACAACGAGCCCCTCCATCGGGGCGCGGCCTCGGGTCAGGTGGACGACATCGAGCTTCCACTCCTCGGCGACCAGCGACGGTTTTTGCTGACCAAACACGCACGTCGAAGGGAAGGCCAGGACGAGACCGAGCCAGACCAGACCAGGGAATCGGCGCCGCTGCCAGACAGAGGTCCGGTCCTTGTCGATGGGTGCGCTCACGCCGAGACCTCGCGTTCAGAGAGGAGCGGGCACAGGGCTTTCCTCTACTATAAGCGACGCAAGCCACGTTGTCACGCTCTTGCCCTTGTCGGCGCTAGAAGGGGTAGATCCAGGGCGTGATCAACACGGCGGCGATCCCGATCAGCACATTGAGCGGCCCCCCGAAGCGGAGATAGTCGCTGAAGCGATAGCCGCCCGGGCCGTACACCATCAGGTTGGTCTGGTAGCCCGTGGGGGTGGCGAAACTGCACGAGGCGGCAATCATCAACACCATGATGAAGGGCATCGGGTTGACCCCCAGAGTGCGGGCGGTCGTCAGGGCGATGGGGAAAACGAGGGCCGCGGCAGCTGAGTGGGAGAGCACCTCGGTGAAGATGCTGGTGATCAGGTAGACAATCGCCAGCGCGATCCAGGGGTTGCTTCCGCCCAGATCCAGGACCTGGTGGGCAATGAATCCTGCCGCGCCGGTGGTCTGCAAGCCACGTCCCAGGGCGAGCGAAGCGGCAATCACCACGAGCACCTGCCAGTCGATGCTCTTGCGGGCCACGTTTTCCGGGCAACAGCGCGTCAGCAACATCGCCGAGGCCGCGAGCAAGGCCGCCTGGAACATGCTCAGCAAGCCCAGCCCTGCCACGAGCACCATCACGGCGAGCACGCCCAGGGCAATCCACGCCTGCACCGGCGACGGACGATGGTGCGAATCATCCAGCGGACTCACGAGAAAGAAATCGCGTGAATTGCGGTGCTGGTCGACAAAGGTGGGGTGAGTCTCCAGCAAGAGAGTATCGCCGCTCTGCAGGACGATGTCGCCAATCTTGCCGGTCAGGCGCGCGCCGTTGCGCGCCACGGCAATGATGGCGGCGTTGTACATCGTGCGAAAACGCCCCTCGCGAATGCTCATCCCCAGCTGCGGAAAACTGTCGGAAATCACCACCTCCACCAGGCAACGCTCCGACCGCGGCGCGTTGATCTTGAAGACCTGGTCGGTCGCCAGCTTGAGCGAACGCATCTTCTGTAAGTAGACCACCGACTCGACCACCCCCACGAAGACCAGGCGATCGTTGGCGTGCAGCCGTTCGCGCGACCCGACCGCCGCCAGCACCTCGCCGCCGCGATCGATCTCCATCAGATACAACCCAGGGAGACTGCGCAGCCCGGCGCCCTCGATCGTCTTTCCCACCAGGGCACTGCCGGGTTCGACCAGCATCTCCACCGTGTACTGGCGCGGATCGCCCAGTTCCGAGGTCACCGGGCGCCGATCCGGAAGCCAGCGACTGCAGAAGAGGACATACGTCAGTCCCACCAGCGCACAGGGGATGCCCACGGGTGTCTGATCAAACATCTTCAGGGGCGGCAAGTCCGGAGCGTTCTGGGCCACGACCAGCCCGCTGACAATCAGGTTGGTGCTCGTCCCGATGAGGGTGCACATGCCGCCCAGAATCGTCGCATAACTGAGAGGGATGAGGAGCTTCGAGGGGGAGATGCCGATGCGCCGCGCCCAGTCCTTGACCACGGGGAGCATCATCGCCACCTGGGGGGTGTTGTTGATAAAGGCGCTCAGGAACGCCGTGGGCAGGAGCATGCGCGCCAGGGCCGTGCGCAGACTTTTTGGGCGGCCCAGCAAGCGTTCCGCCAGCAAGCTGATGGCGCCGGTTTCGCTCAACCCCGCGGCCACCACATAGAAGATCCCGACCGTGATCATTCCCTCGTTGGCAAACCCCGCCAGGGCATCTTTCGGTTTGAGGATGCCGGTGACCACCAGGAGCGTCATTGCCCCCAGCATGATCAGATCGGCGCCGTAGCGTGAAAAGGCAAGGAGGCCAAGGGTCAGGACAACGACGACAATGCTGAACGGAAGTTGCCAGTCCATGATGCCAATCCAGAGGGTGAGAGCGTGTCACGCAGGGGCAGGGGAGCATTCAGGCGCGAATGGTCATGCCGATGCGTTTGAGCAACAGCCGCAGCAGCGACTCCAGGGGAGAGCGACCGGCGAGCATCTTGGGCTTGGCCTGAACCACGCCAGCCACCGCGCTTTGAATGTCGAACTCGTCGGACCAGAAGCCGACGTTGTCCACGGTGCAGTACGTCGCCCATTCGGGGAGTTCCGTCCCCCAGCTGCGGGCGCGCGAGGGGGGGGCATTGGCTGGCGTCATCGCCCAGACCTGTTGCGACAGCACCTTCCCCGTTTTGAAGACTCCAATCTTGCCATATTTGCGTTTCACCTCGTCGAGCTTGGTCAGATGCGAATCCGACGAGTACTTCGCATCCAGCACAATGATCAGGTCGGGAGGACGATTGGAGGCGCCCCCGCCGAGGAAGATCTCCAGGGTGATATCGGGGGTTCGTTCACGTTCGTCGCCAAGCAACCCGTAGGTCGCGCCGCGCACTCCTCGGTAGCCCACATAGCTGGGGAGATACCGCAGCCGAATCAGGTTGCCCCCCTGATCTTCATAGTCGAGGTTTTGATCGGGGGCAAAGTCAACCACAAAGCGATCGCGTTCCTCGGCCAGACGCCGAAACGGCGAACGCGGACCAAAATCCTCCGATTGACTGAAGGGCAGACAGGCCCGCAGGCTGCGCATCACCTCCAGCAGACACCACCATTCGTAGAGCACAGGAAGCGAGCGTGCCCGCATCACCAGGAACTTGTCGTCCATCTGCACGCGAAAGGCCTGGTAATGACCGACCATTGTCTTGAAGGCGCTGGAGTACGCCTTGTGGGAGCGAATCATCGGCGTGGATTGCGGCATGCTGCGCAGCGGCGGCGAGGGGGGGAGAAACGGGCTGCGCTGCAGAGTGGCCAGCTCGCGTCCCATCGCCGAGACGTGTTGCAACAGCCCCTGCAACTCCTCGATGCGGGGCAGATCCTCGCTCTCCCACCAGCTTTTCGCGCCTGGCGAGGTCCGCCGATGGCGATATTCGCGGCGGTCCTCGCGCATGCGCATTTCATGCTCCATGCGGGCGCGCAAATCCCGTGTTTGCAGAGAGAGAAAGTGCAAAAAACCGGCGATCATTCGGTTCTCGACGAGGTCGTAGGTGGGCGTGGCCACCTCGCGGACCTGATCGCGGAAGTGAACGCTGCCGTCGGGCAACGGCACCGCCAGGGTGGGATCCAGGCAGGTTTCCTCCAGCGTCAGATCCGAAACCGCCTGTTCGGCCAGGGCCGGTTCGCGCACGCGCTCGGTGCGCAGCCGATAGGCCGGCCGCCGCGCGATGGCGCGCAGCGAGGCTCCCATTTGATCAAGCGCCTGGCGCACCCGCTGCAGGGCCAGAATCGGCGCGCTCTCCCCAGGGCGCCGCTCCAGCTCCAGACCAATGAAGGTCTTGCCGTAGACATCCAGCAGCATGCCGGCGGAGTAGTCCGCGATCTCGGCGCAGAGGGCCTCGAAGGTCTCCTGCTCCATCTTCCCGGCGGCGATGAAGAGATCGGCCTGCAACACGGGACACCAGGCGTGTTGCACCTGCTCGCGCGTGTCGAGCCAGTCGTCGCCACACTCCAGCACCTCCACGCGCACGGTCGTCTGGCCCACCCAGTCGCGCAGCAGGCGTCCCACGCAGAAGCAGTATTCATGACCGTCGTCGGTATCGGCACTCCAGCGCAGCAGAAAATCAGGGCGTTCCTGTTCCTGGGTCGAGGCAACGGGCACATTCCCCAGCAACAGGCGGACCTCGAAGTGCGTTGCCGGCCCCTCGGCGGATTCGCCGGGCCGAACCCATTCATCCTCGGCCTCGGGGGCGATATGCACTTCCAGTTCGCTGCTTTCGTTGAGGGTCAGCGGAGCGATGCGCGTACAGCTGGTCACCCCGACGCGCTGTTCCAGCACACGGCTCCAACGGCGGGTTTGCGGATCACGTTCGCGCAGGCGGATTCGCATGGCAACTCGGGGTCCGAGGTCCGGTTCCCGGGGCTGGGGCTCCTTCCCCACGACCTCCAGGCCTGCCGATCTTATCCAGGGGATGGCATCGTGTCATCGGCAACTGAGGCAGGTCAATAGGCAAAGAAATCGATATCGCCAAAGTTGAGGTCGGCCTGGGCGATGGCGTCGCTGACGTGGCGTGCGGAGCGTTCAAAGCCATTCTGCGCCAGGTGATCGCGCAGGCTGGTGATGCGCGCTGCGTACTTGGTGCCTCGTCCGCGCAGCACCGGGAGAATCTTTTGCTGAAAGGCGAAATCGACCGCGCGGACCGGCGTCAACAGCCCCACCGAGTTGGCCAGGTAGCGCTTGATGTTCTCAATCACCCGGGGCGACAGGTCCAACCCGGAGCCGACCGTATCGGTCTGCCGGCGGAGAATCTGCAACAGCGGATCCATGCGATCCCACAACTCGTCCGGGCACTGATCGGCGGTTCGGGTCCACTCCAGCAACTGGTGTGCCCGCAATCCCTTGCGCTGGTCGGGCGAATCCTCGACACTCGCCAACCCTGCATCGAACGACGCGCGCGACACATCACTGGCGGTCAGGAAAATCATCCCGGTGCGATCAAGCAACCGCGGGCTCAACCGTTCGGTTGTCTCGTCGTAGTTAATCGTCCCCCAGAAGAAGGTGTTCGGATAGAGCAGCAGCTCATGGCGCTGGGGAGAACCCTGTGGGTCGTGCAGCGCGGCGGGATCGAACAGGCGCACGCTGCGCCCTGCCACCTCGCCATTGGTCGTGCCGTTCCCCCCCGGGGTGATGCGCGGCAAGATCTGCAACAGCTGGGAGAAATAGTACTCGGGGGCGGCCAGGTTGAACTCATCGAGCACCACCAGGTAGACCCCGTCGCCGCCCATCTCCCAGTCGTACTGCGCCTGCAACAACCGGGTCGCCAACCCCGTGGGGCCTGGATCATAGCGCCCGTGAAAACTGTCGAAAAAGCCAAGCAGATAGCGATCATCCGACCAGGAACGCCGCACGGCGATCTCGAGCATCGCATTGCCATGTCCCAGGGCACGCGCGAGGGCCGCCACGACACTCGATTTGCCGTAGCCGGGCGGCCCCGTGATCAGGTTGAGCGGGTTCGCCTTCAGTGAGATGAAGAGGTTGGCGATGAAGTCGCGCGTGAAATACAGCTGACTATCGGCCAGTTCGGTCACCAGCTGATCGATGAGGGCGTTCTCGTCGCGCATGCACTCCAGTTCGCGCGTGGGCGGCACCGGTTTGACCTCGCTCCACAGGGTGGGAGCCGGACGCAGCGCCTTGGATTCCTTGAGCATCGGCATCAGGCCGTCGCGCCCTGTCGGCAGAGCCAGCGTGGCCCGCATCCCGGAGGCCAGGGCCGCCAGCAAGGGCACCTGTTCACGCACCTGCCCCGCCAGATGATCGACCCCCTGGCGAATCTGGTCTTCCAGTTGGCGGATCAGGTCACGTTGTTGCTCGCGTTTCTCCTCGTATTGTTTCAGTTCCTGCTGCCATTCCTCTTCCAGCCGTTTGCGCCCTGCTTCCAGATCGGCCATCTGCTCACTGAGCCGTTGTTGCTCGGCGGCCAACTCCAGCCGACGTTTCTTGACCTCGTCTTCCAGCGATTGCGCCCGGCGCGTGACCTCGATCGCCAGTTGCTGCTCGAGGGTGGCTTTCCCTTCCTCGGTTTCCAGGTAGCGGCGCGCGGCATGGCGGCGCTCGGTTTGCAGGACGTCGAGGTTGCCAAAGAGATTGGCCAGCCGCCGACAGCGCTGCCGAATGATCGACGACGGGGTGTCCTGCAGATAATCGGGCGCCAGCCGCAGAGTTTTCAGAATCTCCTCAGGAACCTCGAGCACATCGCGCCAGCGCAGATACCACTCGGCCAGCTGCATATCGGGGATGCGATCGAATGCCTTGGCCGAGGTGGCGTGCAGAACCGGACCGACCAGCAGGGTGAACGGCTGCTCCACCACCTGGTTCAGCTCGCGCTCGGGATGTTCGTAGGTGCAGAAATGGATGCCCAGCCGGTTCAGATCTTCGAGCGAGAATTCATAGACAATCCCTTCCTCGCCATGGGGTTCCCACTGGATGGCCTCCAGGGCATCCATGCGATTGCGAATCAGCTGGGTCCGTTGCAGTGGGCCGTAGATGCGTTGCTGCACATTGCGGACAAAAAAGATAGGCATTACCCCTTGAGGCGGATTGCGAATCAGATTGCTCGATGAGAGCGGATCGAAGTTCGCGACCTCCAGCAGGGTGGCGACCGCCAGGTCTGCGCTGGCATCGATCACCTGCGGGACCGCCATCGAGATGTAGTAACACTCGCGCAGCGAGGAGTTCTTGTATTTCTTGTTCAGACCGGGGCGAATGCGCACAAAATCCCAGGAAGTGAGTTCGCCGCGATTGACCAGGAAGATGTAGCCCGGGTTGGGAAACTGCTCCAGCGGCCGTTCGACCACCTCGTTGCGCGTCAGGCAGAACAGGGGATAGGCATTGCCGACCAGGCTCGCGGATTGATGGCCGTACCCCGACCATTCGCTGACGACAGCCAGGTACTCTTCGCGCGTCGGATCCACGTCAGGCATGGTTGCCTCTTCCCAGACCGCTCGTGATCATCAGGGAGTGCCTACTCGCGCAAGGAACGGGAAGTCGTGGGCGACACCTGGAAGAAAGGGTCCGCACCAGACGAGCATCGAGGGGGAGGTATCTCGTCTCACGTGGCTTACTTGGCCGCCGAGGCGGGCACCAGGGGCAACAACTGCGCGGCCTTCCCCGGAACCCAGGCGATCACGGTGTTCAGGATCGCCCGGCGGAACGATTCCGGCTCAGACACCCCGGTCAGAGTAAGCACCACCTTCCCCGCCGAGACAAGTTCCAGATCCCCAGACCGGAAAAAGGCATTATAACTCGCTTCGGGCAAGCGCACCTCGTCGATGGCGGTCAACGCCACTTCCTCCGCGACCCGACAGTGGAGCCCGCGGGCCACGTACACGCGCCGATTGGAGAGGCAATAGCGCTTGGCCAGGAAGGGCAGCACCTTCTTGAAGTAGAGCGGCAACAGCATCCCCCACGCCAGCGGGGCGAGCACCAGCGATTTCATCAACATCTCAGACACGCGGGCGATCACGGCCGACGCATCGGTCACTGCCGGCCAGGCGGTGTACAGGATCACTTCGTTCGTCTCTGGGGGAACGACACCAGTGACCGCTTGCAAGGGAGCCAGGTTAGCCGCGGGTGAAACAGTCGTGGTCATGAGGCCAGCCGCTCTGAGAACGTCGGACGAAATCTCCACTTCTCTTTCACACTACACCACGCTCGGCGAGTGACAAGAGGGTTTTGTACGCAACCGCTCTGGGCAGCGCGTTGCCGCAGGTCGCCGGGGCGGCTCTCGCCGTTTGGGCAGCCACAACCGTGGCGTGCGCCTTACTGGGTCGCTGTGCACTGCCGCAGGGGATTGGACGAACCTGGTGCACCATTGACCAGAGGTTGCGACAGATCGATCCCCAGTGCCGATTGATACTCCGCCAGGGCACGCAGATACTGGGCGAGCGCGCTGATTTCCACCACGCGCGCCTCGGCTGTTGCCAGCTCGCGCAGATTGAGGAAGATCAGGTTGCTCTTGTTTTGCAGAAAGAGTTCATTCTCGGCCTCCTGCATTTGTTTGGCCAGGCGCAGCATCTCGCGTCCGCGTTCGCGCAGCTCGTAGGCACGCTCCAGGGCGGAGAGGAGATCGCTCAGTTCGGTGGTGATCTTATCGCGCGCAAACTGTTCCTGGGCCATCACCTGGGCCATCGCCGCCCGGGCACTCAGGGCGCGCCCCTTGGCATCGCGACGTTGCAAGGGCACATCGACTCCCAGGGCGGCCTCGTAGGTGTAGCGATCCAGATCCTTTTTGCCCGAGCCGACGTCCTGCGCCCCGCGCAGGGCCATGTTGACCCCCGGCAGCTGCTGGTTTTCAGCCAGTCGCAAATCGACTTCCAGTTTTTCACGTTGGAGCCGAAGACGCTGTAATTCCGGTCGTTGCAGCAATGCCAGGTTCAGGTCCTGGCCGCGCTGCTCCGTACTGGGGGGCGGCGGAATCTCTGGCAGGACCGGGAGCTGGGCGGGTACCGGAACGGCGCGGGCCCCGGTCGTGTCCCGATAATAGAGCGACAGCGCAAGAGCTGCCTGCTGGTATTGCCGAAAGGCGGCGACCAGCTTCGCTTCCCGATCCACGATCAGGCGCTGATTATCGGTGCGGACGATCGGGGCCACCTTCTGCGCGCCGACCAGTTCGGCCAGCTGTTGATCGCGTTTTTTGGCGAGCCCGAGAATCTGCTGAGCGATGAGATACTGTTGCCCGGTAGCCACCCAGTTCCAGTAGGCCACACTGGCGGCCCGAGCGATATCGATGCGTTGCAACTGGATCACCGGCTCGGCGATCTGGCGATCGAGATTTGCCTTTTGCAAGGTGGCCCGGCGTTTGTCTGTGGCCCGGTCACGCAACAGAGGGAGGATCAAGGCGGCCGAGAATTCGCCCCCCTGAGCCGTCGCCCGATCACCATAGTACACCGGGAAATTCCCTTGCCCCAGGCGCCACCCTGCCGAGAGCGAGGCTCCGAACAGCGGAATCGCCTGATCCACGCCGACCCCTGCGCGCTGGCTGGCGTAGGATCCGCCGATGGTGCTCTCAAAGGCGCGCAGGTTCAGATCGAAGGCTCCCTCTGCTGACTGGAAATCTCCCGCCGCCACAATGCGCTGCTGTTCCGCGGCCCGCACCAGGGGATAATGGCGATCCACCGAGGCCAGGACATCACCCAGCCCCAGGGGAACGACCGGCACCGGTTGCGGGGCGGGCAGCGCTGGAGGTTGCGGCGCATTTTGGGGAGCAACAACGGCGGGCGGAGGGCTCGCGTATTGCGCCAGCCCCGATCCCGCCACAACGAGGGCGACGAGCATGGACTGGCCCTTCCAGAAGGAACGCATGGGGATTCCTTTCCCACTCACCGACCGCGTGATCCTTCTGGGAGGAACACCGTGTGGCACGGTGTTCCTCCCAGCGACGGGTTACTTCTTCTTTTTCTTGAGGTTGTCCTCGGGCTCCGTGCTCGCCACCACCGGGGGGAAGCCATTCAGCTTTCGCCAGATCTCCCATCCCACGGTCACCTGGTTGAGCAACACCCACCCCCGGGCGCGAACGCCCTGCCTTAAAGAATAATCGGGCGGCCAGGGATTGATCTTCTCTTCTTCTGGATCGGGTTTGACGAGAATGCGGAAGTTTCCTTTTTCATCGGCATGCGCGTCAACAAAATGGATGATTCCGCCAAAGGTTCCATAAGCGACTGAGGGCCAGCCGACAAACTGGATCGCGGGCCATCCCTGGAACTGCAGACGAACGCGCACCGTCGCCTCTTCTCCCTGGCGATGGCGGCGATCGCGCCACAATTCCGTGATCAGCGGCATGTCGTTGCCCTGCACGATCAACTCCACCATTCGTTCTTCCTGATTCTTGATGTCCGGGACGAGGGTCAGGAGCGGATCGCCGTACTTGACCAGAACTCCGCCGTTGGCGCAGTTAGTCAGGATTCGCAGAATGGTGCCATCGCAGGGGGAGCGAACCTCCTGGGCTGCCTGGCGCGCCTGGCGGACCTCAATTTGCGCCAGGTTGATCTCGGTCGCGGCCCGATCGGCCTCGGCACTGCGGCGCGACGCCAACGCGGAGCGAATCGAGCTTTCGGTATCATGGCGAATCTTGGCCAGGTCGGCGCTGAGCGCCTTGACCTCGGCATCGGTCCCCTCGCGGGCTTGCGTGGCGCGTTCCAGTTCCACCTCCGCCAGGGTTTTGCGTTGCTCCGAGGTCTGAAACTCCAACCCGGAGACAAGGCCCTTGCTGTGCAGATTTTTGTCCATCTGATAGGTGAAGCGCGTGAGCTCCAAGGTTTTCCGCGACGCGATCAGTGATGCGTCGGCGGCATCGAGGCGGCGTTTCGCCATCTCCAGCCGCTTCTCGGCCGCCACGAGTGCCTCGGACTGCGAACGGCGCAGGGCCGCGATCTGCGCTTCCAGATCGTCGATGCGTTCCTGGGCTGCCTTGCGGCGCAGTTCGTAGGCTTCCTTCTCGCGCGCCAGCTGAGCGGTCAACTGCGGATCGGGATCTTCCAGCGTGACCAGGAGATCCCCGGGTTGAAGCACGCCGTTGGCATCTCGCCGGGGGCCGTTGACCTGGCTTCCTTCCTTGACATGCCAGATCTTGATTCTCCCATCCACGGGAGCATCCACGATCTGGAGGCGTTCGGACGCCCCCAGGGCAACCACCTGCCCGGTCGCCGACAGCGATTGCTGCCACGGCACCAGCAACAGGACGAACGGCGCCAGAATAAACACGACAAGGAGCGCCCGGGCCAGCCGGCGCGCCACCTGGGAACGCTGAACCAGGCGCAGCGCGGGCAGCCCCTGGTCCGTTGGCGAAACGTGGGGGGCTTGCTTCTGGCGAAGCAGAACAGCGATGCTCATGAGTCGATCTCCACTCGGCACACCAGGGCAGCACGTGCCGGGTTACCTCGAATTCGATCACGGGAAGCGATGGTCAGAAGAGGCTACTGCTCTCGACCAGTGGCCTTGTTAGCGATTCAACGTAATTTGCCGAGCGCACATCCGGGCGACCTCCGGGTCGTGGGTGATCACCAGCAGGGTCCACGGCGCATGCGCCTGGGTGAGATGGGCGAGGATCCGCAGGCGAATCCGCTCGTCCAGATCGTCCAGAGTTTCGTCGAGAATCAACAAGCGGGGTTTCCCTGCCAGGGCGCGCGCCAGCATCAGGCGGAGTGCTTGCCCGCTGGAGAGGGGGCGTCCTCCGGTGGGCAGCCACGTTTGCAATCCCTGAGGCAGTGCCTGGATTTCCTCCAGAAGATCCACCGCCTGCAAGGCCTGGCGCACCTCGTTGAGGCCAATGTGATGGCGGCCCAGGCGCACATTCTCCACCACGGTGCCCTCGAAAATCTCGCAGGTCTTCACCAGCGCGACATGCTCGCGCACCACCTCCAGCCGCAGATCGCGCAGGTCCACCCCATCGAGTTCGATGTAGCCATGCTGCGGCGTGCGCATCCCGAACAGCAGTTCGGCGATGGTACTCTTGCCGCTCGCTTGCGGACCCAGCAGCGCCACCGCTTCCCCCGAATCGAGATGCAGGTTGAGATCGGTCAATCCCGGAGTGGCGGGCATCCCGTCGTGCTGAAACGAGACATGATGCATCCGCACCCGGGCGGGCACTCCCTGGGCCGCCTGCAACGGTCCCGTTTCGCCAGCCCCGCGTTCGAGCGGCAGATCGACCAGCTGGCCCAGCTTGCTCACCGCCGCGAGCAGATCGTAGAAGCTCTCCAGACTCTTGCCCAGTTTCACGATCGAGCCAACGATCACGGCCACGATCAACTCGGCGGCAACCAGTTGGCCCGGGAGCAACGTTCCCTCCATCACCAGGAATCCGCCCAGTCCCAGCAGCCCGGCACTGGCAAACGCCTGGAGCAACAGGGCCGCGGTGTTCTGGCGTAACAGGACGCGAAAGTGACTCTGGCGCGCCGCCAGATAGCCGCGCGCCAGGTCATCGGTGCGATCCAGGGCGTAGCGCTGAGCCCCCCCTTGCTTGAAGGCTACTGGATGGCGCACGATTTCTTCGAGCCAGCCAGCGACGGCGTACTTGGCCATCGATTCATCGATGCTGGTGCGAACGGCGCCGCGCCCCAGGATAAAGGCGATAAAAACGATCGCCAGGATCAGTGCCATGTCGAAGTAGAGCAACGACCAGTGGTAGACCCCCAGCACGATCAGCCCGATGCTCCCTTGCAGGAACACCACCACCCCGTCGAGCAACAGCACCGCGCCGGCTTTCTGCACGGTGAGGACATCGAAGAAGCGATTGACCAGTTCCGGGCCGTGTTTGTGATCGAAGGCTTCCGAGCGAACACGCGGCAGGCGAAAGGCAAGATCGCCGGCGACGCGCACAAAGATGCGCTGCTGCATCAGCTCCACGACACAGTATTTCAGCACACGCAGCAACGTCGCCACCCCCAGACAGCCGAGCAACACCAGCGAGAGTATGACGACCTGTTGTCCCAGCACCTGCGAGCGCTGGGTTGGATCGGCCACGGTGACCAGGGTGTCCACGATCGCCTGAACGGTGAAGGGAACCGCGAGCGAGAGAACTCCCACCCCGATGGCGAACATTACCACCATCCACAGGTCCGGCTTCTCGGGGCGCAGCATGGCGACCAGGCGACGAAATGGCGACAGGCCATGGGGCGACCCGTGTCCATCCCCGGGGCCCTCGCCCTCTCCGCCGCCCTGTCCGCCACCATGCCCGCCTCCAGAGCCTCCGGGTTCAACCACGGTCCCCGTGAACGGAGTGGCCGCCTGGCCCAGTCCCCACTCCACCGGGGTATCAACCTCGTTCGCGCCGACGAGCGTCGCCAGTTCCTGAATGCTCAGCCAGGTTAAGCCCTGGGGATCGACACCGGCAACCTGGATCTTTTCGCCGCGCGCAGCCACCAGGAGCACCCAGGGAGTGGGCGAGGGCCCTCCCGCGCGCAGGCCGAGAATCGTACCTCCCGCCTGCACCGCCTGGCAGACCTCGCGCACCGACCAGTGGCGCCGGGTCAAGCGCAGGCCGCAGTCCTGGGCGACGCGTTCCAGTCGGGTCCAGACGAGCCCTGGCTCCCACCCGGGGAGATCGCGTTCCGCCTGGTGGAGTTGTTCCCGGGTCGATCCGGGATGGAACTCGATCCCGGCGGAGTCAGCCAGGTATTCCAGTACCTCGAAAGTCTGCTCCACCTGCGAGAGGTCCTGCAAACCCGATGCACTCGCCTGGGGTTCTGTCACTGTGTCCCCTCCTCTTTGCGGACCCGCAGCGCGCACGGTGGACGCCACGGAACCGGTTTGTGTGCTGCGGGCGATCGAGAAGTTTACTGGGTTGGCGATCGCCACTCATCACGCACGATGGCGACCGCTTTCTGGAGGTCTCGTGTGGCGGCCTGCAAGACTTCCAGGAATTGCATTCCTTCGACGAGCCAGCGCGCTAACTCGGGCTGCGTCAGATGATAGAACACACGCCGTCCCTCCCGGCGTTCGGTAACCAGCCGATGCAGACGCAGCACCGACAGATGTTGCGAAACCCCGCTATGGCTAATGCCGAGCGCCGCCTGCAACGAATTGACATCCCGCTCGCCCTCGCGCAGTTCCTGAATGATGCGAATCCGCTGCGGATGGGCCAACCCGCCAAGCAGCTGCGCCAGCTCCTTCACCACCACAATGCGGTGGGGCATGATCGGAATCCTCAATCGTGCAAAGATTCAAACAATTGAATGTTTATACATCTCATCATTAGCTTCAATCGACTCGTTGTCAACCCCGAGATGAGACTTTTTTCCCCACTTCGTTCCTGATTGTTCCAACTCCTGGCTGTTCTGTGGGAAAAAGCGACCCCCCAGGTTGCTCTTGTGGCTCCCTGCCGCTTCTGCTATAGCCCGCCCTTCCCGTTGCCTGGAAGGTTCGGAAGGCATCCGACCTCCAGGCGGCGGGCTCATGGGAAGGAGTCGCACGGATGACCGGGATCGCCTGTCGATTCACCCCAGGCAAGCGGCGCCCCAGCATCTGGTTGCTGGGGATCCTGCTTCTGGGCTTGCTGCCCATTCCATTTCTTGCCCGGGCTCAGGAGCCCCAGTTCCTGCAACTGGGGTTCGAGGGACGCGAACCTGTCTGGAAGGCTGGCCCGGCCAGTGTTCCGCCCCGTGTGACCACCCACAAGGTCACCGAGGAGACCGCGCACTCCGGTCGGCGCTCCGAGTATCTGCAATTTCAGGCTCAACCGGGCAGTTACATCCACTATTTGCTCACCGTGGGCCGGGCACGCGTCGACGACGAATTTACCGCCAGCCTCTGGCTCAAGGCCAACCGCCCTGGCATGCAGTTCATGGCCCGTCTCGTCCTTCCCCACGAAACCGATCCCAAAACTCCTGGTCAGCCCCTCACCACCTTGCTTCGCGGCGATCTCTACCAGACTGCGGGACGATGGCAGCGCCTGGAGTTGCGCCACCCCGGCAAGTTGCTCAAGGAACAGCAAACGTTCCTGCGCGCGGAGCTGAAGCGTGATGTCAACTTCGCCGACGCCTACGTTGATCAGCTGGTCCTCAATCTCTACGGCGGACCGGGGCAGACCGATGTCTGGATCGACGACCTCGAAGTCGGTCCGCTCCTGGAAGATCACAAGACCGCGACTCTGGCCCAACCCTCCTCCCAGGGAGGAGACAGCCCGCGGCCGACGATGCCCGCCCGCCGGGCCGCCGAGGTCAAACTGGAACGCGATCAGCTCCTGGTCAGCGGCAAGAAGTTCTTTGTCCGTGGCATTCGCTTTAGCGGAACCCCGTTGAAGACCCTGCGCGATGCGGGTTTTAACACCCTCTGGCTTGACCAGGACACCAGCAATGAAACCGTCGAGCAGGCAGTCAATCTCGGACTCTGGCTGGTCCCGATGCTGCACACCCGCGAGATGATCACCCCTTCGGGGCGTCAGGCTCCCGGTCAGTTAACCAGCTTCGATCTCACCGGGCGCAAGATGTCGCGCTTCATGGATCAGGGAGCAGTGTTGTGCTGGGATCTGGGGGGAGGGCTCGCCGCTGAGCAATACCAGGGAGTGGCCCGCACGGCGCAGCTGGTGCGCGGAGCAGACCCGATGTGCCCGGTGGCTGCCAACATCTGGGATGGCTTTCAGCGCTATTCGCGCGGGGTGGATCAGATCATGCTTGGGGTCCATCGCTGGCCGCTCATGACCAGCCTGGAACTCCCGCAGTATCGCGAATGGCTTGCCCAGCGCCGCGATCTCGCCTTCCCCGACACCTACTCCTGGACGTGGATTCAGACGCATCTCCCCGATTGGTTCACCAAGCTCGTGTATGGCAAGGACGCCAGCGAGTCCTTCACCGAGCCGATCGGTCCTCAACCGGAGCAGATTCGTTTGCTCACCTACTGTGCGCTCTCCTGTGGCTATCGCGGGCTGGGGTTCTGGTCCGACCGGTTCCTGGCGGACAGCCACATGGGCCGCGATCGGCTGTTGCAGATGGCTCTGCTCAACCAGGAGATCCAGTTGCTCGAACCGCTCCTGGTCACTGGTCGGCCGCCGCTGTGGGTCAACACGTCGATCCCCCAGGTGAAGGCCGCCGTGATGCGGACCGAGAAGGGGGTGCTCTGTTTGCCGGTCTGGGTTGGCCCGGGCGCCCAGTATGTTCCTGGTCAGGCCGCCGTCACCAACCTCACCCTGGTGGTCCCCGATGTCCCCAACGGCACCCAGGCCTGGATTGTCTCTCCTGCCGAGGTGCGCACGCTCAAGGCGGAGCGCGTGACCGGCGGCACCAAGATCACCCTTCCGGAGTTCGGCCTGACTGCGGCAGTGGTCTTTACCTCCGATCTGTCGCCCACGGGGTTGGTGGTCTACCTGCAAGATCAGACCCGGCGCATGAGCAAGATGGCAGCTCAGTGGGCCCACGATCTGGCTCAGGAAGAGTTGACCAAGGTCGCGAAGATTCAGACCGAGCTCGAACGCGAGGGACACACCATCCCGGATGCCCAGGCGCTTCTCAACGATACTCGTCGCCGCATTGAGTTGAGCGCTACCTATCGCCGCAATGGAGAATCGCAGCAGGCATACGCCGAGGCCGATCGCGCCTTGCGTCCGCTGCGTTTGCTCATGCGGGCGCAGTGGGAGCAGGCGATTCGCGAGCTCGATACCCCGGTCGCCAGCCCCTATGCCGTGAGCTTCTACACTCTGCCGCGGCACTGGCACTTCCGCAACGAGATCCGCGACAGCACCCTGGCCGCCAACGTCCTTCCCGATGGTGGATTCGAGCAGCCGCCCGGACAGACCGCGGATCAATGGCGCGTGCAGGAAGAACCGTCGCTCGACGAGGTGGTTCGCTCCGCACGCCGCGTGAGCGAGCAACCCCACGAAGGGCGTCAGGCCCTGTTGCTGGAGATCAAGCCGAAGTCGACCACCACCAAACCGCCGGTCGCCCTGGAACGCAGTTTTCTGGCGGTCCACAGTCCCGCGGTGCGCTTGAACCCCGGCACGTTGGTGCGCATCACCGGGTGGATCAAGGTGCCGCAAACGATTCAGGGATCCGCCGATGGTGCTCTCTTCTACGACAGCGTGGGTGGCGAACCGTTGGCCGTTCGCTTGACCTCCAGTATGGACTGGAAGCGCTTCACTCTCTACCGGCGCATTCCGTCCACCGGTTCCATCCACCTGACGCTGGCGATGACCGGGCTGGGGCAGGTGTACTTCGACGATGTGCGCATCGAGCCCTTGCTGACCGGAACGGCCACCACGCCGCGCACCAGCGAAATTCAGCCGGTTCGCTTCAACGTTCCTCAACCACGCCGCTAAGCCACCGAATGCGCTCGCCGTTCGCTCCTCCACTCAGGGGAGAACGGCGAGCGCCGCTTACACCGCGAACACCACTCGTCCGTTCTGCCAGTCGGCCTGCAGAGTGATTCCTTCCAGCCCCGCATGATCGAGCAGAAAGCGCGCCAGCGGTGTGACCACTTCTCGTTCCAGGGTGCGCTGCAAGGGGCGCGCGCCGAAGCGGGCATCAAACCCCACCCGGGCCAGATGCTCAATCAAGCGGTCACTCCACTCCAGGGTGAGGCGAGCCTGTTGCAACCCCTCGCGCACGCCAATCTCGTGCAATTCCTTCCGCGTGATGGCCCGGATCGATTCCGGGGAGAGTGGCTCGAACGTGACCACGGCGTCGATCCGATTGAAGAACTCGGGGCGGAAAAAAGCCAGTGCCTCGCCCTCGTAGCGCACCGGGGGTTCGCTGCCAAAGCCGACCGGCTCCTGTTTGCCTGCGCCCAGGTTGGAGGTCATTACGATAATGGCACTCCGAAAAGTTGTCAATCGGCCATAGCGATCCGTCAGGCGCCCCTCGTCGAAGACCCCCAACAGCATGTCGAACACCTCGGGATCGGCCTTCTCGATCTCGTCCAGCAGGAGGACGACAAACGGTTGTTGCCGCAGTTTCTGGATCAGGTCGCTGGGATGGCCGTCGGGTCGGGCCAGCAACCGATCCGCGGCGCCGGGACCGGCATACTCGCTCATATCCAGGCGAATCAGGCGCTCGCTCTGCTCGCCATGCCCAAAGAAATAGTGAGCGATGCTGCGCGCCATCTCCGTCTTGCCCACCCCGGTCGGTCCGCAGAAGAGGAAGACGCCGACCGGTCGATGCGGATCATTCAACCCGGCCTTGAAGGTCATCACCAGGTTGGTCGCCATCTCGCAGGCCGCCGGCTGCCCGATGATCCGGCTCGCAAACTCCTGCAATACCGTGGGGCGCTTCAGGAGGATCTCATCGCGCACAAAGAGTTCGGGGAGGCCAGTCTGGCGAATAAACTCCGCGACCACCAGGGGAGCGCTCAGTTCATAACTCTGGCGTCGATCCGGGCCGCGCTGCTGCCGGGCCCGCTCAAAGACCTGGGCCAGGAATGCGACCGCGCGTCCGGGAAAGATCTCATAGGGCAGGAAACGATGATGCAGATGGTAGACCAGGTCCACCACCTCGCGGCCAACTTCTATCTGCAGATTTTGCTTCATCGCCGCCGCGTAGTGATCCAGCACGCTGATCGCCTGCTGCCGGGTGAAGGGTTTGAGCGGGAGCACCTGAAAGACATCGGCGAATCCCGGGAGCAATCGGCGACAGGCGTCCAACTCCGCCGCCGTCGCCTCGCCGACCATGCGCAGCTCGCCGCGCTGCAGGTAGGGTAAAAAGAAGTTGGCCACGCTGCTGGATGAGTCGCTCCCTCCTTCGCGCACCAGGTCGAGGAGATTCTCCACACAGAGCACCCCGCCGAGTCGCCCCAGTTCCTCGATCAGCGTTTCGCACCGTTCCTCCCACTGACCCAGGTAACGCATCCCGGCGATCAGCCGAGGTCCACTCGTTTGCCAGTAGCGCCGAGCCAGCACGCCCGGGCGACGCTCGGAGTCGCTTGCGGCCGTTACCCGTTCCAGCTGGCGCACCGCCTCGAGCAGCACCGTGGTCTTGCCGGCTCCGCTCTCCCCGAGCAGAAGCACATTGCTCTTCTCCTTCCCCAGGCGACGCACCAGATCGGCGACTTCCTGATCGCGTTCCCACGGGTGGGCAAATTGCCTGCGCAGGCGCGGATCGCCGAGCGGTTCCGCCACTGCCTGCAAGGCCGGAAACGCGGGGACCCACTTTCTCTCCCGCGGGGCGCGATTGGTCAACGTGACGACCACCTGTTCAAGCTGGACCCGGCGCGGCGCGAGATAGCGCGCCAACCCCGCGGGGGTGACCTGTTCGAGCGCTTGCTGCACATAATGGGTCACCAGGTTGCGCAGCGTCTCGGCCTCGTAGTAGTAGAAGCGCAGGGGAAAGGTGGGCAGAACCGCCTCCAGTAGCCCATGCTCCTGATGGCCGTGCACACAGTGAACGCGCAGCATGAACGACTCGGAACAGGGAAAACGCCGTCCGTCCTGCTGATATTCGGGGCGCACCGCCACCTTGAAGACCGTCAGTTGTGGATCGAGAAAATCCGGTTCGGGGAGCCACGCCTGTTGATCATAGCGCCACTGCAAATACTCCTCCAGTTGCGTCAACGCCCCTGCCGGGGTCGAGGCGAGCGCCGCCGGTTCATCCCATTCCAGAAGGCTCGCAGTGTAGCATCCCTCGTGATCCTGCCACAGCAGCACCGGAAAGCGAAAGGTAATAGCCATGGAGACGATCTCACAAGTCTCTTGATCGCGTTGACGGGTGTCCTGCCAGGTCGCCTTCGACCCGGTATTTTAGCAACAATGGTTCGATCCCCTGGCGCCTGGCCAGCGCGGGGATCGGCCCTGCGCCCGCCTTCACACTCAGGACGCCGTTCTGGCGAAGGGAGTTCGGCGCCCGCGCTCTCTGCATTTTGTAACAAGTGAGGCAATTCTCAATGTTCCTCTTGTGGCGAGGGAGGTACAATTGCCCTGGTTTATGGTCCCCGATTCGCCTTGTGAGGCCACCCATGAAGACCACGTTCGCACTGTGCGCTTTGTTGCTGGCTGCCACCACGGTCCTGGCCAACCGCGCGCCGGTGCCAGTTCCCAGGGAAAAACCCGCGCCTGAGTTTGTCCTCCAGATCGATGAAAATGCCAGGGAAGCGACTCTGTATGTGCCGCGAGCGCTGGCTCGGGGCGAGGCGCCGGGCACTCCGCGACGCGGCGCCTGGCTGGATAGTGCTCCGACCGTTGTGGTCGCGCTCTGTCTGACGCTCGCCTTTGCGTCGGGCGGGGTCTGGCTGATGCGCAAGGGACAGCCGGGCGTGCGTCGCACCCTGCTGGGGATTCTGCTGGCGGTCGTTCTCCTTGGCGCTGGCTCCGCCACCCTCTGGGCCGATCTCGTTCCCTTCCCCCGCCCCGGTCAGCCGCGGCCTCTCGATGTCACCCGGTATCCTGGCTATGTCACCAACATGCCGGTCAAGGTGACGATCGTCGATACCAATGAATCGGTCATTCGGCTGGTGATCAACCCTGAACTGCAGAAGAAACTGGGCAACAAGCCCGTCAAGGCCACCCCGAAGAAGTGAGCCATGGCCACCCTTGCCACTCTCCCCGTCAGCCAGCGTGAAGGCGCGGGACGCACCGCGCGCCCCTTTGCGCTGGCCGCCTTGTTGATTGCCGCCCTCTCGGCGTTCCTCGCCGGGTGGTTGCCGCTCGGCTTCTCGATTGTCACGGTCTTTCTCTTCGCCGGACCGCACAACTGGCTGGAGGTGCGCTATTTCCTCACCCGCTTGCCGGCCCGCTGGGGGCGCCTGCGTGGCTATTTCCTGACGGCCTTCACCGGCATCTTCGGCCTCACCGCAGCTTTTGCCGCCATCCCCTGGCTGGCCGAGCGACTCGACTGGGAGCATGACACCTGGCTGCTGGCCTCGGCAACCTGGAACAGTGTGCTGGTTCTCTGGATCCTCGCCCTGATCCAGATGCGCAGCCGACAGAACCCGCGCCGGGACTGGTTCTGGACCTTGCCAGTTGCTTTTCTGCTGATGGCGTTGACCTGGGTCGCCCCGCTCCTGTGGGGGTTGGCGCTGGTCTATCTCCATCCGCTCATGGCCTTCTGGCTACTGGATCGCGAGATTCGCCGCAGTCGCCCCGAGTGGCGCACCGCTTACCAGCGCTGTCTGCTCGCGGTCCCTGTTCTGCTCGGTTTCTTGTGGTGGCACCTGGCTGACAGTCCCTCGCTTCCGGGGGAAGACGCCTTGACGGTGCGTATCACGCAGCACGCGGGCGCCTCCCTCTTACCGCACGTCTCCAGCCATCTGCTGGTCGCCACCCACACCTTCCTGGAGATGCTGCACTACGGGGTCTGGTTGATTGCCATGCCGCTCGTCGCTCTGCGTGTGCCGCCCTGGCAACTGCACACGATTCCCCTCGCGCGACGGTCGCGCGGCTGGTATCGCTTTGTGCTCGGCCTGATCGTGATGGGGGTGCTGATTGTGCTGCTGCTGTGGGGCTGTTTCCTGGCCAACTATCCGCTCACGCGCGATGTCTACTTCACCGTGGCGCTTCTTCATGTGCTGGCCGAGGTGCCCTTTCTGCTTCGTACTCTCTAGGGCCAGGTCATGGATCCCGCTGCACTCTGGGCCTTCCTTCCGCTCGGCTATCTGACCACCATTCTGATCGAAACGCCGATTCTGCTCCTGGGGTTGTCGGCGCGGCACAGCTGGCGCCGGCGGTTCTTCGCCGGCGTGTGGCTGACCGCCTGCACCTATCCCTTGGTGGTGCTCGTCTTCCCGCTGTGCTTCGACCCGGCCGAGCAATGGGGGCTCTACCTGGTGGTCGCGGAAACATTCGCGCCGGTCGCCGAATGTGCGCTTTTCTGGATGGCTTTTGGTGAAAAAACCGAGTGGGGTCGCGCCTCCATGTGGCGCGATTTTGCCACCATCGTGGTCGCCAACCTGGCCTCCTTTGGCGTGGGCGAACTGCTCCATCAGGTCGACGTCCCATTCTCGTGGTAAAGCTGCTCCAGTTCCTCCGCGTGCCGGGCAAACACCACCGCGCGACGCAACTTCATCGTGACCGTCATCTCCTCGTTCGCCTGGGAAAACGGTTCGGGGAGGACGACAAACTTGCGGACCTGCTCCCAGGAACCCACATCCGCCAGCGCATTGTCCACGCGCTCGGCGAGCAACTCATAGATGACGGGGTGTTGGGCGAGCACCGGAGCCGGTCCCGCCGGACAGTTGGTCCCCAGCGTGGCGCGCACATGGTCCCAGTTGGGCACCAGCAGCGCCGTGAGGAAATTCCGTCCCTCCCCGTAGATGACCGCCTGATCGATGCACGGATCGGCAACCAGTAATCCTTCGAGATAGGACGGCACGACCTTCTTGCCGTTGGAGAGCACCAGCAGATCTTTCTTGCGCCCGGTGATGTAGAGGTAGCCGTCGGCGTCGAGGCGCCCCAGATCGCCCGTGTGAAACCAGCCCTCGCGCAGGGCCTGGCTCGTTTCGAGCGGCTTTTTCCAGTATCCCTTCATCACATGGGGACCGCGCGTCAGAACCTCGCCATCCTCGGCAATGCGCACCTCGACCCCGGGAATCGGCCGGCCCACGCTCTCGAGCTTGCAATGTTCCTTCGTGTTAAAACTGATCACCGGAGAGGTTTCGGTCAGTCCGTACCCTTGCAGGACCAGCAACCCGGCGTCGCGGTATGCCTCTGCCACCGCCAGGGGAAGCGGGGCGCCTCCCGAGGAGAGAAACTCGATGCGCGGCCCAAAGATCGCCTGCAGACGCTTTGCCGTGACTGCCGGGTCTGCATGCGCCGCGAGCGCATGGACCTTCTCGTAGAAACGGGGCACCGAGTTCATGTGGGTCGGCTGCACCTCGGCAAGGTTCTGCACCAGCACTTCGGGCGATTCCGCCAGGTACGTGACAGCCACCGAGAGCAGCGAGGAGTAATGATCGACCGTGCGCGCATAGATGTGGCTGTACGGCAGCCAGCTCAGGACGACATCGCCAGGGCGGCGGGGCGAAACAGCGAGGACCGCCTGGACATTGGAGAGAAGGTTGCCATGGGTGAGCATGACTCCCTTGGGATGCCCCGTGGTTCCCGAGGTGTACATGATGGTCGCCAGGCTGTCCGCCGTCAGCTGGGCCTCGCGCCGGGTTAGCTCCGCGCGGACCGCCGGGAGATGGTGGCGTCCCTGGGCCAGAAACGCCTCCCAGCAGGGATACTCGGAGGTGGCCGCCGCCCGATCAAAAACCACCACCCCGCGCAGATCGGGGAGATGATCCGCCACCTGTGCAATCTTGTCGCGCTGCTCGGCATTGGAAACAAAGAGCCAGCGCACCCCTGAATCGGCGAGTTCATACTGCACCTGGCGCGCTGCCAGGGGGGCATGAGGGGTGACATTGACCGCGCCCGCCGTCAGAATCCCCATGTCCGCCAGCAGCCACTCCAGTCGATTCTCACTGAACACCCCCACCCGATCTCCCGGCTGAATGTCCACCGCGATCAGGGCGGCGGCACAGGCGAGGGCCAGGTCGCGGTAGTCCGCCCAGGTGAGATCGTGATACAGGCCATGGCGCTTGTAGCGCAGGGCCACCGCCGGACCGCGCAGAGCGGCCTGGAGCCGATGCTGTTCAACAAGGTGTTGGCTGGGCATGGGGTAATTCCGTGCTTGGTTCGCGCTGGCGTCCCGTTCCGAGAATAGGGCATCCTCCCCGCGAAGACAACCTTCGCGCCGCCAATTGCGCCGAGATTCTTCCCAGCACTGCCCCTCGGTTCGCTATAAATCACTGCAGTGGCACTTGCACACCCGGCAGCGCGTGTGCGGTGTTCCTACTCCCCGAGGACACGAGCATGGACCACGAACCTGAACCGCGCTCCAGCCATTCGTTGCTCACCATCTTTCTGAGCATCTTTCTCCTGGGCGCCATCTTTATCTTTCTCGTGCTCATCACCAACGGCTTCTTTCTCTATGTCGTCCTGGCCGTGTTTCTGATGGGCATGCTGGGTTTGATGCACTATTTTCTGTGGGGACGCGCGCTGATGATGGATACCGCCGGCGAACGCGAGGAAGCCCAGCTGCGCGAAGAAGCCGAGAATACGGAGTTTTAAAGGCGCATTAACGCAGGCTGTAGGGCACCTCCAGCCCGTGTTTCTCCATCAGCGCGGCATCGGCCAGCACGGTGTGGACCGGACCATCGGCGAGCAGCCGTCCGCCATCGAGTAGCAGACAGCGCTGGCAGGTTTCCAGAATCAACTCCAGATCGTGGGCGGCGATCAGGCGCGTTACCGCCAGGGACTGGATCAACTGGATCAATTCGCGGCGGCCGCGCGGATCGAGATGGGTCGAGGGTTCATCGAGCAACAGGATGTGCGGTCGCATCGCCAGAATCCCCGCCAGCGCGACACGCCGTTTTTCGCCTCCCGACAGATGAAAGGGCACCCGCTCCTCGAAACCGCGTAGCGCCACGCGCTCCAGCGCCTCGACCACGCGCTGACGCACCTCGTCGGCAGGCAGTCCCAGATTGAGCGGACCGAACGCCACATCGTCAAACACGGTGGCGTTGAAGAGCTGATCATCGCTGTCCTGAAACACCACGCCGATATGCGCAGGTAACTGGCGGCGCTGGACCGGGTCGGCCGGGTCGAGGTTGGCCACCCGAATCTGGCCGGTCTTGCGCGGCAACACTCCAGCAAGGCAGAGAAAGAGGCTGGTTTTTCCCGCGCCGTTGGGGCCGACCAGGCCGACCGATTCCCCCTCCTGCAGCGTGAACGACACCTCTTGCAGAGCCATGCGCCCCTGCGGATAGGCGTAGCCAAGATTCTGCACCACGATGGCGGGTTCTGGCGGCACGATGCGGTTCTCTCAACGCTGGCTCAGATCCCACCCCACAAGCGCCATGGCCGTCGTGACCACGACGAGCGCAAAGACCACATCTCGGGGGCGCGTGCGGAAATCGGTGAGGGAATGAAAGGTCCCGGTGAAACCACGGCAGCGCATCGCCTGCGCCACGCGCTCGCCCCGCTCATGACTGCGCACCAGCAAGGTGCCGGTCACATGGCCGATGGTGCGGTAACAATGTCCGCTCATGCGATTGCGATAGCCCCGCAGTCGGAGCGCCAGGCGCAATCGACTGAGTTCGCCGACAAAGACGAAGATATAGCGATAGGTGAGCAGACACAACTGGATCAGCACCCCGGGCACGTGGAGAGCATGAGCCGCCTTCAACGTGGCATCGAGCGGAGCCGTCGCCAGCAGAACCAGTGCCAGTGTCAGGAGGGCGACACTCTTCCCTACCAGGAGCAGAGCCGCGTGGAGTCCGTTGTGGCTTAGTGTCAAACCGCCGATCTGGAGCAGCGGCACTCCTCCCGCTGGTTCCGGGAGCAGAAACGGAAGTGGCAGTGCGAACGGCACCAGGACCAGGGCCAGGGCACTCAGCCGCAGCCAGTACCAGCGGCGCGGCAAACGCGCCAGCAGGGCAAGCACCCCAGCGCCAAGGAGGGCGCTGGCGACCGTGGGGAGGGTGCGCAGGAGCAGCACGGCGACCATCGCTCCAAGGAGCGCCGCGAGCTTCCAGCGCGGGTCGAGCCGGCGCAGCGGGGAATCAGGACAGGGAAGTTGAGCAAAAGCCAGGGTCATCTTAACTGCTTTGGCGAGATGATTCTTGCATCTGAGGGTAGGTGCCTTACAATTCGACGATTGGTTTCTGTCTTGTTGGCGATATCAAGGGTCTCTCCATGCTTTTGGCTCTGTACCAGCAACACCTCGATCCTTTGCACGACAAAATACCGCTTTCCGCGGTGGCTTCGACCTTCTTCGCGGCTCTGCCGATTCTGGTGCTCTTCTATCTGCTGGTCGTGGCGCGCTGGTCGGCGCCCCGAGCCGGAGGCGGAGCCGCGGTGGTCGCCTTTATGGTGGCAGTGCTGGTTTATGGAATGAATCCACTGATGGCATCGATGGCCTTTGCCGATGGGGCCGCCTTTGGTCTGCTGCCGGTCGGCTGGACGGTCTTCTCGGCGATGTTGCTCTACAATGTCACCATCAAAACCGGGCAATTCGATGTGATCCGGCGCTCGATCGCCAGCCTCTCCAACGATGCCCGGGTCCAGGCCATCCTGATCGGGTTTGCCTTTGGAGCGTTTCTGGAAGGGGCAGCCGGCGGCGGGACTCCCGTGGCCATCTGCGGCGCCATCCTTGTCGGCCTCGGCTTCGACCCCTTTCTGGCCGCTGTCCTGTGCCTGATTGCCAACACCTCTCCGGTCGCCTACGGGGGGTTGGGAACGCCGATTCTCACCCTGAGCGGGGTAAGTGATTTGCCCGCCGACAAGCTCAGCATCATGGCCGGTCATCAGCTTCCCCTACTCTCGATGATTGTCCCCTTGTGGATGGTCAAGTGCATGTGTACCTGGCGGCAGACGTTCCAGGTCTGGCCCGTGCTGGTGGTCGCTGGCGTGTCGTTTGCGCTCTTCCAGTTCACCTTCGCCACGATGCACGCGTATGTCCCGGCGCTGGTGCTGTGGCCGATGACCGATATTGGCGGAGGGATCTTTTCGCTGATCGTGACTGCTCTCTTCCTGCAAAAGTGGAAACCGGCGACCGAGTTTCATTTCCACACGGCAGCCCCCACGCCCCCTCCGCCCGCCCCCACGCCTGCGCCTCAGGGCGCCCACGCTGCCGAGGCCCAGGCCGTTCTCAGCGATCCCCCCGCGCCGGCACGCACGGAGATTCCGCTCACCCCGTGGTCCGTCACCGTGGCCTGGATGCCCTACATCCTGATGTCGGTCTTTCTGTTGCTCACCGGCCTGGTACGCCAGCGCGAGAAGGAACCCGTTGAGGATCGCTTCATCACTCCCGGCGTGGTGCAGGTCGGAGGACTGGCCACTAATTACTACATCTCGATCCCCTGGCTCCACCTGGAGACTCGGCGCGATGAATATCTCCTTCCGGAGGATAAAAAAGAAGAACGCGAGAAGGCACGCTTCAACTTCGCCTGGCTGACTGCGCCGGGCACCGGAGTGTTCATCGCTGCCCTGATTTCCATGGCCATGCTGCGCATGAATCGCGCACAGATCGGCTGGACTTTTCGCCGCACCCTGATTCAGATGCGGATCCCCATTCCCACGATCGCCTTCATGCTCGGGTTGAGTTATATCACGCGCTATGCCGGGATGGATGCCACGCTCGGCTATGCCTTCGCCGCCACCGGGGTGGTCTATCCCTTCTTCGCGGCCTTGCTCGGCTGGCTAGGGGTCTTTCTCACCGGGACCGACGCCGGGAGCAATGCGCTCTTTGGCAGTTTGCAGCGCATCACTGCCACGCAACTCTTTAACCGCAGCGTTTTCGCTCATCTGACGCTGGGCCAGTCCCAGGTGTTGATCTGCACCGCCAACAGCACCGGCGGGGTGATGGGGAAGATGATCGATGCGCAGAGCATTGTGGTCGCGACCGCCGCCACCAATCAGGTTGGGCGCGAGGCGGATATCTTCAAGGCGGTTCTGTGGCATAGTATCATTCTGGCGTGCATCGTCGGCCTGATTGTTCTGCTCCAGGCCTATGTGCCGCCCTTCACCTTGATGGTGCCCCACCCCTGAGGGGGCGACGCGATCGTGCGGAGAGAACGCCGCCGGCGGCGGAGCACCGTCGCAACTGCGGCTGACGGGGCGCTAGGCGGAGGTCGCGAGCAGCCGATGGAGGTGGAAGTGATACGGCCCGAGTTTGCCGCCGTAGTTGCCCGCCGAGATGCGCACCACTCCGGGACGACAGGCGGCCTGCACGCCGGCGCGCGTGGCGGCCTCCACGGCGCCCAGGTCCAGCCCGTCGATCACGATCTCATAGACCGCATTGACCTCGGGCGGTAGCTCGCTTTTCACCAATCCGCGCACCGTGGGGCAGTAGGCATCGTTGGTGCTGGCGCGTAGCTTTGGGTAGCGACTCCCCACCTTGCTGCCACTGCGCACCACTCCCCCGGGGAAGGGGAGGATCACGCCGGGGATCTGACGGATGGCGGCGACGGCGGCCTCGGCCGCGGCCAGCGCTGTTGCCTGCGTGGTGCCCAGGATCAGAAAGTTGCCGCCCGCGACCCCCTTGATGGTGCCAAAGACATCTTCGCAGAGAAACTCTCCGTCCATCACCGGCATCCGCCAGAACCGTCGCCCTTCGAGTTTTTTGCTGATCTGAAAGCCATCGCCAAAGAAACGCAGATTCCCACCAATGCGGATCGTCTTCTCCTTCACGAGGGGCAAGGCGTTGTAACAGGCGGTCGTCGGACAGGTGAGCACACACTGGCCGACTCGATTCACGAGTGCTTTTTGCAGCGCCTCGCGGCTGAAGGCGAAGAACAGCAGACTCACGCCGGGGCGGCCATCCGGCGTTTCCTCCGGACTCAGCGTGCGCTCCACCCCGGCCTCGCAATCACACCCGATGACCGAGGCGGCATACCCGGTGGTGACCGCGGCCGCTGTCTGTGCCCAGGCAGGGGTTTCGGCGGTTACCACTACCCGGGCGCCGGTCATCGGAAAGGCCTCGGCGAAGGTATCCTCGATCAGCACATCGTGAATCGTCAGCACAGCAGTAAAACCCCTGGTTGCGCGAGTGCTCCTCGCTCCTGTTCGCCCTGCGTCGTTTCAACGACCATAGAGAGCGGTTAACTCCCCCAACCGATCCAGAAGCGGATCGGTGATCACCTCGCTGCGGAACCGCCACGACCAGTTCCCTTCGGGACGCCCCGGCATGTTCATGCGCGAGTCACTTCCCAGGCTGAGCAGATCCTGCAACGGCGTCACCGCATAGTTGGCGACCGACGACCACGCCAGCCGTATCAGGTCCCAGGCGATATCACTCCCATCGCGGCCCAGGTAGCGGCGCACATGATCTTTTTCATTCTCGCTGGTAGTTTGATACCACCCCACCGAGGTGTTGTTGTCGTGGGTGCCGGTATAAACCAGCGTATTCGGCTCGTAATTGTGCGGTAAAAAGCGATTCTGCGGGCCATCGCCAAAGGCGAAGTGCAGAATGCGCATCCCGGGTAACTGGAATTGATCACGCAACGCCTCGACCGCGGGCGTCACCAGTCCCAGATCCTCGGCGATGATTGGCAGGCTGCCAAAGGTTGTCCGAATCGTCTCGAAGAGGTTCGCTCCCGGACCGGGCACCCACTCGCCAATCTCGGCCGTCGTTCTTCCTGCCGGCACATGCCAGGCCGCCGAAAAACCAAGGAAATGATCGAGGCGGATCAGATCGACCTGCGCCAGCGTGGCGCGCAGGCGTTCCATCCACCACGCATACCCGGTTTTCTTTAGCGCCTCCCAGTTGTAGTGGGGGTTGCCCCACAGCTGTCCCGTGACCGAGAAGTAATCCGGCGGCACTCCGGCCACCACCTGGGGATGGCGATCCGGGCCGAGCAGAAAGAGATCGGGATTGGCCCAGACATCCACGGAATCGATGGCGACAAAGATGGGGATGTCGCCGATCAGTTTCAGCCCCTTGCTATTGGCATACTCCTTCAGATTGCGCCATTGCCGGAAGAAGAGAAACTGGCGAAATTGCTGCTGGCGAATGGTATCGGCCAGCCGCGTTCGTGCCTCGCTTAGCGCCTGCGCTTCCCGGAGCACCAGTCCGCGCGACCAGTTCTGCCAGTTGGTTCCCGGCTGGCTCTCCTTCAACGACATGTACAGGGCGTAATCGTCCAGCCAGCTTGCCTGCTCGGCGCAGAAGCGATCAAACGGGTCACGCAGATCGGACGCACAACCGCCGCGAAAGTTCTGCCAGGCATGAGCCAGCAGTTGATTCTTGAAGGGGATGACCGAGCCGTAACTGACCTGGTCCGCCGGAAAATCGATGCCTTGCAGATCGTCCGCAGGCATCAGTCCCTCGCGCGCCAGCTCCTCGGGGCTAATCAGGTAGGGATTGCCGGCAAAGGCCGAGAAACACTGGTAGGGGGAATCACCGTACCCGGTTGGCCCCAGGGGAAGCACCTGCCACCACGACTGCTCCGCCTGAACCAGGGCATCCACCCAGGCATAGGCCGACGGACCCATGTCACCGATGCCGAATCGACCGGGGAGCGAGGTTGGATGAAGCAATACACCGGAGGAACGAACCGAGACGTCGGGGGTGGTCATTACTTTCCTTCCTGGAGAACGCCGCACGCGGAGAGCAAGGCGCCCGACCGTGGCCGCCTTGCTCTCCGCGGGTCAGTGGCGGTTATTTTAGCTGCGAGAGAAACTCGACCAGATCGCGGATCTCAGTGCGCGACAGTTTCTGCACCAGATCCTCGGGCATCGCCGATTTGCCCACCTGGCGATCGTCGATTTCCTTCTTCGGCACCGTCACCAGCTTGCCCTCGGCAGTCATCAACTTGATCTCCCGGGCATCCTCGCTCTTGAGCACACCCACAAAGACCTGCCCCTTGGTGTTGGTCAGGACCACCGTATCGAACCCCTTGGCGATCTGCTTGCTCGGCATCACCAGCGCTTCGAGGAGGTACTCACGCGTCTGCTTGGCGCCGATCCCGGTCAACTCCGGTCCCACCTCGCCGCCCTGCCCCTGGATCTTGTGACAACGCAGACAATAGACCTCGGCCTTGTTCAAAAAGAGCCGGCGGCCCGCCTCGGCATCGCCGCCGGCCAGCGCTTCGCGAAACTTCGCCAGATGATCGGTTTTGGACCGCGCATTGTCATAGCGGGTCAACTTTGCCTGCAACGCCGGGGCTTTCCGCGCGGCGGCCGCTTCGAGCAGATCCAGTTGCAACTCGGCCGGCACCTGCCTGGCCAGCAGTTTGTCCAGCCACGCCGAAAGGATCGCCTCGCTCTGGGCATCCTTCAACGTTCCAAGCAGGGCCAGCGCCCCCTGTTGGGCGATCTGATCGGCCTGTTGCCGCTGCGCCGGGGTGGGAGTGCCTGGCAGGGGATCTCCTTCCTGCAGAATCTTCTGCAACTGCGGCACCACCTCGGTGGGGTGAAGCCGGGCCAGCACCCGACGCCCCTCATTGCGCAAACGCGGTTGGGCATCGGTCAGGGCCACCTGCATCGCCGCTTCCAGCTGCTTATCCTTCAGACTGTCCAGGGCGCGCAGCGCCTCGACGCGGACCTCGGCGGAGCGTTTCTTGTCGCGCACCAGCTCGATCAGCGCGGGGCCGACCTCCTTGATCCCCAGGCGAGCCGCCAGTTTGGTCCCTTCGCGACGGATCTCATCCGAGCCGGTAAAGAGGCCGGCCAGGTGGGTGCGAACCGCCTCACGTGCGATTTGGGGCGAACGTTCCTTGAGCGGCCGCCACAAACCAACGATGCGATCCCGCCCCGATGGCTTGCTCCAGTCGCCCAGCATGCGCAGCGCTTCGAGGCGCAGCTCCGCGGGGACCTCACTCCGCGTGGCAAAGGCCGCCACCGCATTGGCATGCGCGGCAGTTCCCTGGCGGAAGTTGGCATTGAGAACTCGCCACAGCAGGGCATGCGTCAGCTTGTTGGGATCGGCCTTGCTCGCCTCCAGAGTGCGTTGCAACCATGCCGCCCCAGCTGCCTGGCGCGTGTCGAGTAGACTCGCCAGCTGCGCCTGGGCCCCCTCGATCGGCACATCGTTGATGGCGCGGGCCGCCTCGACCGCCACCCGCACATCGAGATCATGCAGGAAATGGGCCACCTCGTCACTCTGCAGGCGGCGCAGTGCTAACAGGGCGCCCAGCCGGACCGAGGCGTTTTCATCCTTCCCCGCCTGCAGCAGTTCCTTGCGTTCATCGAGCGTGGCGAGGGCATGGACCGCGGCATGGCGCAGATAGGGATCGCGGTCGGCATTCTCCCTGAGCAGCGCCAGCAAGGCGGGAGTCGCGCTCTTGCGTCCCAGCTTCCCCAGGCTCTGGGCGGCGAAGAAGCGCACCCGGGGCTCGCCATCCTTGAGCAGTGACACCAGCTTGTCATAGGCGCTCGCACGCTGGCCCTCGCCCAGGATTCGGGCCGCCTGCGCACGCACATGGAGATCCGCATCGCTCAGCAGGGCGAGCAACGTGGCCTCGCTCTCCGGGGTAAAGGTGGTTTTGCGGGCAATCTGTCCCAGTCCCCAGATGGCATGCAAGCGCGCCAGCGGATTTTTCGACTCCCGGGCGACCTTGCAGAGCGGAGCCACCCCCTCGCCATTCCTGGCCGCCAGGGCAAACTGCGCTTCCTGACGCACGCGCATATCCTTGTGCGCCAGCAACGTCGTGAGTTTCTCGATCGGCAAGCTGCCAATGCCCTCGGCCATCAACTTCTTCACCTCGGCCAGCGCCGGGCTGTTGGCCTGCTTCTTGTCGAAGATCTTGTAGAGGCGGCCCTTGTTGGGTTTGTTCCACCCGTCGACCCAGTCGCTCAGATAAAGCGCGCCATCCATGCCGAAATCCACATCGGTCGCCAGAACCGACCAGATAAATTCATGCTGATCGACCAGCTCGAACGAGGCGCCCTTCGGCTTGACGGCGAACGAGCGAATGCCGCTCTGGCCAGCGCCGCCGCGAAAATCGGCGAGGAAGAAGTGGCCGTCGTAACGCTCCGGCAACCCCTGGCCGGGGTAGTAGGCCAGTCCCGAGGGCCCATCGGCGACATTGGCGATCGGTGGAACGAGGTAAGCGGCCTGGCCATCCCACGCCGGATGCCACATCTTTTCCATGTTCCACGGCCCGCGCGCTGCCGGGCTGTTGAGGAACTGGTAGCCAATGCGCCAGCCGGAATCGCCACCCTCGACAACGTAGACCCAGCGGGCCCGATCGCCGCCATCGGAGTTGTTATCACCCGTGAAGAGATTGCCATACTGGTCGAAGGCCAGTTCCTGCGGATTGCGCAAGCCCGTGGCCACCAGTTCCAGTTCGCTCCCATCCGGGTTACAACGCAGGACCGCGCCCGTGTCCGGGGAGAAGAGGTGACGCTCCTTCGTCTTCACATTCAACCCGCGATCGCCGATGCTGAAGTAGATCTTGCCATCGGGACCAAAGATCAGCCCATGCAGATCGTGGCCCAGAAAGCCGACATGCACCCCGTAGCCATGGCTGAGCAGTTTGCGCTCGGTCGCCTGACCCTTGCCGGTGCTGTCACGCAACAGCCACAGATCCGGGATGCAGGTGAACCAGACATTGCCACGGCGGGCGAGCACCCCTGCGCCGATTCCGCTGGCCGCCTGGTGAAAGCCATCGGCGAATACCGTCGAGCGATCGGCCTTGCCATCGCCATCGGCATCCTCGACCAGGCGAACGCGCTCGTGATGTTTGAGGTAGCTATCAAAGTTTTTGGCGAGATATTTGCGGTACATCGCCACGCGATCGTCCACGGTGCGACAGGCGAGGTCGTCGTCGAGCCAGTTCATGTGGCCGCGAATATCGGTTACGCCATCATGCAGGCGAAACGTCTCGGCGATGTAAAAGCGGTTCTTCTCGTCGATGCAGAAGGCGACCGGGTTGGCGAGCAGCGGTTCGGCGGCGAACAGCTCGATCTGCAATTCCTTCGGAACGCGAATGCGCTTGATCGCCTTCTGCCCTTCGTCCGAGGCCGGGGCGATCCTGGGCACATAGGGTTCGGAAGGAGGATCGGCTGCTGCGGTCAGGAACAGCGCCACGCCAAGCAACGACGCCAGAACTAGAGCGGAAAGCCGGATGGTGCGCATGGGTCTCATTCTGTCCGGAGAGTAAAACCAGGGAAAATCCGCACGGGGCGCAAGGCGTCTTGCCTATCTCAAACAGTAGCGGGCGCCTTGCCCTCCTTCAACGGAAAAGCCAGCGCCGTCTTCTTAGCCGATGCCCGTCGGCACCGGGCCATCCCCCTGGGCGCTTGCCTCGGCATTCACGTGCAGGATTGCCTCATCGAGAACATTTAACTGAAGCGCCTGCCACCCCGAGCTCGCCTCCCCCTCCAATTCGGAGTAGGCAAGGTTGCGAATCGGGCCAAAGCGTTCCCAGTCGGCAATCGACCAGCCCGGGAGCAGGGTCAGCAGCAATATCTTGCACACGTTGCCATGACCAACAATCACCACGGTGCGCCCCGCGTGCTCGGTAGTAACACGATCCCACACCGGGAGGACGCGCTCACGCACCGCGCGCAACGATTCGGCTCCTTCCGTGGCATACTCCGAATCGCCGTTGATCCAGTGATCGAGCATCTCGCGCCAGTAGGGGTAGGCCTCGGCGTGGCTCTTACCGTTGATGATCCCCACGCGTCGTTCGTGCAGGTCCGGTTCGAGCTGATGCGGACACTGACAGGCGGCCGCCAGCACCTGCGCCGTATCCACCGCGCGCCGCATCGCCGAGGAGACCACAACCGCGGGGTGCAGGCGCGCCATTACCGGGGCCAGCGCCTCTGCCTGGCGCACCCCGAGGCGCGAAAGCCCCACATCGGATTCCGCCCCATTGTACATGTGAGGATGGGTGGTCTCGGCGTGGCGGAGAAGATAAACACGTGTAGGCATGAGTCTCCCTTAACCCAACCACTTTCCGACGCACAGGTTGCTCTTGGGCGCAACACGCTCCCTTTGTAGAATGCCGCCCCGTGGCACGGATTTCGCCATGCTCGGGAAAGGATTCCCATGCGTCAAACCCGCTCAATTCTCTCTCTTCTCCTGGTGTGCGCTCCTCTCGGAGCTGCTCCCACCACTGTCACTTTACCCGCCTCCACCAACACCGCCACTCAGCAACAGATTCATGCCGAGGCACTCAACTACGCTCAGCAGGTGTTGAGCGCCGTCAACCAGATCGATACCTCCTATGTGCGGCCGCTCCAACGCACCGAACTCTTTTACGCCGCCCTCTCTGGATTGTATGAGGCCGCCCGGCAACCGGTCCCGCGCAATCTCCGTACCGAGGTGCAGCAGGTGAAGACCGATGCCGATCTCATCAACCTCCTGGTCGCGACGCGCCGGAGCCTGGGGATGAACCCCTTGATTCAGGGCCACCTCGCGGTGATGGCCAGCTGTCGTGCGCTCACCCCGGTGCTCGATCCGCACTCCTGCGTGGTCAACGAGGAGGAACTGCAACGTCTGCGCCACGAAGGCGAGGTCACGGGTTTGGGTTTGGAGCTGGTCGAGAACGTCGGTGTGGGGCCGCTGCGCATCAAGACCGTCTACCCGGGCAGCCCCGCGCAACGAGCCGGTCTGCGCCCGGGCGATGTGATTAAACAGATCGATAAACTCGCCGTGAAGGGGATGACCTCAGCCCAGGTGATGGGGTTAATTCAGCCAGCGATTCCCCTGGCCGTCAGTATGGCTCTTGACGGCACGGGTGGCGAGGTGGAGACCGAACAGGATGCCCCACAAAGCGCTCCTCTCGCTCTGAAAATCCAGCGCCCCGGCAAGGAGGACTGGACCGTCAAACTCCAGCCCGAAACCTACCACGCCGAGACGGTCCTGGGAGTGATGCGCGAGGAATCCAATCGCTGGGATTATTTTCTGGACGCCAAACAGAAGATCGCCCATGTGCGCATCAGTTCGCTGGGGAAGGGAACTGCCGCCGAGTTGCAAACCGCTGTCCAGCGCATCAAGAGCGATGGCGCCAGGGGACTGATCCTCGATCTGCGCTGGTGTCCGGGGGGCTACCTGGCGGAGGCGGTCCAGATCGCTGGGGTGTTTCTCGAAGATGGCATGATCGCCTGTGTCAAGAATCGTGGCGATGGTGAGCAGAAGTACATGAATACCACACCCCACGAGTGCCGTCTGCTCGATATCCCTCTGGTGGTGCTGATCAATGGCGAAACCTCAGGGGGCGCGGAATTGATCGCTGCCGCGTTGCAGGATCAGAAACGCGCCCGGGTGGCAGGGCAGCGCAGCCTGGGCAAAGCGAGCGTGCAAACCACTCTCCACGTCCATCTCCCGGGGAGCATCATGAAGCTGACCACCGGCACCTTCCTCCGACCCAGCGGGAAAAATCTGCACCGCTTCCCCGAGAGCAAGTTGCACGATGATTGGGGGGTGCTTCCCGACGAGGCACTGGAGTTCCGTCTCTCGCCCGAGCGCAACAAGCAGCTGAAGGAGTGGTGGGAGCAACAAACGCTCCGTCCGGGGACTTCCAACCGGCTGTTACCGCTGGACGATCCGAAGGCGGATCCCCAGCGTCAGATCGCGCTGCGCGGGTTGACGCAGCTGATGGATCGCGCCGCCCGGCGCTGAAAACCGAAAAAAGAACTCAGGGCGGAGAGGTTGTGCCACAGAAAGCCAAACTTTCTGTGGCACAAGCTTTTGCGGCCTGGTCATCTGCGCTCTGCGGCTCTCTAGGGAAAGGATTGGCGTTGGCACTTGCGTTTCTACAATACTAGCGGAGAATCATTATTGATGAGTTATTGAGACTGGACGAGTTTCGTCCGGGCTGCCTGACCCGGTGGTGAGGAGAGTCCCGTGCATTTGCCAGCGGTCCCAGTGTCGCAGAGCCCCGAGGACAAGTTCCGGGAATACCTGGCGAGTCGGTCGCGCCCGCAGCGCTACACCGAACAGCAGCGCGACATGGTGCGCTACATCTTTAGCCAGCACAATCATTTCGATGCGGATCAACTCACCGAGGATATGCGCCGTGCCGGCTTTCGCGTCAGTCGGGCGACGGTGTATCGCACCCTGACCAAGCTGGTCGATGCGGGTTTGCTGCGCTGTCTGGAGACAGGGCCGCGCAAGTATTATGAGCACGACTATGGCTATCCGCAGCATGAACATATGCAGTGCCAGGTGTGCGGGAAGATGATTGAGTTTCAGAACACCAGCATCGAGGCGATTTTGCGGGAGGTGTGTCGCACGCATCAGTTCCAGGCGACCAGCCACACCTTCATCATCCAGGGCACCTGTGCCGAGTGCAATCAGGCGCGCGTGCCCAAACGGCGCCTCGATCTGATCTGATCCGGTCGCGAGGTGGTTCTTCGCCACCGCTCTTTTTTCTCGCCCGCAAGGGCGCGCCCCCAGCGCATTGTGCTGCGCTAATTCACTGTTTCTCCAGGCATTTCTGCGTAACGGCTGCGCGCCGGAGTTTTTCGTTGCGAGGAGGGTGCGCGGAGTTATAATGCGCTCTCAATGGTGCTTTCGCCAACACCCTAAACCCTTCCTTCGCCCGGTTTTCGATGGAGGGAGCACCAGTGCAGGGCGATACGCGTCCGCAGACCTGATCGCTGCCTGCCCTCTACCGCAAGGAGAAGTCGACGGCCCGACCCATTCCGTTGGCCATCGTCGGTCGCACAGTGCTCCGAAACGAGTGTGCCTGGATCCTCCTCTCTCACACCCGTTTCTCTTTTCGCGCTGCGCGGCTCTCCAGCGCTCCGGAGGAGCCTTTTAGCGTGCGCATTCCCGCTTCCCGATCCTGGAAGAAGGAACCTGATCGTGGCACCGAGCACCTCTGTGACAACCTCGTCTCATGAGCGGACCCGACAAGAACTGGCTCGTTTGCAGGGGGTGTGGACCACCATTGCCGGGCAACGCCACACCTTGCTGCTGATCGCTGGCAACCTCTTCACCGTCAAGTTCGAGGACGGCACGGTCTACATGGGGAAATTCGAACTCGATCCGGATGAATCCCCGCAGGCCATGGACATGCTCACGTACGAGGGCCCCCTCAAACACAAGGGGGTGCTCACGCTTTGCATTTACGAACTCACAAACGACCTGCTCCGCTGGTGTCCCGGAAAACCCGGGTCGGGGTGGCGCCCCAGCGCCTTTCCCTCGCACGAAGACCCCGATGCGCTGTGCCTGCTCTTCCAACGCGAAGCAGCACGGCCACGCCTCACGTAGCAGCGCGCAGTCACTCATCGTTCAGACTCCCTCTGTTTCGGCAGTTGGAGTCTGATCGTCTCGCAACCCTGGAAACGAGGGCTTCATGACCAGCAGTACCACCGTGCGCGAACTTCCCCGCACTCCAGCGACGAGTCGGGAAGAAGTTGGCACCCAGTATGAGTATCCGGGCATTCCCACCACCTGTGATGGTGCCGAGGCGGTCGTTCATGTGGAGACGCACATCGCCCAGGCCGCCGGCGCCTATCCCATCACCAGCTCGACCACGATGGGCGGCGGCTTCAACGCCGCGGTGATGAACGGGGCCAGGAACCTGTGGGGCGACCCGTTGATGTTCTTCGAGCCCGAGAGCGAGCACTCGGCTGCCACGGTGTGCGAGGGATTTGCCGTCGCCGGGGGACGGGTGACCAACTTCACCTCCGGCCAGGGACTCGTTCTGATGAAGGAGGTGCTTTATACCATTAGCGGCAAGCGCCTTCCCGTGGTCATGAACGTCGGCGCACGCGCCCTGACCAGCCAGGGGTTGAATGTCCACGCCGGCCACGACGATCTCATGTCCGTCGCCGATTGTGGCTGGGGAATGATCCTGGCACGCAACGCCCAGGAAGCGGGCGACCTCTGCCTCATCGCCCGCCGGGCCGCCGAGGCGACGTTCACCCCCTTCTTCAACTCCCAGGATGGCTTCCTGACCACGCACACCGTGGAGTCAGTGCGCTTGCTCGAACCCGAGTTCATGAAGGAATTCGTCGGTAATCCGCGTGAGAAGTTGATCAACCTGATGGATCCCGCCAACCCGGTGATGTCCGGAGTGGTGCAGAACCAGGATTCCTACATGAAGGGGAAGATCGCCCAGCGCTGGTACTACGACCGCGTGGAGGGGGTGCTGGAAGAGATCTTCGAGGAGTTCTACCGCAAGACCGGGCGGCGCTATGGCTTCGTCGAACCCTATCGCTGTGAGGATGCTGAGTACATCCTGGTCGGCATGGGCTGCTACATGGAAACGGCCAAGGCGACCGTCGACTACCTGCGCAACGTCAAGGGGATCGACGCGGGCTGTCTGACCGTGACCGTCTTCCGGCCCTTCCCCGCGCGCCAGATCGTGCAGGCGCTCAAGAATTGCCGTGCCTTCACCGTGCTGGAACGCATGGACGATCCGCTTTCGACCGCTGGCAACCACCTGACACGCGAGATCAAGGCGGCCTTTTGCGATGCCATGACCGGCCAGAATGGGCAGGAACGCATCGACCACATTCCGCGCAACTACAGCGGAGCCGCCGGCCTGGGCAGTCGTGATGTTCGCCCCGGCGATCTGATCGCCGTCTTTGACAACATGATCAAGGATGGCCGCGATTTCTTCTGCCTGGGGATCGACCACGCCCTGGCGCTGAAGCCGTCGGAAGATCCCGATCTGCGTCCGCGGGGCGGTTTCTCCATGCGCGGCCACTCGGTGGGCGGATTCGGCTCGGTCACCACCAACAAGGTGATCGCCACCATCGCCGGCAACGTCTTCGGCAAGGACGTGCAGGCCTATCCCAAGTACGGCTCGGAAAAGAAGGGCTTGCCCACCACCTACTACCTGACGATTGCCGACTCCCACATCGACCTGCACTGCGAACTGGAGCATGTCGATCTGCTTTGTATCAATGACCCGACCGCCATCCTCAGTCCCCTTACGCTCAAGGGGCTTACTCCCAACGGGGCGATCTTCATGCAATCGCCCTACACCGATCCGGTCGACGTCTGGAAACGCATCCCCGCAGAAAACCAGCACGCCATTCGCGAGAAGAACCTCCGGGTCTTCTACATCGACATGGTGAAGATCGCGCGCGAGGTGGCGTCCGAGGCCGACCTCCAGATGCGTATGCAGGGGATCGTTCTCCTGGGCGCGTTCCTGAAACTCACGCCCTATGCCCGGGAATCGAACATGCCCGACGAGCAGGTCTATGCCGGCGTGGAGAAAGCGCTGCGCAAGTATTTCGGCAAGCGGGGCGACCGCGTGGTGCAGGACAACCTCGATTGCGTCAAACGCGGGTACGGCGGAATTCGCGAGATTCCCCGAGAAGTCATGTGTTGATTCTCCCGCGCCTGATCGGGGCTGGAGGAACGGCGCTCGTGCGCGGTTCCTTCAGCCTCTGGATCGGCGTGCTCCTTCCACCTGGCGGATTTTTTCAGGAGTGCTCTCTCCATGATCGCGAATAGCAGTCTCTCCAAGGCTCCGTCGATGAACGAAGCCTCGGAACGGGATCCCTTCAACAACAACTCCTACGGCACCCTGGTCGATCAGGGTTACAAGCTGATTCATTTGCCCGTGCTCGATGTGACCGACTTCAATGAACGCGTGATCCGTGGCTATGAGGAAGGCTACGGCGAGAAGGAACTGCCGGCGGATCTGGCCCTGGCGCGCTCGCTGGTTCCGGCGGGCACCGCAACGTTGCGCGATTTTAGCAACATTTCGCCGGAAATCCCCGAGTACATCTCCTCCAACTGCACCGGGTGCATGGACTGTGTCACCGAGTGCCCCGACACCGCCATTCTCGGCAAGGTGCTGTCCGAGCAGGAGTGGGAGCAAAAGCTCCAGACGATCCCCGAGGCGGATCGCGAGATGTACCGCGTCCAGTGGTCCAAAACCAAGAAGTACTACGACGCCGGCAAGAAGAAGGTCGGCTCGGGCGGGATGTTCCAGATCATCATCGATCCCTCCAAGTGCAAGGGGTGCGCGGAGTGCGTCACCGTTTGCGACGACGACGCCCTGAAGATGGTAGTCAAGACCGACGAGGTGATGACCAACGCACGCAAGAGCCATCGCTACTTCAAGAACCTGGGCCCCAGCAACGACAGGTACATCAGCGAAAGTTTGCTGATCGACATGATGCTGAAGGAGAGCACCCACATCTACGTCGGTGGGGCTGGCTCCTGTGCGGGGTGTGGCGAGGGGACCGCGTTGCGCATGCTCTGTGCCGCCACGGGCTCCAAGTACGGGGATCAATGGGGGATTGTGGCTGCCACCGGCTGTAACACCGTCTACACCTCGACCTATCCCTACAACCCGTATCTGGTGCCGTGGACCAATTCGCTCTTCGAGAACGCCCCGGCGGACGGCATTGGCGTGCGCATGCGCTGGGATCAGATGGGGTGGCACGATCGTCCCCTGTGGGTGATTGGCGGCGACGGCGCCATGTTCGATATTGGCTTCCAATCGCTCTCACGCATGCTGGCGTCGGGGATGAATATCAAGGTGTTTGTGCTCGATACCCAGGTGTACTCCAACACCGGCGGACAGGCCTCAACCGCCAGTTTCACCGGCCAGAACACCAAGATGAGCGTGCACGGCAAGACGCTGGGCGGCAAGCAGGAGCGGCGCAAGGAGATCGCGCAGATCGCCATGATGCACCCACGCACCTACGTCGCCCAGACAACGGCGGCCCACGTCAATCACTTCTACAAGGCCGTTCTTGGAGCGCTGGAGTTCGACGGCCCGGCCCTGATCTGTTGCTACACCACCTGTCAGCCCGAACATGGCGTGGCAGACAACATGGCCGGCGAGCAGGCGCGCCTGGCGGTCGATACCCGTGCCTTCCCGATTCTGATTCACGATCCGCGCAAGGGGGATCGGATCAAGGAGCGGCTTTTGCTTCAGGGGAACCCGGCGGTCAAGGAGGACTGGTACGTTAACCCCAAGACCAACGAACCACTCACCTTCATTGACTTCGCACGCAGTGAGGGGCGCTTCGCCAAGCACTTCGACAAGGATGGCAACCCCTCCGCCACTCTGCAGGCTGCCATGCAAGATCGGCTGGAGAACTGGCATCTGCTGCAGGAACTGGCTGGTTATCGGTAACGCTCCTGGGGGCGAAGCGGCCCTGGCTGCCTTCGCCCCTTCAGCGTCTCGGTGTGTTCTCTTCTCGGAAGCAATCTCGTGCCATGTCTACCCCACGAGCCACGCACGATCACACTCCCGGGGCGCTCGCCGTCACGTTGGAGTTTCTGAAACGCACGCGCGCGGAACTCCGTTCCCTCCATCGCGTTCGCGTCTGGAAGGACCACGTTCACATTATCGACGTGAACAAGGATTTCTTCGAGGTACGCGGCATTGGCTATGGCGATGCCGACATTATTCCCCTGCTCCAGAGTGTCAACACCGCCTTCAACCCGGAGACGATCCATCAGCCGATCGAGGCGGAGTACAAGGAGTTCGGCACAGGACGCCGTTATCCCTGGGCCTACGATCGGGTGATGTAACGTCCTCAACTGGGGCCATGACCGTAGATGTGTTGCACGGGCGTGGTATGTCCCCAGACAATGTCATGGCGGGTGATGCCAAACACGCGCGCGATGGCATCGCGTTCGTTCGGGCTGGGTGTCCAGCGCCCCAGCACAATGGCGGCCACCCGCAGATCGTCCAGCCCGCTGCGCGTGGCGAGTTCCCGGCCATCGATGCCATGCTGCTGACACAACTCCGCGACGGTCTTCAGCGGTTCCATGAGCGGACCCCTCTCTCCTGGTGTCAGTGGTATTCCTCCCTTGTCGCAGTGATCCTGCTGGTCATTCTATTGCGGCTGGCTTCCCGGGGCGCTCCTATTTTGACCTTGGTACCGCGAACCCTTCGCCGGTAAAATGCATCTGGTTTAGAAGTAAAAAGGAGGAGTAACAAACGACGTGACTCTTGATACAACACGCGACGAATTGACCGTTCATCTCGAACGCACCATTCTGGTCAGTGTGGCCCTCCCCGAGCGGCCCTGGATCACTGCCGATCCTCTGGAAGAACTGCGCGGGCTGGCGACCACCGCCGGCGCGTTGATCGTGGGCAGCCTGACCCAGAAACGCGAAGCGATCAACCCTGGCACCTACATCGGCAAGGGCAAACTGCAGGAATTGCAGGAGCTCGTCCACGCCAACGATGCCGATGTGGTGATCTTCGACAACGACCTCTCTCCCGCCCAGGTCCGCAACCTGGAAAAAGCGACCTCGGTCAAGGTGCTCGATCGCAGCGAGCTGATTCTCGATATCTTTGCCACCCGTGCGCGCACCATTGAAGCCCGCCTGCAGGTTGAGCTGGCCCAGCTGGAATATGCCCTGCCGCGTCTGCGTCAGATGTGGAGCCACCTTTCGCGTATCAAGGCCGGCATCGGCATGCGCGGGCCCGGCGAAACCCAGCTGGAAGAGGACCGTCGCCTGGTCGATCTACGCATTCGCGATCTGAAAAATCGTCTTCTGGAAGTGCAGGCCCGCAAGGAACGCGAGGTGCGTAGTCGGGGCGAGGAGTACACCGTTTCGCTGGTCGGCTACACCAACGCGGGCAAGAGTACGTTGATGAACCGCCTGACCCGGGCGGGGGTGTACGTGGAGGACAAGCTCTTCTCCACGCTCGACACGCGCACCCGGCAATGGCACCTGAAGGACTGGGGCCGCATTCTGCTAAGTGACACGGTCGGCTTCATTCGCGACCTGCCTCACCACCTGGTGGCGTCGTTCAAGGCCACGTTGGAGGAAGCCCGGCAGGCGCGCCTGTTGCTCCATGTGGTGGATGCCAGCAGTCCGGTTGCCGAGGAGCAGATCAAGTCGGTGGAGAAGGTGCTGGAAGAACTGGGCTGTGGCACCAAACCCTCGTTGCTGGTGCTGAACAAGAAGGATCAGGTGCCCGATCTGTCCTATTTGCAGGTGTTGCAGAAGCACCACCCGCGCGCGGTGGCGATCAGTGCCGCCACGGGCGATGGCATCGAGGAGTTGGGAGCGGCGGTGATCGAGGCACTGAGTTCCGACTTTGTGCGTGCCGAGGTGATCGCCGAGGCGTCCAACGGCAAGGTGCAGGCGTATCTATCCGCGCACGCGGACATTTACCGCCAGCAGTTCGAGGACAACCGCGTGATCATCCAGTGTTCCTTACCGCGTCACCTGCTCCACCACATCCAGGCACCGGACGTACAGGTCCGTTTTCTGGACAATAACGAGCGTTAAAGTCATTTTTTGTACTCCAGCAAACGCAACGCCGCGAGCCTGAATGGGGCGCTCGCGGCGTCTCTCTCCTCGTTCGCGCCCAGGCTGAAAAAAGTTGCCATTTTGATTGACAGCGTGCTGTCGGCAGAATACCCTCAATGCACAATTGAGGAACGCCCCATGAATACGCCCTCCCTTCTGAAGCCAAACCTCCCTGCACCCCTAACACTGGGATTGCGCACTCTCTTCGCTCGGATTCGCACTATCCGTCGCGTGCGCTCCTTCCGTCTGCGCAGCGAGGCAAGACATTCAGACAAGGCGGGAACTGCTGGGACACAGGGACGAGGAACTGCCGGAAGAACCGGCCTTGCGCAAGGTCCGTTCGAGGGATAGATTGCGCGTCTATCACGTCCGCGGGACGGATAATCGAACGCAAGTGATGTGAAGATTGGTAGTTGTGAAAAAAAAGGTTCACGGGGATAGATTGCGCCGTGCGCAAGGTTTGGTGCCGGCGGCGCAATCTAATCAGGAGTTCGGCGGTGCAACCGAGGGCTGGGGTATGAGTTCGTCGCTTGCACAAGAACTGTTCGGCCAAGTGGGTGCGGTGTTTCACGAGCTGATCACCTCTCTTGCTTCGGAAGTATCGGGCAAGACGTATCACTTCATGGAGCATGAGAAGTTTCGCCAGCTTCTGGAGAGGTCACCCGGCGAAGGAATCCGCATCTACTGGACGGAGCTACTCTCCCGGGCTCACTGGGCGGCCGCTTCCAATATCCTGCGGCACAAGCGTTGGCACGACGCATGCCTCAAACTTTACGCCTCGGAACCGAACTTCTTAGGGTTTACCGCATGCCTTCGCGGTCTATTGGAGGCCGCGGCCGACGCATTCTACTCTCTCGGAGCTGTCCCGCTAACTCTTGCGGACAATCACGCCCGCATCAAGGAAATGCTCTCTGGCCGAGCCGCGTCATTCGCAACCTCTCAAGAACTGGAGGATATGCTGATTCATTTCCACTACGCTAGGAAACCCGCAAAGGGCGAAGCCATGCCCGACAGCCACAGAGCCGCTACTGCAGATGCCTACCTCCGCGCGGCTGACGGAACCAGCAGAACAGACATGAAAGACCTTTATGCCGAGTTGTGTCAGGTCGTTCACCCGGCAGCGCAATCCGTCTTGCGGATGACAGTTGGCTCCGAAGAAACCGGGGTCTTGACCGGTGGTGAGGACAAGGCGTGGATTCAGGACCTTTGTAAGAGGCACGCGACTGCAATTGACGGGGTACATATGCTGAGCATCAACACCTGCATCCTTATTCTCAAGGTGCTCAACCGATTTCCTGTGCGAGGACTCTGGACCGATCGCGTAAACTCGGTGAGCATGGACAGCATCCCCGCGTGGTCCAAGATTCAGACTGCGTTCGCGAAGTAGCGTCGTTTCGCCGGGCACGGGAAGCGCCGAACAAGGCGCTGCAACAGACAGCGGGGGCACGTATGCTTTCCTAGTAGCCTAACACTTTTGACTTGCCTAGTGCAGCTGCAGCCGTAGATTGAGGCGGAACCCCGGAGGATTCCGCCATGAAGAAGTATAAGGTCACGTTGACCGCTGAGGAGCGTAACTCCTTGCAGGATTTGATCGCCGCCAAAA
>JAKOSN010000076.1 GCA_029777335.1 Planctomycetota bacterium
CAGGAAGGATGTGGTTTAGCGTTTGAACAACTCCATGAAAGTCGCGTGGGCATAATCGCAGGCATTTCCCTCGTCGGTGTCGATGTGCACCTCCAGTTTGCTGGCGGGCGCCACCCGACAGAGCAGATCCTCGAAGACCACCGTGCACGTGCTCTTGACGCGCAGGTGGAGCCGATCCCCATCCTTCACGCCATAATAGGCGGCATCCGTCGGCCCCATGTGCACATGGCGTTCGTGGCGGATCACTCCGCGAGGCAACTCGATCATCCCCGCAGGACCCATCAGATAGCATCCCGGGGAGTCGCGATGATCGCCGCTCTTGCGCACGGGCACATCGAGACCAAGCAGGATGGCATCGGTGAAGGCGAGTTCCACCTGGCTGTGATCGCGGCACGGCCCAAGGATGCGCAGATTCGGGATGATACGGTGGCGCGGCCCAATGATGGTGACCGTTTCCTTGGCAGCAAAGAAGCCATCCTGGTAGAGCGGCTTGGCAATGGTCAGCTGGTGGCCCTTGCCGTAAAGCCGTTCGAGATCTTCCTGGGTGACATGGCAGTGTCGCGCCGACACATTGACAACCAGCCGGGGAGGAGCAGCTACCCCAGCGGCAGCCGGAGCATGGCCGTTCTTCGCATGGCCATTTCCCAGGTTGCCATGTAACGCCTCGCGAACCAGTTGGCGCACCACAGTGCGATCAAGGAGCGCGCTTGTCATCGGTCAAATTCCCCTTCTTCACCCGCCACAATCAGACGTGTATCGCCCAGATGAATGTTGCGTTTCTGCTCGGTGCTGAGCGGACGATCCAGGATCAGCGTGTCGACCGCTTCCAGCTCACAAAGGAACGCCAGCGCAGGGCGCCCAATCTTGGAGTGATCGGCGATGATCACCACCTCATCGGCACAGCCCATCATGGCGCGTTCGGTTTCGACCAGGAGCAAATTGCTGTTGAACAACCCCTTGCTGGTAATCCCTCCCACGCTCATCACCGTTTGATGAACGTGGATGTCCTCCATCATGCGGATGGCCAGCGGACCGAGTGCCACGCCGGTGCGGGGATAGACATAGCCCCCCAGAAAGATGAGATCCGTCTCGCGACTGCTGGCGATCAGCTGGGCGATGGGCAAGCTGTTGGTGACGATCTGCACCGGGCGTCCGACGAGTAAGCGAGCCACTTCCAGAGTGGTCGTCCCGCCATCGAGCAGGATCGAATCGCCATCGTGGATGCGGGCGACCGCAGCGCGCGCGATCGCCTGTTTCTCCGGGAGCTGACTGGCAACGCGCTCGTCGAACGAGGGCAGTTGCGAACCATCCCCGAGGTAAATCGCTCCTCCATGGGTGCGCTTCAAGGCCCCTTGCTGGTGCCAGAAATCCAGATCGCGACGGATGGTCGATTCCGACACCTGGAGCGATTGCGCCAGATCGAGCAAGGAGATGAAGCCTCGCTGCGACACCAGATCCAGCACACGATGGCGACGTTCCTCAACCAGCACGATTTAGCCTGCCAGATCTTGACGTAAAGTTATCACATCTTCGCAGACTATGACAATTTATTCCCTCTGGCTATCAGGTGTCAAGCATCTTCTTTCAAAATTCGCCGTATCCTGTCAAATTCCTCCAACCTCCCCAGAGCCTGAACCCTGGCACCGATTTCTTCGTCTTTGGCTCAAGATCGCTTCTCTGGGAGTCGTGACAATGAACCTGCTTCAGCATCTGGTGCAGCACAAGCTGATCCATCCCCCGCACTGGCTACCTGCGAACACCATGTACCTGACCATCATGGGTTCGATCGCCTACGGGGTGGCGGACACCAACGATCCGTCCCACGTGTCCGACTTCGATGTCTACGGTTTCTGCATTCCGCCCCGCGAGGTGATTTTTCCCCATCTGGCAGGACATATCTGGGGATTTGATCAGTACAAGGACGGGATGCCGAAGAACTATTTCGAGCAATTCCAGAACCATCACGTGGTCGATCCGTCCGCCTGTGGAGGGAAGGGCCGCGAATATGATTTGCAGATCTACAACATCGTGAAATATGTGCAGCTCTGCGCCGAGTGTAACCCGAACATGATCGACAGTCTGTTCACCCCCGAGGTGTGTGTGCTGCACTGTTCGCAGGTCGGCCAGATCCTGCGCGAGAACCGCAAGAAGTTTCTGCACCAGGGGATTTGCGATCGCTTCAAGGGGTACGCCTACGCCCAGGTGCACAAGATGCAGACCAGGGAACCCGAGGCCGGGAGCAAGCGTGCCGCCGTGCGCGAGAAATATGGTTTCGATGTCAAGTTCGCGTACCACGTGGTGCGGTTGCTGAACGAGGCGGAGCAACTCCTGCTCGAAGGCGATCTGGACCTGCAACGGAATCGCGAACAATTGAAGTCCATCCGCCGCGGGGAGTGGACTCAGGAACAGATCCTCGACTACTTCGAGCAGAAACGAATCGCTCTGGAGGAGGCGCGAACCAGGAGCACCTTGCCGGTCCGTCCAAACATGACGGCGCTGCGCAACTTACTGCTGCAATGCCTGGAAGCACATTATGGCAGCCTGCAGGGTTGTGTCGAGGTTCCAGGCAAGGCCGAGGGGGTACTTCGCCAGATTCGTGAATTGCTTGATGGGAATGGCTACTAAGGAGGGTATGTCCCTCGATCGTGAAGCTATCCGTGAAATCCAGCGTCCCTCAACCACGTGCTTGCGTTTCTGGCCCCACCCAGCCACAATGCAGCCGTGGTTGAGGGACGAACAGTCCCTGTGACCTGGTATCATCCGAAGAAGACCGCACCCCGTATCCGCGAGGAGGCCCGCTCGTGAAACGTGCATTCGTCGTTCTGTCTCTTCTCGCCCTGAGCGCGGTTTCTGGGTGTGGAAACAGGAACCAATCGCCGCTCCCGGCCACTGCTGTTTCCGAGGAGCACACAGGTGCAACGCAGCCTGTCCCGCAGCAAACGGCGTGGAAATGGACCCCTGGGGATTATTTCTTTGTGAAGATCCTCCACGAAAGCACCATGAGCGTGAACCTCGGGGATCGAGTCAAGAAGACCACCAATGAGGACAGTGCCGTTCTCAGGATCGACGTAAAGACGGTCAGTTCGGACGGCACGATTCAACTAACGTGCAAAGCTGAGGATTTCAAATCAAACGAGAAACATGTGATCAATGTTGACCTCAGGAGCCTCCTTCTGAACGCGGGTCCATTGAACGTTTCCGTGAAGTCTTCCCTCGATTCCTTTACTATCCACCTCAAACCGGGACAACCCAGAGCCCTGGAATCACTCATGCGCTACTGGCTCGCTGAATTGCTTGTCCCGGTTCCTGGGAAAAATGTCCATATTGGAGACACCTGGGAGCATCGAGTCAGCACGAACCTTGAAGGTCTCGGGAAACTGGCCATCGTGAAGCATTACCTCTGCAAAGGACCGGGAGCAGGTGACTCGGAAGAGCAGGTCTCTGCCACCTACACAGCAGCCTCGACGTTCTCGCTCACCACGGCAGATAATAAGCTTCCATTCGAGATCAAAAAAATGGACATATCCAACTCAGAATGTCACGGTGACCTTGTTTTTGACCTGAGAAGAGGACGGTTGGTCAACTCGACCATGAAAATGGGATACGATATGAAAATGACCGTGGCAAATCGCAATGGTACTCGCGATCTGGAATCGCACACTGAGGAATCAGTCATCGTCCGTGTCGAGGCAACCAAACCAACCTTGAAAGACTGACCCTCACCGTATTCCGTGAATGAGTGAGTGCCCCTCACGGTCGTGAATGATTACGGAGCAACGAGGAACGCCTTGTGCAGGATGAGCGTCAACTTGCGATTCTGCAGACGAATCTCCAGCGGATCAGGGAGCGCATCGAAGGTGCCTGTGCGCGCGTTGGTCGCTCGCCGGCGGAGGTGACTCTCGTTGCGGTCACCAAAACCATCCCCATCGAAGTCGTCACGATCCTCCCCAAACTCGATCTCATTGATCTGGGAGAGAATCGCCCGCAGGAACTCTGGCGAAAAGCACCAGTCCTCCCAAACGTGCGCTGGCACCTGATCGGGCACCTGCAACGCAACAAAATTGAACGCACTTTGCCCCTGGTCCAGTTGGTGCACTCGGTGGATAGTGAACGGTTGCTCATGGCAATCGAGGAATGGGCCAGGGAGCAGAATCGAATCGTTGATGTACTTCTGGAAATAAACACGACTGGAGAGGTGAACAAGCACGGTTTTCCCCCGGAGCGCATTCTGCCTCTGGCCCCCCTCCTTGGCAGCCTGCGCGCGGTGCGGATTCGAGGCTTGATGACGATGGCGGCGTTTACCGAGGTGATCGAGGATACGCGCCCTAACTTTTCCCTTCTGCGAACCTTGCGCGATCAACTCCGCCCTGAACTCTCCTCTCCTCTGGATCACCTCTCCATGGGGATGAGTAACGATTTTGAAATCGCCGTGGAAGAGGGCGCGACCCTGGTGCGCATTGGAACCGCCCTCTTTGCAGGGATCAAGAAAGGATGACAAGGGGAGACGTTGAGTCTCCTGCCAGGGACCATTATAATCAACTCCCTGGATCCCTGTGGATCCTCACCTCCGGCGCATCCCTCCCTGGCGGATGAGGGTGCAACACTGCCACCGGCGGATCAGCGACGTGATTCCGTGTCTGAGCACGAAGGGTGTATGGAAACCCGACTCAAGCTCGAGATCCTTCCCCAGCCGAACGACACCACCTGTGGTCCGACCTGCCTCCACGCCGTCTATCGCTACTACGGCGACTCGATTCCTCTTGACCAGGTGATCGTCGAGTGTCGAGAACTGGAGGGGGGCGGCACCCTCGCGGTCCTCCTCGGTGAACATGCGCTACGCCGTGGCTACCAGGCGACGATCTTCACCTACAACTTGCAGGTTTTCGATCCCACCTGGTTTGCTCCCGATGCACCGTCCCTTCCAGATCGCCTCCAGCGTCAAAGCGAAGCGAAGAACGCGCCCAAGTTACACTTTGCCACGCAGGGGTATCTCGACTTCCTGGCTCTGGGCGGAACGGTACGGATGGAGGATTTGACGGCGGAATTGCTCCGTCGCTTCCTGGTGCGCGAGATTCCGATTCTCACCGGGCTGAGTGCCACCTATCTCTACCAGGAACCGCGCGAGGTTGGCCCCCCCTGGATCCCGGACGACATTCGGGGGCATCCCGCCGGGCACTTTGTGGTGCTCTGTGGCTACGACCCCACGCAGCGGGTGGCCCTCATCGCTGATCCACTGATGCCGAACGCCTTTTCCACCGAGGGGTCTGTCTACCCCATCCCTCTGGATCGGGTGATCTGCTCCATTCTGCTCGGCATCGTTACGTACGACGCCAACTTACTGATCATCCAACCCTCGAAGAAGCAAAGGCAAAGGAGAAGGCGTGCCGATCGTCATCGTCGCGAATGACCCAAAGGCCTGGCCTTTCCAGATCCCCAACGTCGAGGTGCTCGACGCGCGGTCGTATCTGACCAAGCCAGAATACAGCGATATGCGCGGCGTGAAGCTGTTCAACCTCTGCCGTTCCTATCGCTACCAGAGTACGGGATACTATGTCTCCCTGCTCGCGGAGGCTCGGGGCCACAAACCGTTGCCCAGCATAACCACTATACAGGATCTTAAAAGTCAGGCAATGGTACGCCTGGTCTCCGACGATCTGGAGGAACTGATTCAGGAGAGTCTGGCGCCCATCCAGACCGACAAGTTCACGCTTACCATCTACTTTGGCAAGAATCTCGCCAAGCGCTACGATCGGCTTTGCTTGAATCTTTTCAACGTTTTCCAAGCGCCGATGCTCCGGGCTCAATTTGTGCGCGATGAAACCTGGCATCTGCGCAGTATCGCGCCCATCTCGGCGAGTGAGGTTCCCGAATCGCATCGTGACTTTGTTGTCCAGGTCGCGCAGGAATATTTCGCCGGCCGCCGTCTCCGCGTTCGTCGGCAAACACCAAGCCGCTACGACATGGCGATTCTCTGGGATCCGAATGATCCTGCCCCCCCCTCGAACAAAAAAGCGATTCAGAAGTTCATGAAGGCAGCCCACTCCCTTGGTTTTAGCACCGAGATCATCTCCCGCGATGATTACGCCCGGATCGCGGAGTTCGATGCACTTTTCATTCGTGAAACGACCGCAGTCAATCATTACACCTACCGCTTTGCGCGCCGCGCCGACAGCGAGGGGATGGTCGTGATGGACGATCCCGAATCGATCGTCAAGTGTACCAACAAGGTCTACCTTGCCGAATTGCTCACGCGCCACGAGGTCCCCATTCCCAGAACCATTGTGGTACATCGCGAGAATGTGGATGTCATCGAAAAAGAGCTGGGGTTTCCGTGCGTCATCAAAAAACCCGACAGCGCCTTTTCGCAAGGGGTGGTGAAGGTCAACACGCCCAAGGAGTTGGCGGAAAAGCTCGAAGTCTTCCTTGAAGAGTCGGATTTGCTCGTGGCTCAGGAGTTTCTGCCAACGACCTTCGACTGGCGCATTGGCATTCTGGATCGGCGCCCCCTCTATGCCTGCAAGTATTACATGGCCAGCAATCACTGGCAAATCATTAAACACGACGGCAACGGCGGCAGTGAATTTGGCAAGTTCGAGACCTTGCCCGTGGAAGTGGCGCCCCGGCGAGCGGTGCGAGCTGCCCTCAAGGCCGCTGACCTGATTGGCGACGGCTTCTATGGGGTGGATGTCAAACAGTCAGGGGAACGGTTCTACGTGATTGAGGTGAACGACAACCCCAGCATCGATTGCGGGGTTGAGGATGCCGTCCTGCGCGATGAACTCTACCGGCGTGTCATGAGCGTTTTTTTCACGCGCGTTCAGCAACGCAAAGCAGGAATCATCAACCCATGACCACGAAGCGCACTCTCCACCTCTTCGAGGCCATCGGGATTGAACTCGAATACATGCTGGTCCACACGGATACGCTCAATGTATTTCCGATCACCGATCAGGTGCTCCACGCGGTCGCCGGCAAGTTTGAGAGTGAGGTGAACCGTGGACTGCTCTCCTGGTCCAACGAGCTGGCATTGCATGTGATCGAATTAAAAACGACTCTGCCGGTACCTCAGCTCGATCCTTCCTTGATTGCGTCTTTTCAGAGCGCCATTGGCGAGATCAACGCCATCTTGAAACCGCTCGGCGGTCGTTTGCTCCCCTCAGCGATGCATCCCTGGATGAATCCCTTTCACGAGATGAAGCTGTGGCCCCATGAATACAATGCCGTTTACGAGGCATTTGATCGCATCTTTGATTGTCGGGGGCATGGCTGGGCCAACTTGCAAAGCGTCCACATTAATCTCCCGTTTGCCAATGATGATGAATTTGGGCGTCTCCATGCGGCAATCCGCCTGGTGCTCCCAATGCTGCCCGCTCTGGCGGCGAGTTCGCCAATCATGGATGGACGGCTCACGGGATTACTCGACAACCGCCTTGAAGTGTATCGCCATAATGCGCGGAGTATTCCCTCTCTGAGTGGGCTGGTGGTTCCCGAGCCCGTCTATTCTCGGGGGGATTATGATCGAGTCATCTTTGAGCGGATCTATCGCGACATTGCCCCGCATGATCCGGAGGGGATCCTGCAACACGAATGGCTCAACGCACGCGGCGCCATCGCTCGCTTTGATCGAAATGCCATCGAGATTCGCGTTCTTGATATTCAGGAATGTCCTCAGGCCGATCTCGCGATCGGTGAAGCGATCTGTCACGTGCTCCAGATGCTGGTGCGTGAGGAATCCTCCCCCCTTGCGCACCAGCAAGCTTATCCCACGGAGTTATTACATCAGCTCTTTCTGAAGGGAGTGCGTGACGCCGAGGATGCAATCATTACCGATCCGGAGTATCTACGCCTTTTTGGATTGAATGGTCCGCGCGGTTCCATGCGAGAAGTATGGCGTCACATTCTCAAGGACGTGCTTGCATCGGGAGATAGATCCGGCCATCGCCAATCGCTCTTACAAATCCTGAATCATGGTCCGTTGGCGCGGCGGATTGTGCGTGCTCTCAAAGGCGAAACAGGGCGATCCGCCTTGCAGCATGTCTATCGCCAGCTGGCGGATTGCCTTGCCGAGGGGCGACTCTTCTTGCCCTGAGCGGACCCTTCTCCGCCTGAATCCCTATACCTTCAATCCCAGTTTTGCGAGCGCTGCTTTTTTCCGCCGTTGCAATTCGCGCGTCACTTCAGCAAGGGAATGAGTGTTGAAGACGTTCCCCTTGTCCAGCCAGCCACGACGGGCCACATCCACTCCGTAGGCGTAATAGGCGATGTCATCGATGTGATGCGCATCGGGATTGATCACCAGCGTCACCCCCAGATCGCGGGCGCGCTTGCAGTGAATCCAGTCCAGATCGAGCCGCATGGGGTGCGCGTTGATTTCGATCATCGTCCCCAATCGTGCCGCCTCGTGCAGGACAGCGTCCAGATCGACCTGGTAGGCCTCGCGACGGAGTAACAAGCGTCCGGTGGGATGCCCTAGCATTGTCACCAGGGGATGGCGCATCGCTTTCAGAATGCGGTCAGTCATCTCGTCACGCGTCAAGTTGAAATGACTGTGCACACTGGCGACCACATAGTCGAAGGTAGAAAGCACCTCGTCGTCATAGTCGAGGGAGCCATCCGCGAGGATGTCGCATTCAATCCCCTTGAACAGATGGAGCCCCTTGAGTTTCTTGTTCAGGGCGTCGATCTGCTCCTGTTGCTGCCGAACTCGCTCCGGACTCAGCCCATTGGCAACGGTGAGCGAATGGGAGTGATCCCCCAGTCCCAGGTATTTCAGACCGAGTTTGTGGGCCGCATGCGCCATCTCTTCCAGGGTATTCGCCCCATCGCTCCAGGTGGTGTGGCAATGGAAAACACCCTGAATGTCCGCGCGTTGGAGCAAATGAGGGAGCTTGCCATTCTCTGCGGCGGCGCACTCGCCGGTATCCTCGCGCAACTCCGGCGGGATGTAATCGAGGTCGAGCGCGCGAAAGATGTCGGCCTCGTCCTTCGCCTGGACAGTTCGGGATGGCCCGGCCAGTCCATACTCATTGAGCTTCAGTCCTCGATCAATGGCGCGCACGCGCATCGCCACATTATGTTCCTTGCTCCCAGTGAAGTAGTGGAGCGCAAACGGGAATTGCTCATCGCTCACCACGCGCAGATCGCAATTGATCAGGGCACGATGTCCCCCCGTGGTGCTCTCAACGACAACACTTGTCTTGGTTGATCCGGTGCCGATCACCTGGACCACTCCGGGCAGAGTAACCAGTCGATCCATGATCGGTTGCGGGGTGTTGGAACTGACCAGGATATCGATGTCCTTGATCGTCTCCTTGCGTCGGCGAAGACTTCCGCAGAGTTCAATACGCTGCACCTCTGGAAGTTGCTTCAACTCCTGGATCAGGCCGACGGCAACGGGAAGTACCTGATCGATGCGCAGGCGCGTTCCCGTGAGTTTGATGAATTCGATGCCTTCGAGGATCTTCTGCTGCGTTTTTTCCCCGAAGCCTTTCAGGCCAGCGACCGAGCCGGACTCACAAGCCGCCTTGAGCTTGTCGAGGGTGTCGATTCCCAGTTGTTGATGCAACGCGCGCACTTTCTTGGGCCCCAGACCTGCTACTCGGAGCATGGTGAGCAACCCCTCGGGCACCTGGGCCCTGAGGTTGTCGTAGTAGGGAAGCTTCCCGGTGGTGACGAGCGTTGTGATCTTGAGTTGCAACGCCTCCCCAATACCCTTGAGCGTGCCAAGTTCGCCGGTAGCGACGACATCGGCCAGGTCGCGATCGAGTTGTTCGATGGTGCGTGCGGCGTTGTGGTACGCCTGACACTTGAAGGCATTCTCCCCTTGCAGTTCGAGCAGAGTTCCAATCTCGGAGAGGATCGCCACAACTTGTTCTTTCCGCATGGGAGGCATCCTGAGAGAGAGGGTCGTCGCCACACACACAAGGATACTCGCCCCAAGGGTGCGTCGCAATCCTGGTAGAGAACGAGAAAACCCTCGCAGAATTCCCAGCAAGGGGAGTCTGCGAGGGTTGTTCGTGTGGTGAATGGGGAGAAGTCCTAGGCTGCCTGCAGGGTGGCAGTGCGATCCTTGCAGTGAAGCATAACTTCCAGGGCAGTCACCAGCCGATCGGGTCCGCGGCCATCAAAGAGCTTGCGCCCACAGCGAGCCATCGACTGCCGTTCGAGCGGATCGCCGAGGAGATCATGCACCGAGTGGCGAATGGTCTGAGCGGAGACATTTTCATGCCATCCCAGGCAGATCGCCGCGCCTTCTTCCTCCAGGCGCTGGGCGGTCGGCCAGTGGGCCTCATTCTGGACAATGATCAGTTGCGGCACCCCGACGCAGGCGAGTTCCTGCGACCAGCCGTTCCCCGCCGTGACAGCCATGTGACACCGAACCAGGCGGGCGGCAATCTCGGCCGGTTCGGTCGCCACCTCTAAACGGTCCGGGGCACGCTCAGCCAGCGCTCGGAGATCCGCCAGGTGGGGATAGTGGTTGCGCGCCAGGATGTCGACTCGGCCAACCCGCGAACAGTTGAGAAGGAGTTTGGCGAGTTCGCTGGACTGCTGATGCGGATCATCCTCGCCCAGAGCCACGAGCACGCGATAGGGTTGGGCGGGCTCCTGTGCACGCAACGGACGCACGCGGCGAATCTCCGGGCGCACCAGAGCGTAGCGCGATCCCATCAGAATCTGTGTGCGCGCGCTGAAGGTGAAGTTGTCGCGTCCCGGCCCGAGGTAGGGATTGATCAACAGACGCGAGGGAATCGGGATCGCGGCATGATGATCAAGCGACACGACGAGCGGACCTACATCTTGCAGGGCGCGCAGATAATCGGTGGTAATCTCGACTCCATCCACGATGACGGCAGCTGGATTGAGCCGGCGAATCTGGCGCAGCGTGGCTTCAAGATCCTCCGGAGAACCAAGCGGATGCTCGGTGGGGAGCCAGTCATTGCCACCGCGCTTGATGGTAAAGCCGAACTCGGTGGAGTCGATTTGCGACAGGAAGTAGGTGGGCCGGCGCCGCCGCTGGAGGGCCGCCGCAAAGGTCAGGCAGCGAGCCATCGACTCCCAGCCAAGCCGGGACGTACCATCCACGCGGATGAGAATGGGTGCGCGAGTCATCAACCTGTTCCGTTTCAGAAGGGAAAGGGAATGCTGCCGCGGGACGACAGCATCTGCCCAGGGCCTGTGCTCAGTCCACGACTGAACGCAGGCACCACCGAGAGGAGTCGCGAGCAAGCTCCAGGGAGCAACGGATCGGGTAGATCAGCGAGGGGGTCGATCAGAGCAAGGACGAACATCCCCGTGAGGGGTGAGCGGGATCAGGAAGCAACCGCTCTTGTCCGTTCCTTGCGATAGAGTTCGCGAGCCCGAGTCAGGTCGTAAGGATAATCGACCTCAACCCGGTCATGGTCGGTACTGAGATGAAAAGCGAGTTCCCATTTGCGATTCACTTGACAGAGGATGTCCGCCACATAGCCCTCAATGCCATGCAGCCAGACCTGCCTGTCCAGCATCTCGAAAAATTGTTGCGAGCCTTCGGCACTGAATCGAACCATCCCCGTGAATTCCCCGATGCAGTGCCCATCGAGGGAGGCCTTGGTGATGGTGCGGAGCTTGCCATTTCGATTGATGAAGACCTTCATGTCCTCATCATCGCAGGGCTTCATCTCCACATCGACGAGGACCTCCGCCTCGGGTTGATCGGCCAGGATGGTTGCCAGACGATTTCGGGTGAAGTAGTGATCGCCAACGGTGAAGAGGAACGGATTGCCGGCCAGGTAGGGGCGCGCGAGCCAGAAACTGCTCAGGATGCCATGCGTCGCATAGAAGGGATTGAGAATCAGCCGGGCACGATCCTCACAGGTCTGGCGAACCCCAACCGCGTCGTAGCCAACCGCCACGTGGGTTTCGCTGATCCCTGTCTGCTCGAAGTGATTCAGGATGTTCCCCAGGAGAGTCTCCCCTCCCAGGTCGAGAAGGACCTTGTTCCGCTTCTCGCACAGATCACCCAGACGGGTGCCCAGTCCCGCCGCAGCGATAAAACCTATCATAAGTCCTCTTCTCTCCAAGGCCATCCATGGCCCGTACCGACGGTTCCGTGTCGTCAGCGGGACGGATCTTACTCCATCGGCTCGGGTGAGGGAAAGAGCAATTAGCCACTTCGCGAACGAAGAAAGTCATCTAGATTCCGCTTGGATCTTTCGTCTAAGATCGTGATCTGAGATAGTCCGCTCACTCGGTCCCTCTTCCAACCGGGCACTTCTTTCCCTTTCTCCTCCACTCCCCACCCAGACGTTCCACGTGGAACATCCGCTACGATCGACAAACTCCTCCGCAAAAGCACCATTGTTCCTCTCAACCGCTTCTCGTTAGAATGTCGCGCAGGCAAGGAAGCCCCACAAGGGGATGCCAGGAGGAACCTTCATGGAAAAGAAGACCAGGCTGGGACGGGGCCTCGATGCCCTGCTCGGCAACCCGGAAGATGGCTCGACCCCGAGCTCGGGAGCCACCACGCAGTTGACGGTGGAACAGATCGAACAGAACCCCTTTCAGCCGCGCAAGACCTTCGACGACGATGATCTGAGCGCTCTGCGAGACAGCATCAAGAACCACGGCGTATTGCAACCCTTGGTAGTGCGGCAGGTGGGTGATCGCTTCCAGCTGGTCGCCGGGGAGCGTCGTCTTCGCGCTGCTCGCTCGGCCGGTCTCGCCTCGGTGCCTGTGACCGTGGTGGACTTCAACGATCAGCAGGTGCTCGAAGCCGCCCTCGTTGAGAATATTCAACGGACCGATTTGAACCCCATCGAAAAGGCGCAGGGGTTCAAGGATTATCTGACTCGTTTCCAGATGACGCACGAACAGCTCGCCCATCGCATCGGGCTGGCGAGGCCAACGATCACCAACCTGGTCGCTCTGCTCGAACTCCCGGAAGAGCTGCAAAATGCCATCCGGGTCGGCCAGATGAGCACCGGGCATGCCAAGGTCCTGAAGGGGATAGCGGACCCGGAGCGCCAGATCGCTCTCTGTCGGGAGATCATCGCGCGTGGTCTGTCGGTTCACGCCACCGAGGCGCTGGTGAAGCAACCCCCCGTTGAGGAGAAGGAAGTCCGGGAACCCTCGGAGCGCACCCGGCCAGAGAAGACCGCCCATGTGCAGTCGATCGAGGATGAACTGCGCCAGAAGTTGGCGCTCAAGATCGAGATCAAGGTCAAGGACAAGGACAAGGGACAGCTGATCTTGAACTTCGAATCGAATGACGATTTTGAACGGATCGTGGAGGCACTCCGAACCTGAGGCAAATGATCTCATCCCCCATTGTTTCGCGAGTCTGAACTTCATACGATGGGGGAGACGGGGCGTAGCGCAGCCTGGATAGCGCGCCTGGCTTGGGACCAGGAGGTCGTGGGTTCAAATCCCGCCGCCCCGACTACCTCTCTCACAAAGCCCATCGTTGTTTTCGACGGTGGGCCTTTTTCTTGAAATGCCACTCCTTTTCGCAAGTCGAGCCGAGTTTAACTCCACCCCGCTCTCGGGTGGGATTGCTTGCGCGTTTCTCCCATCCCACCATCAGAGTTGTCCTTTTGTCCGTTCAAAACGGGGCTGACGTTGTCGCTTCCTCCTCACCCGTCAGTTACAATCAGGCTGAGCCCTACGGCACCGAGAACCAGAAAACCCCGTGCAGCGGACGGCACGTGACCGGCGCACACGAGGTGGACTCTCTGCCATGAATGCCGTTTCACTGGAAAGGTATCTGGCGTGAGCGATCTGACCCGCATCTTGAACGGTATCGACGCAGGCGATCCCCACGCGGCGGACCAATTGCTACCGCTGGTGTACGATGAGCTGCGCCGCCTGGCGGCCCAGCAAATGGCCCAGGAGAATCCGGGCCAAACGCTTCAAGCCACCGCCCTTGTTCACGAGGCGTACCTGCGTCTGGTCCACGGTGAGCGTGGGCACCATTGGGACCATCGCGGCCACTTCTTTGCCGCCGCAGCAGAGGCCATGCGACGTATCCTGGTGGACGCCGCCCGCCGCAAGCAGACGGTCCGCCACGGCGGAGAGCATCGCCGCGTCCCGCTTCACGAGTATCAGTGGATCACCAAATCGCCGGACGATCTGCTCGCCCTCGACGAAGCCCTGGCGCGCTTCGCCGCCGAAGAGCCGGCCAAGGCAGAACTGGTCAAGCTGCGGTTCTTCGCCGGCATGTCTCTACCGGAAGCCGCCGCTGCCCTGGGAGTCTCAGTGGCCAGCGCCGAACGCTGGTGGGCCTACGCCCGAACCTGGCTGTTCAGCGAGCTCCACACCGACGAGTAAAAAAGTTCGGCACCGTGAGGGGGTTTCACCCGTTTTCTCGCATGGTAGGAAAACGGCAACCGTTGTCCGGAGTCATTGCCATGACCGAGCAGTCCCCCGCCGAACGGATCTTCTTCTCTGCCCTGGAAAAGAGCACGCCCGAGGAGCGCGCCGCTTACCTCGATGCGGCCTGCGGCGAAGACGCCGGCCTGCGCCACCGGGTTGAGCGGCTGCTGGAGGCCCATCCCATGGCGGGCGACTTCCTGGAGCCGCCTGCTTCGCCCCCCGGGGAGCCAACCGCCGCATACGTTTCCGGCAGGGAAGAGACCGGCATGGTCATCGCCGGACGCTACAAATTGGTGGAACAGATCGGCGAAGGCGGCATGGGGACCGTCTGGGTCGCCCAGCAGACCGAGCCGGTGAAGCGGGTCGTGGCGGTCAAGCTCATCAAGGCCGGGATGGACTCGAAGGCGGTCCTGGCCCGGTTCGAGGCGGAGCGGCAGGCGCTGGCCCTGATGGATCACCCGAACATCGCCCGCGTGCTGGACGGCGGGGCCACCCCGGACGGGCGCCCGTTCTTCGTGATGGAACTGGTCAAGGGCGTGCCCATCACTCAGTTCTGCGACACCCGCAAGCTGACCCCGCGGCAGCGGCTGGAGCTGTTCGTGCCGGTCTGCCAGGCGATTCAGCATGCGCACCAGAAGGGAATCATTCACCGGGACATCAAGCCCTCCAACGTGCTCATCGCCCTGTACGACGACCGGCCGGTGCCGAAGGTGATCGACTTCGGCGTGGCCAAGGCGACGGGGCAAACGCTGACCGACAGATCGTTGATGACGGGGTTCGGGGCGGTGGTCGGCACGCCGGAGTACATGTCGCCCGAGCAGGCCAGCCTGAACAACCTCGACATCGACACGCGGTCCGATGTGTATTCGCTTGGCGTGCTGCTGTACGAACTCCTGGCCGGCAGCCCGCCATTCCGGAGCGAGGAACTCAAGAAGGCCGGGCTGATGGAGATGCTGCGTCTCGTTTGTGAGGCGGAGCCGCCGCGCCCGAGCGTCAAGCTGAGCACGGCCAGCAAGCGGGCGAGCATCTCCGCCGAACGCGGCACAGAGCCGAAGAAACTGACTGGCCTGCTCCGCAATGAACTCGACTGGATCGTGATGAAGGCGCTGGAGAAGGACCGGGCGCGGCGCTACGAGACGGTCAACGGCTTCGCCGCCGACGTGCAGCGCTACCTCGCTGGCGAAGCGGTGCAAGCGCATCCTCCCAGCGCGGCGTACCGGCTGCGGAAGTTTGCCCGAAAGCACCGTGTGCCACTGACCACCACAGTGGCGTTTGTGTGCCTGCTGGTCGCGGCGGTCGCCGTAAGCAGCTGGCTGGCGGTGCAGGCGAAGCGGGCGGAGGCGATTGCCGACGAGAGACGGATCGAAGCGGAGGAGAATGCCAGAGAAGCCGGGTACAACTTGGGAAGGTACGAAGAGGCTGTGGACCAATTGAAGTCAACGGCCGCCAGTCTACAGGTTGATCTCGACCTTGCGGAGGCCCGTTCGGACTCACGGGTCGGACTCCTCAGACTGGCCAAGACGGTGAAGACGCTACCGACGACTTTCGGCCTCGAACAAATGAACGTCGACGAACTTCGCGAGTCCGCTACGGTCGCGGTGCTTGCCCTTGGCCAGGACTACGCCCCGCTCCTGCCGCCGATCACCCATGATGGTCAAGAAGTCGTCAGCCGAATGCTTAGTCCGGACAAAGAGACGCTGCTCACACTCGGTGAGGACCGCACGGCACGACTCTGGAACGCCTGGACAGGAAAGCCGCTCGCCATTCTGCGTGAGGGGAACGAACAGGTCGTTAATACCGGCTTCAGTCCGGACGGCAAAACCGTCTTCACCGACGACCAGACCAGCGTGGCGCGATTCTGGGACGTGCCAACCGGTCGATACCGCGCGGCGACTGAGATGCGCAAGAACTGCTACGAGCTTGGCGAGAATCGGCTGCTCAACAACCTCGATTACGTTCTCTCTTACAATTCCTTTAGACGGACCACCTCCCAGATGGGAAAGAGTCGGCTGCTAACCTGGAGGTACGTCTATAAGGACACAAAGAATCCAAATGGCTACTGGCTGGATGGCCGTTTGGAGTGTAGAGGCCCGGTCGATCTGTGGGACACCGCAACAGGACGTCTTGTGGCCCGATTGAATGCGGAACGCCCTGCCCGCTACATTCAATTTGCAAACCGTTGGAAGTGGGTCATCATGGATGACGGCCCAACCACATTCCTCGTGTACTCAGCGGAGAATGGGCGTCTGCTCGCCAAGCTCAAGCATCCTGAAGGGGAATCCATTTGGTGGGTTGGCGTAAGCCCCAATCGATCCAAGATTGCCACGACCACCGTGAAAAAAGTAAAGGTGAATCGTGGCGATGGATATAGCTGGGACATACGAGAATGGGACATCGAAACGCGGCAACTCCGCGCCGTCACCAACGTCATCCAAAGCAATGGCCCGGATTTTTTCAGCGTTCGCTACCTCACGGACGACGCCTTTGCCCTGGCAGCGCCGGACTGGTCCGAGGTCTATCGCGTGGGTCAACACGAGCCGATTGGGAGATTCGCCCGTAAGATCACGGAGATGGGGATGTTCTTGATCGAGGAGTTGAGCACGCGAGGTCATCGTCCCTGGCCTGTTGCACTCTCCTCAACAGCAGACGGAGACATCGTCCACATGGCGAATGGCCAGGTCTATGATGCGCGAACCTGGGTGCGGCGTGTCCCGCCGCCGGGGGGGAAGTTTCACCCCGATCTCGCTCGCTTTGCCCCGGATGGGCGATTCGTCAGCACGGAGGTGAGCGGACACGGGGAATTGGTTGACACGCGCACGGACAAGGTTCTCCCGATAACGTCGGCCTGGCATATCGTGCCGGGGCAAGGGATGATCAGTAACGACTGTGCGCGCCTTATCCCTCCAGCGTCCAAGCTGAATCTGCCGCCAGAACTCCTCGAACGCTGGGCCCAGGTCGCAGTCCGCGGCGAGCTCGGCCCCGATGGCCAGTTTGTCAAGTGGAACGAAGCGACGTGGGAAAAGAAGCGCCAGGAACTCGCTTCCAGGCCTGCTCCGTATCCCGATTTTCCGTTCCCCGGCAATGTGGCGACGGACAAGCTGCACTGGCTGCGGGCCGAGTTCAAGGAGGCGAAGACCGACGCCGACAAGCTCCGCATCGCGCGGGAAATGCTCCGCCGGTGCGAAGAAGCCGGCGATTGCATCGTGGCTGTCCGGTGGCGGACGGAAGTGGATCAGCTGACGCCCAAACCGGCGCCGCCACCGAGACCGGTGAAGCCGTGAGCATGATGGCGCAGCCCGTTGGCGACGTTCGATTATTCTGAATCAGGCTTTGCGTTATCGAACTGCTGCCGGAATCCGGCTTCCCAGCCCCGGACGCCGGCCAGAAAAAGTTCAAGAGCCGTCCTGTCGCCCCGAGTGAATCAATCAGAGAGAGCGAGGTGGCCAATAAAGCCCCTCGCTCTTGCTCGTTCTACACCTTCTCGACGATCGCTCCCACCAGCCGAATCAGCCGTTCCGTGGTCCGTGCGGCTACCTCCAGAACTTCGCGATGATCCAGGCACCCCTCGGAGAGGCCCGCTGCCCGATTGGTGATGCACGAAAACGCCAGGCATTCCATCCCCAGTCGATGTCCCTCCTCCACCTCGCGGCCCGTGGACATCCCCACGGCATCCGCACCCCAGAATCGGAGAGCGCGAATCTCGGCAGGGGTCTCGTAACACGGTCCCGTGACCATGGCGTAGATCCCCTCCAGGAGCGGTTCGCCCAGCGTGGCCCCCACCTCGGTCGCAAGGGTCGCCAAACGGCTTGAATAGGGGCTTCGTCGAGGGAGTGGCTCACTCCGCCACCACCCAGTGCGCGTGCAATCGAGATGGTCCCGCAGCAGCATCAGACTCCCCGGCATCAGCGAGTTATGAATGCCCCCTGCGGCGTTGGTGAGAACCAGCGTCCTGATGTTCAGCTCGGCGAGGCGATGCACGGGCTGGACCACCTCGCTCCACGAGTGTCCTTCGTAGTAGTGCAGCCTTCCTTCCTGAAGGAGGAGAGGGCGATCGAGCCAACGGGCCAGCGTGATACGACCTCGATGCCCAGGGACGGAGGTTGCCGAAAGGCCAGGGATCTGTGCGAAGGGAATCGAGAGAAGGATTTCGACGTGTTCGATCAATGGCCCCAATCCCGATCCAAGGACAATGGCGAGGGTGGGGGCTTCTCGCCTGACGAGGGTCTGGAAGGAGGCGAAAGAGGCCGTGTGCTCCATTATTTTCTCTGCGATTCCTCGCTCTCTGCAAAGCGCTGGGCGGACTTGGCCCGAGCTGCCTGGGTGATCAACTCCGCACACTGATCCTCCCCGAGATAACTCGTGTTGAGAATCAGATCGAAGGCGTACAGATCGGTGCTCTGGCGATGGAGACAGGTTTGCAGGAATTCCGCCCGGCGAGAATCACGCACCTGAACGCGATGCTCGGCCTCTTCGCGGGTGAGGCGTAGCCATTGCGCCAGGTAGGCGATCCGTTCCTCCAGTGGGGCGATCAGACGGACATGGAGGGTGCTATCGCGAGGCAGCAGATAGCCTGCGCCTCGACCGATGAAGAGAACCCGCCCCTCGGCTCCCAGGGCATAAATGGTCCGGGCCAGGTTGATCGTGGCCGGGTCGGGATCGAGATGGTTGGCACTCATCTGAGCCTGAACGTTGCCCTCAATCCAGTCAGCCACCTCACGCTCCAGCCCCTCCGTGACTTCCTGGCGGATGGCGCCTTCCTGCGAGACGTATTCCAGGAGTTCCTTGTCGTAAACCTCCCAGCCGAGTTTGCGGCCCACGCGGCGACCGATGGTGCCCCCGCGCGCCCCTGCCTCTCGGCTAATGGCGATCGACAGGGCACGCGGCAAGGGCGGATGGGTGGATTCGCCTCCCCGTTCACCCCGATCGCCATGCCGCGGGGATTCCCCCAGGAGTTCTGCAAAGCGGCTTTTCTCGTCCCATGACGACATGACGATCCGACCTCCTAATCTACCGTCTCATACTGTGCACGTTGAAACAGGATCATGCCGATCGCAACCAGAACCACCGTCGCCAGGAAGAGGACCACCATCGCCGTGGTTCCCGTTACTGGCTCGTAGACGATCGGGTTCTCTGGTTGTAACCCCAACGACTCTGCAGACTCGAACATCATGCATCGCGCATAGAAGCCGATACTGATGCGCTTCAGGGTCCCCGGCAGATTCCCGACGATCACTTCGAGAAAGAACGAGTACACGATGGCAATGATGGCTGGTCGCTTGAAGAACGCCCCCATCAAATAATACAGAGCACTGAACGTGAGCGTGGCAAAAAAGACCGCTGGCCAGTAGAGGCGAAAGGCGACTGGCCCGGGGCGCCCTGCCACACTGCAGATCAGGCCAAATCCTACCACGTTCAGGGTCAACGACCAGGGTAGCATCGCGAGAAATTTGCCGAGATAGATCGACCAGCGGGGCAAGGGGCGGGTGAGCAGCCAGATCATGCTCTGGCTCTCGCGCTCGCCCCCGAGAGCGTCTGTGGCGAAACTCAGACTCCACAAGGGCAAAAGGAAGCTGAGGAAGAGAAGGATCACGAATCCCTTGCTGAAAACCAGAAATCCCGACTCGGCAATGATCGCTCGATTGGCCGCAAAGATCGCATCGGCAATGGGAAGGGAATCCGGCGCGCTGGGCGCCACCGTGAGTGGGATCGCCACCTGAGTCTCTGTCAGCCAGGTATCGAGGTTGGGTCCACCTCGTCCATAGTAGCGCCAGTGCCCCATCCCCCAGCGCCCGGCGGCGGTGTTCAAGGCAACGATCACAAAAGTCACGAGCATCAGTCCGAGTGCGATCAGGACCATCTGGCGCGCTCGAAACTGGCGCTGCCAGCTCAGCCGGACCAGATAGAGCCAGGCGCGGAAAAGGCTCACTTCCTGCACGGAGACTTCAGAGGGAGTATCCACGTTGCCCACTGCTTGCATCCTCTGCCGGGCCTCATCAGGGGTCAGCGTGCCGACCCTCCCAGGAGATAGCCGACCACGGCGGCCGTATTCTCGTCCAACGGTTCCACATGTCGAAGTTCGTACCATTCCTCGACGACCAGCTGGCTGAGATGTTCGAAGAAGGTGCGCGGATGGCGAGCCCGAACAATCAATCGCCCGATCTCCGGATCGAGGGGATCCGCCGGGCAGATCTCGACCTGAGCGACTTCTTCCATCCCCAGAAGGGCCGCCGCCAGTTGCCGATGCCGGGTGGGACGAGTTCCGGTCGAGGAACCGTTCTCGGTGGTATTGCTCACATCGATGCGGATGGAGAGGGGATGATCGTTGAGCTGATCGCGAATCTCCGTCACTGATCCGACCGCGGCGATCCGTCCGCGTGCCATGATGGCCACATGGTCGGTGAGCTTTTCCAGTTCCTCCAACTCGTGGCTGGAGATGAGCAGACACTTCCCTTGCTCAGCGAGTTTAAGGAACAGCTCAATGAACTCCTGGCGACCCACGGGATCGATCCCGCTGAGAGGTTCATCGAGCACCAGGAGAGGGGGATCAGCAAGGAGCGCCTGCGCGACCTTGATGCGCTGTCTCATTCCCTTGGAATAGCCCCGTAAGCGCCGGTCAGCCCGGTCTTCCATCCCGACCAGGCGAAGGACCTCCTCGGTCCGATGACGGGAATTCGCCGAGGAAAACCCGTTCAGTCGAGCCATGGTCAGGACAAATTGGCGCCCAGACATCTCCTCATAAAAGGCATCGACCTCGGGCGAGTACCCCACCTTGAGGCGGGCCCCGCTGCTCCAGGCATCCAGACCCAGCACGGTAATCCGTCCCAGGTCCGGCCTCGCCTGGCCAGTCGCCAAGCGCATCAACGTGCTCTTGCCGGCGCCATTCGAGCCGACTAACCCGGTGATGCCCGGGTGAAGCTCCAGGGTGACCTGATTCACCCCAATGACCGGGCCATACCACTTGGAGACACGCTCAAAACGCAGGACCGGGACACCACGCGGTTGGATCGTCAACCGCTGCGCTCCCAGGGTCTCCTTGTTCGCTGGGGTGGGAGTGTGCACTTCGGGAGAGACCGGAGTGCTCACGCCACGATCTCCACGGCTCGGACCCGTCGAATCAAGTACGTCAGGCATAGCAGGCTCACCACGGTGAGGACGATGGCCGCCTCATACGTTTCCGGCTGCTGGCCAACCCCGGTCAGCTTGGTGTCGAGGCACCATTGCCCCACCAGCATCAGACTGTTCCAGAGGTCGAGCAGTTTCCAGCGGGGATCGTAGTTCAGCCGATCCACCAGGGAGTCGGCCAGTCGGCGACAGAAGAAGAACAAGGTCGTCCACGTCATGATCAGAGGAACGGTGCGACGGAGCCAGACGGCGGTCGCCAGGATCAGGAGCGTGAGGACCACAGTCATCAAGGCTCCAAAGCCCAGGAGCCCCAGAGCCAACCCCCAGTGCGAGGGGAAGTAGCTATAGGTGTCGAGCACCCCATATTGCACGTACAGCACCAGAGCGGGAACGGTGGTCATCAGATTGATAAAGACCGCCACCGCCAACCCTTTGCCCAGCAGATAGTGATAGCTCCCCAGCGGTTTGGAGAGGTAGAACGGCAGGCTCCCGTGGCGGATATCGTTGCCGATCAGCAGGGCTCCCGCCAGGGCGAGGACGATCATCACCATGTAACCCTGATACCAGTAGAAGTTCAGATACGTCTCCCCGGTACCATTCAGTTTCACCACTCCGCGAAAGAGGCGGACCAGTTCCTGAGGCGACACCCGTCCGCCACCAAAGCTGATGCTCCCCTGGCTCATCTGTGCCTCGGCGAAGAACATCAAATACTGGCCAAAGAAATGCAGGCCGAAGATGAAGAGCGCCAGGACATAAAGTCCCCAGAATAGCTTGCGCCGGAACATCATGACCAGTGCCAGGCGAGCGATTGGCCAGACACTGTGGAGGGGCGAGGCAAACTCACCCCGCCAGGGCCGGTAGTAGAGCAGATCAACGGCCATGCCCGCCTCGTTCCTCGAGCACCCGGTGAAAGAGTTCTTCCAGGTCCTCGTCGTCCTGCTGCAATCCGCGGATCAGAACGCCCTTGTTCTCCGCCAGCAAAAAGAACGTGCGCGTGATCCAGTTTGGCGGAGTGGCCACGCGCACCTCACCTCGCTCATTGTCGTGGAGGATCTGCACACCTTCAAGCGTCAACTCATCAAGAAAAGCTTGCGGGTTGCCCTCGATCTGTAAGCGGTAACGATCATGCCGACGAGTGCGAAGAGACTGCACACTCCCCTGCTTGAGAACCTCTCCGTGATGCAGAATCACCACGGTATCACACACGCGTTCCACATCTCCCAGAAGATGGGTGGAAAGCAGAATCGATTTGCCATGGTCGCGTCCCAGCGCCAGCAAAAGACGTAGCATGGCATCGCGACCCGACGGATCGAGCCCGCTGGTGGGTTCATCCAGGAGGAGAACGGGCGGATCGTGGATGAGCGCCTGGGCCAGCTTGAGACGTTGCTTCATTCCGGTGGAGTATTCCTCCAGCAGTCGATAGCGTGCCTCTTCCAGCTCCAGATAGGTGAGTACCTCGTGGGCTCGTCGGGCCGCCTCGCGGCGAGGCATCCCGTAGAGTTCCCCCGCCAGAGCAACATACTCCGCGCCGCGCAAACCGGGGACCAGCGCATCTGCCTCGGGCATGTAGCCGATCAGCCTGCGCAGAATCGCCCCTGAGGTGGCCAGGTCGTGGCCCAGCAGACGACCCTGCCCTGAAGTCGGGGTGAGGAGTCCGAGCAGGATCTTCAGCAGGGTCGACTTCCCTGCGCCGTTTGGTCCCAGCAGTCCAACTCGACCGGGAGCAAGCTGGCACGTCACATCCTTCAGCGCCTGAAACGACCCATAGGCGCGCGAAACATGTTCCAGTTCAAGCAACCAGCCAGTGATCTCTGCCGGGCCTCCCATCGTCGATGGTCCCATGGCAGCCCTCCTCCGCACGGATGGTTCCTCTCCTCCCGGTCACGGCGTCCAGTCCATGTGCGGGGTCACGCTCTCGCAGAAGGCGGCGAGCAGGCGGGCAGCGTTGTTCAAATCCTCCAATGAGACCACCTCAACGGGGCTGTGCATGTAACGATTGGGAATGCCGACGACTGCCGTCGCCACCCCTGCACGACTGAGTTGGATGGCGTTGGCATCCGTCCCTGTTGCCCGCGGGGCTCCTCGCACCTGGACCGGGATGCCATTGGTCTTCGCTAGTTCGTGAAGCCGCTCAAAGACGCGCGGGTTGATGTTGGCACCCCGAAAGAGCACCGGGCCAGAGCCGAGCCGGGTATCTCCCAGCAGTTTCTTGTCGTTGCCGGGAGTGTCGGTGGCATGGCACACATCGACCGCAATCCCGACCTGCGGATCGATGGCGTGGGTGCTGGTGGTCGCTCCACGCAGTCCGATCTCCTCCTGCACCGTGGAGACGGAATACACCCCAGCCTGGAGGGATTTGCCCTGGAGCAAGCGAAGTGTCTCCATCACGGTCCAGAGGCCGACCTTGTCATCCATCCCTGGCCCGAAGGCGAGGTCATTTCGCAAGGTTCGGTAGGTGAGGTGGAAGGTGACCACATCCCCGGCCATCACCACTTCCTCGGCTTCCTTGCGATCCTTGGCGCCGATGTCCACCCAGACATCCGTGAACTGCGGAACCTTGTTCCGTTCCTCGTTGGTGAGGAGATGAGTCGCGCGGCGGGAGACAACCCCTGCGTGTGGTCCCGATCGGGTCCACACGGTCAAACACTGGCCGAGAAGCAATTGCATATCCCAGCCGCCAATGGGCTGCACGTAGAGATAGCCATTGTCGTCGATGTGCTGAACCATCAACGCGATCTGATCGCAGTGACCCGCGAGCATGATGCGTGGACGGCCCTGCGGATTCCGACAGGCCACCACGTTGCCGTGACTATCCGTGCGAACCTCGTCCGCCAGGAGTTGAGCCCACTCGCGAACCACATTCTGGATGGGTCGTTCGTACCCGGAAGGACTCGGCGTCTCGATGAGGCGTTTCAAGAAGGCCTGTGACTGCTCGTGCATGAGTGCTTGCTTCCTGACCATGTGGGAACGTCCAAGTTATCAAGCTATCAGGCCAACAGCCCCTCCACAACTCCCCACTCTCAATTGTCGAGCCGGGAGTGGTTTTTCCCGGGGTGTGGCAGAGGAGTCGTCTGGGGACAGAAACAATGCGGTCCTGGCTCGCCCACCGGATACAGGGGAAGCCAGGACCGGAAACGTGAGCGAGAGGAGGAAGGGAAATCACTCCGTCGCAGCCAGCGTTTGCCATTCGAGGAAGAGCCGGCGGAGCCCCTGATCTTCTTGCCAGAAGAGTCGCATGCGTGTGCGATCATCACACCAGCCGAACATCCGGGCGATTTTGTCCGAACCAACTTCACGCCGCTGCCAGTGCCCCGCCTGGGTGATCAGCCCTGCCCAGGCAGCCTGCAAGAAACGTGCCCGGTCGAGGGTGGTGAGTTTGGCAGTTGCTGGCTGGGTGTAACGCACCATCACCCGAATCACCTTGTCCTTGTTGAACCAGAGATAGTAGGCATCGACGTCGGTCGGCTTGGCAGGAATGAGAATCAAGGGATCATCGACCACCGGCTTGGGGGGCGGCCCCTTCCAGTTGGCGAGGATCTCGGCTCGCGTTTGACCGAGCTTGCAAACCTCGGGGCCGCGCGAGAGAAATTCGAGCGGCGGCAACACAGCCCCCTCGGGATGATCCAGCAGACGATCACGCAGGATTCGTTCACTACCTCCCGGTCCGATGTGATACGTGAAGATCGTTAAATCATCGATCCACTGATGCGTGCTGGAGGCAAGGGTGGGTGGGGAGACGTCTTTCCACACCGACGCCCACAGCGAGTCCGGCACAGTGGTCGCCCCATACGCCAGATGCATCTCCTTGGCCGCCAGGCTCGGTTTCGCGTGCAAATCCTGGGCGAACCATCGGAGTTCCGCCACTCGGTCGTCGGCACCAAAGCGGACGAGCAATTGCGTAGGGGGATTGCTTGTGAAAATGGTTCGCAATCCAAACGGTGTTTTCACAAAGCCAGGGAGCGCACGCTCCACCTTGGCACGCGTTTCGCCGAGGAGAACGCGGGGCACTTCGGGAAATGACCGCGGCAGGCGAACAGCTGGCTTGCCAGCCTTGATGCGTTCCTGCCGACGTTGCAGGTCAAAGGCGAGAGCTGCCTCATCGCGTTTCGCCTGGTCCTTCCCGGTGCTGTGCTGGCTCAGTTCCAGTTCCGGAGCGATCGCCGCGATGTTCGGTAAACGCAACACATAGCGCGTTCGCTCATCTTCCCAGGTCAGGTCAAAGTGTCCGCCATGGTCATCTTCCACCGGGCGCCATTGCCCTGGGCCAAATTCTTCCCAGAGTGGTTCGACAAGTAAATGTAGCGGGACGCGCCTGGTATCCCCCCGCACCGTCAGCCGCTCGATGGCCACCGCGCCCGGAGTCCGTTCGAGCTTCGCCATCATCAAGGGATTGAGCGCGGGGAGCGGATGAGTGATGCGAACCAAACCCTCGCGGTCGGTCTTCACCTTCGCCTCCGCCACGTCTCCGTTCAAACGTGGGCAGAGCAACAAGCGACAATGATCGAAGCTGGCGTCAAGATGAACGATCCCGAAATCGCGCGGCAACGGCTTCTTCGCTGGGTTCGGTTTCTCCTCCTGAAGCGCGATCAGCGCCCCCACATGCGCATTCTGAAGCAACACCCACACATCCAGGCGACCTTTCCCTGTCTGATAGATCTTGTGGCGTGCATCGGCGATGGTCTTCTCAGTCTTTCCAGTGGTCCCCTGTTCTTCCAGAGGTGCCACGAGTTCTGCTGGATCGGGGTAGAGCTGCCCAACTCCCGGTTGATAATTGATCACCAAACTGCTCAATGCGTCCTGGGAGTTGAAGCAAGCCGTGATCCCCTCCACCTGTTCTCGAACGATGGGCAAGGCCATCAGGTCCAGGGCACGCGCAGGTTCATCGACGCTAAGAATCGAGCCCTCGTTCTCCACGTCGAACCAGGCAGCGACCTCCGCGCGGGGTTTCCCGAGGAGCGAGGCAAAAGGCGAGGAAGGACTTTCCCCCCACTCTCCGAGAGCTTGTGCCACCTGGTCGGCGAGGTCTTTCTCCTTCACGCGCCAGAGCTCTTCACTCGCCTTCAAAGCGGTCTTCCCTTCGCGGAGAAGGACTCCCGCCAGGGGACTTCGCTCTGCCTTCCCTTTCAGAACCTGCTGCAGCTGCTTGTGCAGTTCTATCAGGAGCGTTGCTCCCTCGCGTTCGCCACAGGCGAGGCGATAATGTCCCAGATGCTGGACGCGGGCAATCAGACGTGTCCATTCCACGGGGTAACTTCGGTCATAGAGAGACTGGTGGAGCGCCACGACCTGAGCGAGATCGCTCGGTTGTGCGAGCAATTTCGCGCCTTCCAGGTCTCCAAAGCGGGCCAGGTGGAAGGCCACGGCGCTATCTCTCGTTCCCGGAAGGAGATACGGGGGGAGCGATACGCCCACCTCGGCGGCGAACCTGGCCTCGTCAAAAATCGGCAGGAGCAAGGGATAGTGGAGCCGGGCCAGAAAAGCGCTCTCCTTGGATTGAACGAAGAGCCCTTTCTGGAACGTCACTCGATCCGCATAATCCTGATCAAAGGCGAGCAATTCCTTGCGCGTTTTGCCCAGCAGATCACTCGCGGAGATCTCAATCGGCTTCCCGAGAATTTGACGATCGGGAGAAACCGCTTCGGGCTCCGTCGTGATGACCTGCGGATTGCCACACCCCCCACCGAGGAAGGCAAGCGTCGACAACACGAGCACGGTTTGAAACCTACGGTGCATAACTCCTCCAGCCGAGATGCAGTCCTGGGACGGGAGCGCTGCGCAAGTATAGGTTTCAAAATCACACCGTGCCAAGGTCCTGGGTGCTTGGAAGAGGCGAAGGGAACATACGGGGAGAACGAGCGAGGAGAACAGGACCGAAGCCCAAGTACAACAGGACAGCCCCGCTCCTGAGGCGGGGCTGTCCTGGATGAATGCAATCCTGGCCAATTAATGTTCAATCCGCTTCATCAGGCGGTAGCCCGTCTCATCGAGGAACTTCGAGAGCTTGATGTTGGTCACACCGTATTTCAAGGCTTGCAAGCGCATCTCTTCCATCTTCTTGGAGATTTCCAGGGCGCGCTTCTGGGCCTCGGGGGACGGATCAAGAGAGCTAGGCTGATTCCCAATGATCAGGAAATCGGTCTTATGCGTGATCCCTGGACCCTTGATCGACATGTCTCGGGTGTCGAGATAGGCGTCCAGAATAATGTTCTGCTTCTCGAGCGCTCGCATAAAGACCTGGATGTTGTCGTACCCGCCCCGCTGCAAATCGACCACGCCAGTGATCGCGATGTGGGTCTTCTCGTCAGGTTTCCACGCAGGGTTGATCAGCACATCGCCCTTCACGATTGGGTCGACGTTCTTGGCGCTCTTGATTTCGATGGGAGTCCGGCGTCCCGTGACCACGTCGCCCTTGTCCTCCGGGTCATACATCCGGGTGATCACGACCTCCGACATGCGCTCGTTGATCACGTTCACCACTTCCACACTGCCCTTGCTTCGTTCTTTCGGCTTGCCATTGGGGGCCAGGCCGAAGACGCTGAAGGTCACCTGCGGTTTGACCCCGCTCGCACTGCCGAGGTTGATGTAGGCCTTGTTCCCCGAACCGTGCACCGCCACAATCTGGCCGCGCGGTTTGATGTCGATGGGCTTCATCTCCTCACGGCGGGCCAGCTTCGATTCGAGCACATCCATTTTATCCTTGAGATCTTTCATCTCCTTTTCGAGGACCAACTTCTCCTTACGGATCTTTTCTTTCTCCTCGAGCAGGTTTTGCTTTTCCGGGTCCTTCTTCTTGCTGGCGGCGTCGAAATCCTCGTTCAGCTTCTTGATCGTGGCCTGGTAACTCTTGATCGAGTCCTCGTGTTCGGTCTTGCGTTTGGCCAGTTCGGCCTCGAAGGACAGGCGATCCTTCTTCTGGAGATCCTCCGCATCAGCCGCCTTCTTCTCCGCCTTGGCTCGTTCGGCCTCGGCGGTCTTGAGGCTATCCTCGAGTTGCTTGACCCGAGCCAGGGCGCCATCCAGCATCGCCTCGTAGGTGATCACTGGCTGGTTTTTGTTGGCATCCCAGGCCATGGCTCGCTTGCCTTCGAAGGTATCCTTCACGAGCTTGCTCCGCAACTCTTCGAGTTCCTTCTTGCGCTCATCGGAAAGTCCGCCCCCAAACTGATTGGAGTCGAACTTCGCCTTGTTCTGTGCCAGCTCTTCCAGCGCTTTGCCCTCGACCGGGATGCCCAGATAGGCACGGAGCAGATTGGCCTCGAAGCGATAGAAATCGCGTTCGTCGTCGGCCTTCTTGCGATCGCCGTCGGCTTTCTTCTTGTCGGCTTTCAGCTTATCCTGATCGGCAAAGCCATAGTATGTCCCCACCCCGAGCCCAATCGTGGCGAGGATGAAAAACACCAGGACAATCACCAGTCCCTGGTTGGATTCTTTACCACCTTTGGCTGCCATGTCTGTCGGACCTC